>NZ_JASMWN010000009.1:0-169653 GCF_032595355.1 Sedimentitalea todarodis | reverse complement strand
GATTGGGAGAAATCCATCGAGAGCGCCGAGGCTTGGCTGCTGATCGCCCATATCCGGCGACTGACCCGACATCTCGCAACAGGGTGAAATCATTCATTCCGTTTTGAATCGGACACTTAGGTTTGTGGCTGCTGTCAGCGTGAACTGCAGCGGCGACAAATCTGACAAGGAGGAAAGCGCGGGCAGGTTTCGGTGCTATGGGGATTGTGGTTTACGGCTGCATCGCTTGATGAGCAAACCGAACGACTGGGTGATGACAGGCAGTGCAAAAATGCTGTTCTTCCTGGCACGGCATGTCTGACAGGCTTGTGATCTTACCGCCATAGACCTGATGCAGCGCGGATTCTGCAGGGATGCCCGAGCATTTTCACCGCGCGCGACGTCTGAAACAGGATCAGGAACCCTCGCTACATTGCAGCAGGCCCGAAGACACCTTTACGAGCGCTATAAAAGCGGATAGTAATTGTCCGAATTAGAGTCGCAGAGATGGTTTGAGGAGAGGCGAACGTTGTTAGTGATTGCAGCTGTTCTGCTCGTACTGGTTGGTGCGATGCATAGCTTTCTAGGAGGAAGAAGGCTCGTTGCGCCTTTGCTGAGAAGAAGTGACTTCCCGGTTATCTTGGGCAGCCAGCGGAACGGACGCCTGACGCTTTGGTTTGGTTGGCACGCCTTGACCTTATTTTGGTGGAGCCAAGCGGCAATCCTCTTTGCGATGAGCATGGACGAAAGATTGACGGCAACAGCGGTCCTGGCGTCCATCGCCGTCGCCTGTGCGATCGTCGGTCTAGCCGCCGTATTTGCGACAAGAGGACGGCACCTCTCCTGGGTCTTCTTCTTTCCAATTGCCGCCATCCTGGCCTTCAAGCTCTTTGAATAGCAGTCGTGTCGTTCCTGCGCACAGGCGGTCTCAAACGGTCCGGCCTCTGAAATGAAACAGACCGGACAGTCGCCTTCAAAAACGCAATGTACCCCGTTTCAGCCCAAATCGAGCACAGATGGAGATCAAAATGTCATTCCCTATCCTGTTTGCTGGCCTTCTGTCGGCACTGTGGACCCTTATCCACATCTTTGCCGGAGGGCCTGGCGTTGCACGCCCTCTGCTCAAGGCCTCCGACCTTGAGAAAAGCCCGAAATACGTCGCCTACTTTTGCTGGCACCTGGTTTCCATCAGCCTTGCGACCATGAGCGTGCTGTTTCTGTGGCCCGCGCTTTGGGGCGGCAGCACCGATCTTGCCGTTGTCGGGAGTGTGATGGCGTTGCTGTTTGCGGCTTGGGGCATCGGTCTGGGACAGTTTTCAGCAGCCAACCTGACCTTTGCGGACTTGCCTCAGGGTTGGTTGTTTGTACCGGTCGCAGCTTTGGGGTTTTGGGGAAGTGTGCTTTGAGCGCAGCGCCGATCGAATTCAGAATGTCAGTCAAAGAACTCCTTGGCTTGGGTTATTTGAACCAGTTTCGGCTAGCCAAGTGTGCGATGGTTTTCCGACAACCAGTCCGCGGCGTCTCGAAGATTGTCGGGGCTGAGGTCGCTGATCACGCCTGCGTTGAGTGATTCAAGGTCAATTTTTTCAAGGCTTGCACGATATTGCCGCTCTGCCCTGGCGAAATGAGCAGCAATACCGCACGGCGAGGTACAGTCTTCCGATGCCTGCGCACAGGGTCCGTTTTGTCGGATTTCGGTGCAGACAAACATCGGTTCATTGCCGTCAACGGCCAACAAGATATCAAGTAATGTGATTTCCTTGGGAGATTTTGACAACACGTAGAAGCCATTGCGCCCGCGCCCGCCCTTCACAATGCCTGCTCTTGATAGGGCCTGCATTTGCTTGGCCATGTAGGCCTCCGGCAACTCGTGAAATTCCGCAAGCGCCGAAAGCGGCAAACCCTTGTCGGGCCATAAAGGCCCCAGCAGAGAGCATGCATGTGCTGCCCATTCGACACCTTTGTTGATCTTCATTGAGCATATGATCCTTTACTGCTGCATTTTATTTGGATATAAAATATCCGAATAATGCAGGGATTACAAATGTACGGCAAATTTGACGCGATAGATCGCGTTGTGCAAATCCTGATCGGATCGGCAGCACTGTTCTCATTTTTCTTCGGCCTCTATATGCTAATCAATCCGCTGGGTTGGTATGGGTTCGTAGATACGGTCAAGGCGACCGGCCCTGCAAACGTCCATTTCATTCGAGACATCGGATTAGCATATCTGGGCTCCGGTGTGGTGTTGGGATTTGCGGCGCTTCACCCCGGCCTTCGATGGGGGGCAGCCATCGTTGGAAACCTCTGGCTGTTTGCCCATGGGGTGCTTCATATCTACGAAGTGGTCATTGGAATCTGTAGCCAGGATATATTCTGGCGCGATGCTCCGGGTGTTCTGGGCCCGCCGCTGCTCGTATTTGCCGGCGTTTTCATCCAACTGCTGCGCCAGCACGTGTCGCCGGTTCCCCTGCCGAAATTCGCGTTCGTGTCGCTGATGCGCGATATGAACGAGCCCTACATTGACGATCTTTCGTGCGCCGGCGGCTTCATGACCGAAAGGTTCCAACATGGGATGCTGCTCTCTGGTCATCGTCATCACGCGTCGGCGCCGCTTTTTCACATGGCTTGCCTTGGTTCGGTGCGCTCCGAGGATTGCGGCCCGTGTATCGAAACGGTGCGTAGTTATGCGCTGTCTGAGGGGGTTGGCTCTGAACGGGTCAAGCACGCTTTGGCGGGCAAGCCGGACAGCGCGGAAGACGCGCTCGCATATGAATTTGGAACCGCCATCGCATCCGGCGATCTTGTTCAGGCCGCAGAGCTGGGTGACAAAATCGAGGCCCGGTTTGGCCGCGACGTGCGCACCGAGTTGTCATTAGGAGCGGCAAGTGTACGCATGTTCCCTGCAATGAAGCGAGGCTTGGGCTATGCATCCGCCTGCCAAATTCCCCGGCCCGGATAGAGGACGGTCCGACGCAACCAGAGCTATGAAGCCGCAGAGCGGAAACGATGGTGACGGCCCTCCGGCACTCTTCGGATGGCCTAATGAATGCCCGGCCACATCCTTGGGCAGTCCGACGGGATCGGCTGAACGCACAAGGCGGTCGTTGATGCCAGAGATGCTAACGGATGCGTTGCCGCCCGCCCATGCGGTTGTGCTGTCGGTGGATGAAAAATCGCATATACAAACGCTTGATCGAACCCAGCCCGGCCTGCCGCTGAAGAAAGGCCGTGGCCCTACCATGTCCTGTCATAGTCTGCCGCTGTTCAATTTACCTTCCATCATCTTCGTGAGGCGGACAGGGTTGAAGGTTATCAGGCCATAGGCATCACGCGTGGTCTGCCCATCTTGCTCCAGCGGGCAGCGAAATCGCGCTTTCGTTCTGCGCTGAAGAGGTCCGGTCAGCGTCGACTGCAGGATCGCCGATTCCTCGATGCGCGTGCTCGCGGCACAATCACCCACTGCACGGTCAAAAAATACGCTGCATGGCAGAAGGAAATGCGGCCGGTCGAACAAGGCGCAGCGAAGTTTCTAAGGACAACGCCCGGATCGCGTGAGGGACATTTGAGACCTTCGGATTGAATGCAGCGACGGGTCTCGATGTTGGGTCTAAACACCCGCGATCGTCTTCTTGCGCCAGTCGGCAGGAGATAGACCAACCGCTTTCTTGAATCTCCGGCTGAACGCCGCCTCGGATTTGTAACCGATCTCGCGCCCGACCCGAGCCACCTTCATGGAACTGTCGGCTAAGAGGCGAGCGGCAATCTGCATGCGCCAGAGAGTGAGGTACTGCATCGGAGAATGCCCGATCAGGTGGGTGAAGCGCGCCACCATGGCGGAACGAGACATGCCCGCCTCTTCGGCCAGCAAGGCGAGCGTCCAAGGATGGGCCGGGCGGTCGTGGAGCAGGGTCAGGATCCTGCCGATGGCCGGATCGCGCAGTCCCGACAGCCAACCGGTTTCGTGCGCCGGCAGGGAGTCCAGGTAGAGACGGATCACCTCGACGAAGATCAGTTCGCTCAGCCGCAGGCGGATGGCTTCGCCGCCCAGCTGCGGCAGGCGCGCGTCGGCAAGCGTCAGGTCGATCAGGCGTCCCAGCAGATCCTGCCGGTCCAGTCCGGACTGCCGGATGCGCAGCAACTGCGGAAGTGTCGAGAGCACCGGATTGAACGGGCGCAGGTCGCAGCCGAGAAAGCCGCACATGTATTCGGTGCCGCCCGCGCCACCGCCGCCTTCGCGAGTAACGAAGGACAACTTGCCGGCCATCCACTCGCGGAAGAAACCGATGGTCGCCGCACGGTCGTACTCGGGCGTCTGACCTGGCGAGCTGAGCAGCGAATAGGCGTCGCCGTGGGCCAGCACCAGGATGTCGCCCGCCTCGAACCAGGTCGAAGCCCCGCCCGGAATTCCCACCCAGCCCGAGCCCTTCAGGATGATGTGGTAAGAGATCACATGCTGTGCGCGGGGCAAGATGATCGAGGAATAGTCACGCGCCCGGGGAACATCCACGCCCCAGGGGAATGTCGCCTCAACCAGGTGGAACACCGCGCCGGTCAGCTTCACCATCCGCAGCACGTCGGACAGCGGGTCGGTGGCCGAGTCCTGACAGAGGACCGGCTGGCGCTGAACCGTGGACGATCCAGCATGTGAATGAGACGTCTGGTCATGGGTCCGAGCCATGTCTCAGGATAACCTCATTGCCGCGATGTGCCCAGCCGTCGCGCCCAGAACGTCCAACAGAAGGAGATACAGGATGACTGTTCAGCAGAAAACACGCCCGCCGGCGGAGGTTTATGATGCGCAATTCGTGCCAGCCCTGTTTGCTCAGTGGGGACCGGTGGTCTGCGCCGAAGCCGGGGTGCAGACAGGCGACCGCGTTCTGGATGTGGCCTGCGGAACTGGCGCGGCGACGCTCGCCGCCGCCGAGATTGCAGGGCCATCGGGCTCGGTGGTCGGACTGGATGCCAATCCGGAAATGCTGGCTGTTGCGTGCCGCAAGCCAGGGCAGATCGAGTGGCGGGAAGGCAAGGCCGAGAACTTGCCTTTCCCGGACAACAGCTTTGACGCGGTCGTCAGCCAGTTCGGCTTCATGTTCTTCGAAGACAGGCCGAAAGCGCTCACCGAGATGATGCGGGTCCTGAAGCCCAAGGGACGGTTGGCCGTGGCGGTGTGTGACGCGGTCGAGAATTCTCCAGGCTACGGCGCTTTTGCGCTCCTGCTCGATCAGCTATTCGGCAAAGACGTTGGGACCACCTTTCGAGCTCCATTTATTCTCGGCGATGCAGAGCGGCTGACTGACATCTGCCACAAAGCAGGTTTTGTCGATGCAGAGATCGTACGGCACAGCGGCGAGGTTCGCTTCCGGTCGATTGACGCAATGGTCTCGACCGAGCGAGCCTGCGTGTGGACGCTCGGAGGCGTCTTGTCAGACAAGCAGTTCGAACGACTGGTGGAGGCGTCCGAGCACGCCTTGGCGCCGTTCTCCGCCGGAGACGGAGGGGTTGAGTTCGATATGCCAGCACTGATCATCAAGGCACAGAAACCCTAGTCGCCTCTCTTACACCCACATTCGCAGCAGTAGTGCGATTCCGGTCTGTCCCGCCCAGTGTGAGTTCACCGGCACCGGAATCATGCGGTCGCAGCGAATGGCTCCTAGGACAGGCCGTGGCGCAGCATCGCGATCTCTTGACGAAGTTCCCCAATGGCGAAGATTTTTCGATGTGGGCCAATCAATGTGCGTGTTTTCGGCTTGTCTTGATTGTGAGCAGCACTGGAAGATCGGTCGCGGAAGAAGCCACTGCCAAGAGCTTGGCCAGTGGCTTTGACCCAGGATGCGCGCTATCTAATCTGCATGCAGCGTTACCTGCCGACTTTGCTCCTTTCGGTGCTGGCCCTGAATACGGGCTGGTTCGTGGTCTATTCCGGCGATCTGGGTGTGCGCGGCCTGGTTTCTCAATCGCCGGGCGAGGTATCGCGTGTCTTTCAGAAAGATGGCACTTTGGCCAATGCAGTAATCGCACTGCACATGATTGCGGGTGCCGTTTTGACCTTTGGCGCACCACTTCAGGCGCTTCCGATCGTCAGGCGCCGCTGGCCCGGTCTGCACCGGCGGTTCGGATATGTTCTTTTCGTGCTGGCCGTCACCACGGGGCTTGGCGGGCTCGTTTACATTACGCTGAATGGCACAATAGGCGGCTGGTGGATGAGTCTGTGGTTCGCCATCTATGGCACTGCGATGATCTGGACGGCGGTCAACACGGTTTACTACGCGATGGCCAAGGACTTGCGTCGCCATTTCGCTTGGGCCGTGCGCTTGGTCGTACTCGCGGTCGCGTCATGGATATATCGCATGCATTACGCCATCTGGTACGCTGCAACCGGTGGCCTCGCCTCTAACAAGGAGTTCACAGGTTTATTCGACCAGATCCAGGTCGTTGCGTTTTTTGTGCCGTATCTACTCGTCGCTGAGATCGCGATGCGATGGCGGGACGAGCGGCGACCCCCGACGGCAGCTTGACGCTCTATTTGCACGGTTTGGTCCGGTCGAGTTGGGGTGAATTGTGAGTGAATTCGGCCCCATGCCGGGCGGCAGGTGAGCCGGCCCGTTGTTCCGCCCTGATCAGCTGCTCATCGAAAATGCTGCAAGATGCAGGAATGGCAGGGATGCGAACGCTGCGCTGCGGCGTTGATCTAACAAGCGGACGTCTAATCGGGGTCGTGTGTAGATGCTGTAGGCCACGGCCCTGATCATAAAATTGGGCGCAAGGTCTCCCTTGCGCCCGGCACTTGATAAAATTGTTCGTGAACACCTTCGCTCAATTACGAAGAACTCGTTACCTTCACCACTCACCTATTCCGTACTCGTTGCCAGGATCATCGTTACAATATCCAAGTCTTGCCACAGCTTGCCTTGGAACTCTGTAATCCTGCTCACACAAGCTGGATTTAATATGGAATTTTCTGGACTTTTTGTGGCACGCGCGCTCAAATCCGGTGCTCTTACGGTGCCGTCCGTTCGATGTGAGGGCAGCTATATTATTGAAAGATCAGCGTTCTTTAATCGCGCGGCCGATCTCACGGCGCATTTGCGCTGATCCGAAGAATCAGAACTCGATTTGATGTAACTGATATCAGTGTCTGCTCGACGTTGAAGTCATGGAGCGCGCGCTGGCAAAGGCGGAATGACGAACGCATTTGATGACCAGCTGATCCACACAGCACTGCCTTGAAACAGCCGACGACCAGTATCGGTGCAAATCCCGAGCCTTGTGTCTCGGGACCAGGCACTAGGCTCCAGCCGGCAGGCCGGCTTTCACCCAGAACCCCACGTCCTGAACTCCCTGCCGCAATAGCCCCCGCGCCGTCTCTGCCGAGCCGGGGCAGGGGCTTTGCGGCAGGGTCGTCTCAACCCGCGGTGATCTGCCCTTTCGGGTGACGATCCTTTTTGCGCTCGCGCAGGATCGGGGATCCTTTGCCAATTCTTGCTGGGTCAGGCGGGATTTGGACAAGCCAAACGCCGCCTTCCCGTCAGGGGGAAGGCGCGGCCTCCCCCCTCGGACAAGACAAATAGACAAGGCCGTGTCCTCGGCTCTCGCCTGCGGGCCGCACCCCCCTTGTCGATTTGTCTGGTCTCGCCCCTCTCCGCGTTCGCCACGTGGCAGGTTTTAGAGACGACGCCCTTTCAGGGCTTGGCTCAAAACCAGCGCCATTCGGGGATCACCCCCGGAGGGATCAACACAAGGAGACCTGACTATGGAAGTCGAGACCGCAAGCGACATCGAACACGACACCGCCCAGCAGGCGGCAGAAATTGCCAAGCAGAATGATCTGTTCCGCAACGCTCTGATCGATCCTGTGGCGGCGTATGAGATGCAACAGAAGGGCATCAAGGGGCAGGTTCTCGTGACCCCCGGCGTGTCAGGTGAGGGGGCCGCGTTCCAGGCGGCTGCACTGGCGGCGGTGGCCACCGATACGCAGTTCACCGAAGATAACGACCCCTGGGGCGATCACACATTCGGATCGGTGACGGTCGGCGACCAAAAGCTGTTCTGGAAGGTCGATCTCTATGACCTGGACTTCAGATACGGCTCCGAGCGCCCGTTTGATCCGACGGTCACCCAACGCGCCCTGACCATCATGTGTCCGAGCGAATACTGATTTCAACCGCAATCGGGAAAGGTCTCTCCGCCAAGATCGGCCTCGCTTTCTTGAAAACACAAGCCCGGGCCTAGGCCCCTCGCTCTACACCGTCGGGGTAGGGCAACCCAAACAAAAGCACCGATCTTTATCAAGGAATGACCCAATGAATACGCAAACAACCATCGTCGCAGAGACTGCTGCTGAAATCATCGAATACGTGCCGCTGGCCGATCTGTACCTGTCCGATCTGAACCCGCGTCAGGAGGTGGCCGAGGAGGGTATTGCCCTTCTGGCGGATAGCATCACGGCTTGCGGCCTGATCCAGAACCTTGCCGGATTGCGCGACAATGCGGGCAAGGTGGGCATCGTCGCTGGCGGTCGCCGCCTGCGCGCGCTGACCATCGCTGTGGCCGAGCGCCCCGACTTGGCAACCGTTCCGGTCCGTATGGCCGCGTCAACGCATGTGGCCGAGGAATGGGCCAATGCGGAAAACACCGCACGCGAAGAGCTGGACCCGGTGGACGAGGTGCGCGCCTATGCACGAATGGCGGAAAAGGCGCTGTCCATCGGCAAGATCAGCCAGGCGTTCGGAGTGACCGAGGCGCATGTGCGCCGTCGCCTTGCGCTGGCGGGCCTGCCCGGCCCTGTACTGGACGCACTGAAATCCGAAGAGATCAGCATGGGCCAGGCCAAGGCCATGACTGTCAGTGAGGATCACAAGAAAATCCTGGAGGTGCTGGAACGGGCAAAGAGCGGCTGGTTCAACGAATACCAGATCAGAAGCGCCCTGAAACCCGATGCAGTTGATGGCGACAATCGCAAGGCACAATTTGTCGGGCAGGGGGCCTATGAAGCAGAAGGCGGCACCGTCACTCAGGATCTCTTTGAGGATGAGACCCTGTTTGACAATCCAGACATCCTGAATCGTCTGTTTGCCGAGAAGCTGGAAGAAGAAGCGGGTCGACTCCAAGAGGATGAAGGCTGGGCCTGGATCATGACCTCCGACGACAGCAACCCGTTCTGGTATGAGATGCAGCGCGACCACGGCTTTGCCCGCGTCTACAAAGAGGAAGGCGTGCTGAGCGAAGATCAATCCGCGCGTCATGATGCCTTGGCAGACCAAGCCGACAACGGGCCGTTGGATGAAGCAGAGCGTGCCGAGTTCGCGGCTTTGGAAGCGATCACCGAGGGTGCCTATTCGGATCAGCAGACAGCGCTGGCCGGGGCCATGGTCTATGTCAGCCACGATGGCGCACTGTCGGCACTTCGCGGGTTGATCAAGCGCGAGGATCAGGACGCCGCCATTGCGACAGGCGTTCTGGAAGCTTCACAACACGACGCCGGCGCAGCTTCGGCGGACAAGCCGAAATCGCCAATCTCCCAGAAACTGGCGGCTGATCTGGCCTGCGTCGCCACGGGGGCTCGGCAACATGCCGCCTTGCGCGATCCGGACATGATCCTCGCCCTGCTGGCGTTTCAATTGACGGGCAAGGCAGGCTATCGCCGCCCGTTTGGCCTGAGCGCCAGTGACGTGGCAAACCTGCCCTCGACCGATGCGGCAGGCTATGCGCTGGATGATCGCCTGACCACCCCGGCGAGCACTCCGAAGGACCCGTTTGGCAGTGATCTGGCCCGTGGGTTCCGTGCGTTCAAAGCAAAGGGCATGGAGCATATCATGGCGGAGCTGACCCGCCATCTCGCCGCATTGCTGACGGTGGAGGATGAGAAACTGGCCGGTCTGATCGACAAGAGGGTCTCGACCTCGATCCGTGAGGTCTGGACACCGACTGCCGAAAACTTCTTTTCCCGGGTTGGGGCCGCCTATCTCAATTCCCTGTGGCGTGAACTTCTGGACCTGCCAGAAGATCATGCGACCGTGACCGGTTTCGCCAAACTGAAAAAAGGTGAAAAGGCCGAGAAGTTGGAAACCCTGTTTGCCGACCCCGCTGTGCGTCGCGCGCTTGGCCTGAGCGATGCGCAGGAGGCAATTCTTGCAGCTTGGCTCCCCGAGGGAATGGGCTGAGACAGCGAGGCAGGGCGGAATACCGCCCTGCCTGCTCATCCTGAGAAGCGATGAACTTGTGCAACCAACCCTGTTGTGAAAGGTGCGATCCATGACTGTGACGAAGACCCCTCTGGCGCGGATATGGCGCTCGGCCCAACTTTATATCGGGTTTCACCGGGACCCGCAGGGCAATCGGCGGGCGGAGGCGAATGTCTGGCCACCCAAAAACGGAAATGCCACGATCCACTCCGATCCCGAGCAGCAGGAAGCGTTTCTGGTCGTGAGTACGATCGACAAGGACAGGCCGCGCGATGTTCAGATCAAGCTGCGCCCGGACAAGATCGTGCTGCGCCGTGATCCTGATGTCAGTTGGGAAGGCGTGGTGGTCGAAGATCACATGATTTCTGTACAAGTGGGCGGGGCCTGGGTGCGGATCAAGGCTGACGGATCGGTGTCACATGAACGTGGCGGTGACATGACCTACGTGGAATCCGATGGCTCAGTCCTGAAGAAAACCGAGTTTGTCGACGCCATGATGTCCGGCGATGGGGTCGAACTCTCGCGTCGCACGCCGACTTCGATTGCCGCAATCACCGAAGATGGCGTGCTCGCGAAACCACGGGCGACGATGCCTGAGATAGACTTCGAGTAAGGTCCTCGATTTGCGGCGGGCGCATTCCACCTTGTCAGGGTTGCTCGGGATTGGCGCACTACCGCTTCGCGCTAAATTTAGCGCGAAGCGCGTCATTCCAGCACGGAGCCGCTGCGCGGGATGCGTGCCGCTTGTCGAAAGTTGATCGGGTTCATGTGGCATCCATTGGGTTGAAGACGCATCTCAAATGAGATACATTCACGCTCAGGAGGATGCTCAATGCCAGCCCGAACCTCAATGCTTCATGTCCGCGTCGACGACCAGCTCAAAGCTCAAGCTGCGGACGCCCTCGCCGGCGTTGGTCTGACGCTTTCGGATGCGGTCCGCATTCTTTTGACACGCGTTGCAAGGGAAGGTGGATTACCTGCGGGGCTGACCACTGATCCGGATGCCTATGACGCCTGGTTTCGCGCAAAGGTGCAGGAAGCCCTGGACGATCCTCGCCCGGCTGTCCCTCACACTCAGGCGATGCAGGACGCCCAGGCGTTGATTGACGAAAAACGTCGTGCCGGTTCTTGAGTGGAGTGCGTTGGCCATCGCTGATTTGTTCGCGATCATCGACTACATTTCCGACGACAATCCCGACGCGGCTCAAGCGCTGAAAGACGAAATCGATGACAAGACATCTCGCCTGCCGGAGCATCCGCAGATGTATCGTGTGGGTCGGGTAGATGAAGCGCGCGAGATGGTCGTGCGCCCCAACTACATCGTGGTCTATGCTGAGACTGCGGCCGCCGTGACAATCTTGCGTGTGCTTCATGCAGCGCAGCAATGGCCTTTGACAGAAAGATCATGAGCGCAGACGTTTTTCCCGTGGCGGGTTCGACGTTGAAGTGGACGTCTTAAACCCGCGTCAGAAAACGCGTTGAGAGTCACACTGACAATACCCCCGATGACATTTCTGATCAGAGAGTTTTCTGAGAGCGGCTTCCGCGTCCTCTTGGGAGGCGGTGTAGTCGACCATCCTCTGTCCGCCTGCCGCTCCAATGCGGCCCCATTCCCGGATGAGACACCATTCGCCGAACAGGGTCTGTGCGACGTTCATCACGTAGAACCGCCGTTGGCGTTTCGCAGGGTTGATCTTTTCAAGCCGGACAAACATCGCAGGGTTCCTTCCCGGAGTGGATCCCGTGTGACTGTCGAACCATGAGCAATTGCTGCACTGATCGGTAAACGCCTAGCGGTTGCTGTCAATCCATTTGGACATCAGTGTCTTGTCCCGAAAGCACTCACGGGGAACATCGCGGTTTTTGATCCGGGCAATCCGTTCGGCAAATGCGACCTGTTTGGAAGATGGATAATTGGAGAACGGCGAAGTGGCGGCTTGTTTGCGATGGGCGTCAATCCAACGAGACAACCGGCGCCGATCGCTTGTGAGGTCTGCCGGTAGTTCCACCCTGGTGCGCTGCGCGATGTTGCGGGCAAACCGGATCTGTTTCTCGGTTGCGGGAACGACATGATAGTCGTTGCTGTTGAAGGATGTGGCTGTCGTTTCGATTGAAGTCGGTTGCATGAAAGGGGCCTCCGGTATCTTGATACTCAGCCTAGAACAAATGCGGAACAATAGCAAGTGTTGTGTGGGCTTCGACGTGTTCCACTTCATATGGTGTGTCGCGTCCTTTCTCGGTCTCGGTCGCGGGTCCAAGAGATGACCGTTGATCAAGTCAATACGCCACTCTTGCGGGTTTGAGGAAACGCACCAGTGCCTGCCTGTGTTTGCTCCGATCGGCGCGCAACAATGCGACCTCACCGCATGCTTGAAAACTGACCAACGACGGGAGTGAGCAGCGGATATCTGTTCTTGGCAAATCCCGAGCCTTGGGCTCGTGACCGCGCTCTCAGGCTTCAGCCGCATGGCGGCTTGCGCCCGGAACATCGCATCCCCGGTCTTCCTGCCGCAATACCCCGGGCCCGGTCTCTGCCGAGCCAGGGCACGGAGTTTGCGGCATGGTCGCCCAGGGATGTGCTGATCCGCCCCTTCGGGTTTCGATCGCTTTTGCAGGTGGCGCAGGATCGTTGATCCCTTGCCAATTCTCATTTGTGCCTTGGGGTTCGGGCAAGCCGAACGCCGCGGTGGCACGGTGCTTTAGAACCCGCTGGGTTCTCGCGCGCGCAACCAGAATAGACCGGGCCGTGTCCTCGGCTGCGCCTGCGGGCCGCACCAACCCGGTCGATTCTGGTGGCACTTGCTCACTCCGGCACTTCGCCAGCGGGTCAGGTTTTAGAGACGGGCGCGCAAATGCGCTTCGCTCAAAACCAGAAACCAACGGGGCCGACCCCCGGCGACACCGCACAGGAGCACAGCAAATGGCCAAGACACGTTTTGATATTCACCAGCACGTCACCGATACGATCATCGCTCAGATTGAGGCCGGAACACCGCCGTGGCGCAAACCCTGGACCGGCAGCACCGGTGGTGCATGTCTGCCCGTGCGTCACAACGGCGAAGCCTACAAGGGCATCAACATTCTCATGCTGTGGGCCACCGCCCATATGCGCGGTTTGACCTCCGAGCGCTGGATGACATTCAAGCAGGCGCAGGATCTCGGAGGGTCCGTGAAGAAGGGCGCAAAAGCCGCGAAATCGGTTTTCTACGGCACAATCGAAAAGGAGGATGACAGCAAGCCCGCCGGGGAAGAAACGACCATCCGGCGCTTTGCCAAGTTCAACAATGTGTTCAACGCGGATGACATCGAAGGGTTGCCGGAAGAATATTACATCCGCCCCGATCCGCCGCGTGATCTCGGCACCAAATCAGATCCGACGCTTGACGCATTCTTTGCTGGTACCGGAGCGGTCATCATCACCAGCGAGGATCCGCGCGCCTATTACAGTATCGAGAAGGATCACATTCACATGCCGCCGATTGCGACGTTCCATGACGCGGCTGGATTTTTCGGCAGCTTGGCCCATGAATCAATCCACTGGTCTGGCAGCGCGAAACGGTTGGATCGGTTCGCGAAGTTTCAGGATCGCAAAGCCTATGCGTTTGAAGAATTGGTGGCCGAGATCGGCGCCTGCATTCTTGGCGTGACATTGGGCGTGGCACCGCAATTTGATCAGAGCGCTGCCTATATTGAAGGTTGGATTGAAGCGCTCAAGAATGACAAGGGGATGATTTTCAAAGCCGCATCGGAGGCCCAGAAGGCCGTCGATTTTATCATGGCATCGTCTGCCGCGACGGCTGGACACAAGGAGGAACGGGCCGCGTGAGCGTCCTCGCCCCATGACACCACAGCAAAAGGCGATGCTGGCTGTTTCGGAGGCGCAATTTGTGGTAAGGTAAATAACTTCCCCGTCGGTTCCACCGACAACTGCCCCCGTCTCTCAAAGGCGGGGGTTTTCCATTGCGCCTGATGTGATCAGGATCAGCGTTTCAGAGGTGACGGTGCGTGTGAAAGAGCCAGGGCTCCTCCCCACGCACCGCCCGGCGCTTCGCTTGGACCTGGCATCTTGCCAGGGGATCGCCCACGGCAATTCGGGTAGTGAGACGAAGCCCTACGTTGCCGCATCCAACACGAACGGCGGGAAGCCGTCTGACGAAAACGCAGCATTTTGAACCTGCCGGGCCTTGAAGCCGGACATTCAGCCGACTTCATTCGTGTTGATACTATGTCATCTCTGAATGCGCACCGGCCGGGACCGGCATTACGCCTCCTCCGACACCGTCAATAGCAACCGCACGAGCGCTGTGTTGATGTAGTAATTGCTCTTCCCGGCTCGGTGCTTCTCGACAAAGCCATTTTCGGAAAGAGTGTCGAGATACCGCGCCGCTGTTTGACGGGTGATCCCAAGTTCGTTCTGAACATACTCAATCCGGGTGTAGGGGTGCCGAAACAGGTTGTTCAGCAACTCTTGGCTATAAATCTTCGGCAGTTCCGATCGCAGCCGATGCTTCGCATCGCGCATTCGCGTGCCGATACCGTCGACCAGCCGTGCTGTGGTGTCGGCTGTGTCGGCCACGGCGTCCAGCATGAAGATGACCCAGTCTTCCCAAGCGCCATCGTCGCGCACCGCCTGTAGCAGCCGGTAGTATTCGCTCTTATGGCGGGTTATGTGGCGCGAAAGGTAGAGAATGGGAATGTCCAGCAGTCCGGTCCGCGTCAGGTAGAGCACATTCAGGATGCGTCCGATCCGCCCGTTTCCATCCGCGAAGGGGTGGATGCTTTCGAACTGGTGGTGAATCAGCGCCATCTTGACGAGAGGATCAAGGTCCGAAAGCTCATCATCATTCACGAACCGCTCGAGATCGTTCATCAGCCGAATGATTTCGTTCGCATCTTGTGGCGGGACAAAGATCGTGTCCCCACTGCGCTCATTCTTTAGAGCCGTGCCGGGCGTCATCCGGAAGGCATCGTCTCGATCCTTCAGCAGACGGAACATATCGATGAGGGTCGAGTTCGGAACAAGGCCTCCCGTCTCGACCAGCCGACGATGTCCCAGCCGCAATGCATCGCGATAACGCGCCACTTCCTTGGCAGCGGGAGACTGTGGATCACCGGGAAATACGTCCGCCTGAAACAACTCGTCCTGAGTCGTGACGATGTTTTCGACTTCGGAGGATGCCTTGGCCTCTTGGAGGGCCAGGGTGTCGATCAGGATGCCTTGGTTCGGGATTGTCTTTGCTTGCCCCTTTAGAGTCGCGAGGGCGCGTGAGGCTCGATTAAGGCTCTTCAGCACCGGTACCGTCTCCAGAACGACCGGAGGAGGCAACTTTGGGATAATGTAGGTTGGCTTTAACATGACCTCAGTTACGTGTTACATAAGTTGGATTTTCTTAACATGACAGGCTGCACATGTTCGCTCAAGACCCATTTCGAGAACATGACGCGAAACTGCCCAGAGATTCAGACGGGAGTGACCCCATGCATCATCAAGTCAGCGGCTTGATGTTGGCCCGGCGGCTCTGAATGAGCTGACAACTTATGAACGTTGCCTCAACGGGCCTCGGACATTGAGCTGTTCCTCAAAGCAGTTTTTCAATCAGATTTTCGGCAGACTTTGGCGCGTCCTCCGACTTGAGACGCATTCCAGTTGCGGCCCCCAAACGGATGCTGCACTTCGGCGAAAGTCGGGCGATTTGTGGGTTATCTCTTCGCTCCAAGGTAGAACAATCGAGCAGACAGGACCTTCATGCCGAAACAGAATAATAGCGGATCGCACGTTCTTTGGGGCAGCGCGCACCCATGAAAAAGATCATCATCGCCAACAACAAGGGCGGGGTGGGCAAGACCACCATTGCCAGCCAGCTTGTCTATGCCTTGGCGACCAAGGGTCATTCGGTGATCGGCGTCGATCTCGACAGCCAGCGCAATTTCACGGGATCGTTCGAGGGCGTCAACGATCTGGGAAGCGCGCTCGACTTGGTGACAAAGGGAAAGCCTGTCGAGGCAGAACTGAACGCCGGCGATATCGGTATTCTCTCCGGTCACAAGGATCTTCTGGCGCAGAATTCCGATGATGTTCTGGTCAATGTCAGGAATGGCCTGGTTGGAAGCCGTGGCGCCGATTACTGCGTGATTGACACGCCTCCCAGCTTTTCTGAGGTGGTCTATGGGGCGCTGTTGGGATCGGACCATCTGCTGGTGCCGATCGAGTTGAAGAAGTTCTCACTCGATGGCATCGAGGGAGTTCTGGAAGCTTTCATTGCCGCGCAGGAGCACAATCCGGGCCTTGTGCTTGTCGGGCTGTTGCCGTCGCGGTTCGACGCGGTGAAGCAGGTTGAGCGGGATGCGCTTGTCAAAGTCGCCGAGGCCTTTGAGCGACTGTTGGTGCCACATGCAATTCGCAACCGCACAGCATACGTTCAGGCGCAGGAGGCGGGAACCGCGCTGTCTGAGATCAGAACCCGGAGCGGCAAGGAAGCGGCGGCCGAATTTGGCGCGTTCTTTGACTGGTTTTATGCAAAGATTGATGGAGACACCTGATATGGCACGCAGCCTGACAAGCACGCTGGACAAGCTCGCCGCATCCGGGAAACTGGACAGTTTCACGGCGGGTAAACGGCCTGATGCCGGCAACGTTGCCTTTATTGCCCTGTCCAGCATCGAAGCCGACCCTGATCAGCCGCGCCGCATTTTTGATGAGGAGAAGCTGCAATCCCTGAGCGAGAGCATCAGAGAGCAGGGTGTCTTGCAGCCAATCACGGTTCAGCCGGCGAATGCGGATGGTAAACACCTGATCATCATGGGTGAACGCCGATGGAGGGCAGCGCAGCTTGCGGGTTTGACAGCCATTCCGGCGATGGTGCGGGAGGTTACTGCAGAGCTCCAGGCGATCCAGTTGACGGAAAACGTTCAGCGCGCCGACCTGACAACCATGGAGATCGCACAGGCGGTCGAGCATATGCGCAAGGACGGAAAGAAGCGGGCCGAGATTGCCGGGGCCTTGGGGTGGAGTGAATCCGCGGTGTCCAGATATGCGGGTATTGCGAAGATGCCGGATGAACTTAAGGCGCTGGCGCAGGCCAATGCGCCTATTCTGGCCTTGTCTGATCTCAATTCGCTCTGGAAAAAAGATGAGGCTGCAGCACGTGCCTTTGTCGCGACTACATCCGCGGAGGACATTTCGCGCACGAGTGTTGCGATGCTGCGATCGTCGCTTGAAGCGGTGCCGCGCGAGATGACAACCGGTACTGACGCGCGGGACCGGCCTGCATCAACGCCATCATCCTTGCCGGAGCCCGCCGCAGAAAATAGCACTGAGGCGGGTAATGCCGTTCCCAATTCCCCGACCGGAGCGGTTGCCATCCTTTGTCGTCACGGTGAGGATATTGGCAGAATACTGACGGATCGACTGGCGCGTTCAAACAAGGCGCTCATGGTGAGCTTTGCCAATGGCGAACGTGTTGAGGAGATTGCGCTGAGCGACATCGAACTGCTGGAAGTTGTGGCGTTGTGAGGACGGACATGGACTGCGCCTAACCACTTGGACGAAAGACGAAGACTAAAAGTCACACCCGTCAACGTCTGCCCGGTCATGTTGCTGAGGACTTGGTCAGTCACGTCCTCTCCTGGCCGGATCGCATTCGGCCAACACAGCAGATCGAGAACCAGGATCAGTTATCCAGTCGCGGTGTTTTCGACCTTGGGAGAAAACGCCTCGACCTTGCGCCCCCGAAAGCGAAGACGCCAAACATCGGAGCGTCGGGGGTGTGGGTAACTGATCCTGGTTCGGCCTGGCAATGAAGTGCCAGCGTGGGAGGCGCGCTTCCTTCTCGCAACACCTGCTACTCTAAAATGTGCTCCCGGAGCACAAATTGGGTGGAGGAAGAGACTAATGCAGGATAGGCTAGACGCCAGCAATGTAGCACGAATTGAACATGCCCCAGAAATCAGAACTCCTCCGAACCCGCATCGCCCCCACCAGCAAGACCCGCTTTGAAGCGGTTGCAGCCGAGCACGGTCTGTCGCCATCCGAGTTTCTGCGGCAGGTGATCGAAACCGTGTCGGGTGATGCGGATGTGCCGGAACAAAGGCCGACAAAGGCCCGCCGCGAAGGCAAGGTGACGGTGCGGCTTGGTCAAGAGGTTCGCCATGCGCTTGACGTTGAAGCGCGAGGGCAGGGCGTTCCAGTCTCAACCTGGGCGGCGAAACTGCTGACGGCTCGGGTGAGATCGGCGCCTCAACCAGTGACGCAAGAGCGCAAGCCCATCCAGTGGGGGTTTCGCCAGCTCCGGGGCATGGCCACCAATCTCAACCAGATTGCGACGGTGATGAACCGGGGTGTGTTTACTGGCGACAGTTACGCGCCAGCGAAGGGCGAACTGCAGGCGCTGCGTCGGGACGTTCAGGCGCTCAGGGCAGACCTCGCGAAATATGCCGGCGGTCAGTTCAAATTCCAGACGGGCGTGGTGGTGCGAGATGAGTGATTTGAAAACCGAGCTGGGCTTTCAGGATTGCTGGTCCAACCTTGCGAGCGGTCGGTCGGTTCGATCCCCGGCAGCGGGGTTTTTCTCGACTGGCGAGGAGGAAGCTGCGGGTTCTGGGGGTGACGGAGCCGGCGATAGATCGGTTGGTTCTTCTGCATCGGCTCAGGTCAACTCAACGGCCACGTCGATCAGCGCCGCTGACAAGGCGCGGCTGGCACGCGTTGTGCGTGGCGCGCCGGAGGTCATGGTGAAGGTGTCAAAGCCAGCCAAGATGGACAAGCATGGCAATCCGATCCAGGTGAACCGTCGGACTGAAGGTGTGCGGGTGTCGGCGCATCTTGATTACATCAGTCGCAACGGCAAGATCGAGCTAGAGACGGGCCAAGGCGATCGTCTTTCCGGAAAATCAGCCACTGCCGAGCTGTTCGCCGAATGGATGCAGAACCATGATGAGGACCGCGCCAATGGGCTGGCGACCGATCGCACGCGGATCACCACCAGCATCGTGTTTTCCATGCCCGGGAATACCAACGCCGCTGCATTGAAAGATGCGGTGAGGTCCCTGGCTGAGCAAGAGTTTAGTGCACGGCACGACTATGTCGTGGCGCTTCATACAGATACCAATCATCCGCATGTGCATTTGACGGTGCGAACGGTCGGCCATGACGGCGTGAAGCTGAACCTGCGCAAGGCCGACCTGCAACATTTGCGCGATACGTTTGCCGCAAAGCTGCGGCAGCGCGGCATTGAGGCAGAGTCAACGCCTCGATCTGCAAGAGGCGTAACACGCCGGGGAGAGCGCACCCCGGTCTACAAGATCCGCCAGCGCGGTGAGGTGGTCACAGTCGACAAGGCCAAGCGGCGCGAAGTGCGACGGGATGTGGCGGATCATGGAGGCAAGCTCCCTGGTCAACCATGGGATGACGCGATCGTTGCCCGCAGAAACCGTGTGATGAACACCTATTCCGCGGCGGCAGCCGTACTGGCGCAATCGACTGACCCCGAAGATCAAACATTGGCCAGGGATGTCGAGAATTTTTCCAGGCGCCTGACCGATGTGACGACTGAGCGGGCGGCGTTGGCCCGCGATGTGGGTCCGGTGCGCTCAGCTTCTCGCTCCGCTGATAGCGAGCCGAGGACGTCTGTGGATCGGGATCGCGGCAGGGATCGTGATGATGTATCAACGTGGCTAGAGCGTGGTCCATCTAGAGAGCGATAGTTGGGCAAGGTTCAGGAAGCACCTGTGGGACGGGGAGCTGAATTCAAATTTGTCTCTCGCTGCAGTGATTTCGAAGGCGGGCCAATGGTCGCATTCCGTGCTAAGCCAATTCTACAGATTGGTTCTCCGCAGCGGCTTGATTGCTATCCTTCCGCGATTTCGCTGTCGAATGTGTCTGCCTTCAGGTAACCTAACTGGGCAAAAGGGAGGTGGCAAAATGGACCTCATCGCCAGAGCGACAGCCTTGGTGGGTGGCACCGTCGCATTTGTGCGGCGTTTGGGATCGCCTGCACATCAAGCATTCGGTGCTGCCCCCGAGATCCCCGCCGCGCGCAAGCAAGGGATCATGACCCTGAAGATGCCTGCGGCAGAGGGCTGGAAGGACGGGCGCCTGCCAACCTGCGCGCCGGGATTGGCGGTGAACGCATTCGCCTCTGGCTTGGATCATCCCCGCTGGATCGAGGTTCTTCCCAGTGGCGACGTTTTGGTGGCGGAGTCAAAGGAACAGGCTGGTCCGCCGCGGACGCTGATGGATCATGCCGCACAGGCAACGATGCGGCGGGTCAAGGCGATCGGAAAAAGCGCAAACCGGGTCACATTGTGGCGCGACGCTGACGGGGATGGCAAAGCGGAGATCCGAGAGGTTTTCGTAGAGGACCAGAACCAACCTTTCGGCATGGCCCTGGTGGGAAACCGATTCTACCTCGGCAATACCGACAGAATTAAAGTCTTCAACTACACGCCGGGCGACACCTCGCTGTCGGGCCGTGGAGAGACGCTGGTTGAGTTCAAGTCGCATGGTCACTGGACGCGAAGCCTGATTGTCTCACCCGATGGCACGAAAATCTACGCCGGCGTCGGTTCTCTTACAAATATCGGCGATCAGGGCATGGAAGTCGAGGAAGGCCGTGCCGCGATCTGGGAGTTGGATGTTGGGTCCGGGCAGGCCCGTATCTTTGCGTCCGGCCTGCGCAATGCCGTCGGCATGGCCTGGGAGCCGGTGACGGGCAAACTCTGGACCGTTGTCAATGAGCGCGACGGCCTGGGCGATGAAACACCGCCCGACTACCTAACATCCGTCGAGGACGGAGGCTTCTACGGCTGGCCATATTGCTATTGGGGGAAAACAGTGGACGATCGCGTCCCGCAAGACCCCGCCATGGTCGCTAGGGCGATTACACCTGATTTCGCGCTTGGTGGGCACACGGCATCGCTCGGCCTGTGTTGGATGCCTGAGGGCACCTTGCCGGGCTTCGGCTCTGGCATGGTGATCGGCCAGCACGGATCATGGAACCGGTCAAAGTTGAGCGGCTATAAGCTGATCTTCGTGCCGTTCGCGGACGGGGTACCCAGTGGTCCGGCGCGGGATATCCTTTCCGGTTTTCTGTCTGAGGATGAGAAGCTGGCTTACGGGCGGCCCGTCGGCGTGACCTTGGGGCCTGATGGTAAATCCCTGCTGATGGCGGATGACGTCGGTGACATCATTTGGCGTGTTTCAGCGGCGACCTAAGGCTTGATGGAGGTAGCCTAGCTACGCTTGCTCCGACATCATGTTTATCAATGCGGCATGGCGCAGAGATGGCTGTTTGGGCGGGGGCGCCGCAGTTTTGTGTCATCACGAAAATGGCCGGGTCTGTCGTCGGGCCGCGGTTTCAAATACTGGTTTCGCTTGTGACAGAACGACGGATATCGGCGCTGTCGCGGCCTGGGGGCGCGCCAAACATTCTGCGGTATTCGCGACTGAAGTGAGAGGGGCTTTCGTATCCAATGGAAAACCCAACCTGAGAAACGTCCGAGCCTTCGCAGAGCAACAGCCGGCGGGCTTCTTGTAGGCGTAGCTGCTTTTGAAACTGCACTGGCGTCATCGCCGTTGCAGCCTTGAAATGGCGGTGAAACGTGGCCGGGCTCATTCCGGCCAGCGCAGCGAGATGTGCTACATTGGCCGTCTCGGTAAAGTTGTCGCGAACCCAGGCGATCGAGCGCCCGATGCGGGCCATGCGGCTATCTGCGAGACCGATTTGACGCAGCATCGTCCCTTGAGAACCGCTCAGAAGGTGCCAGACAATTTCGCGCCGTATCATCGGAGCCAGGATCGGAATGTCCTGTGGTCGTTCGGCCAGTGCCAGAAGGCGTTCGAGTGGATCGACAATTATACCGGGCAGAGGATGGACACCCAATGCATCGGCTCTTGGTGCCGCGCGCGCAGCATCTCCGGCCAATTCCAACAACAGCTCGGCAATAACCGCCGGATCGATATTGAGCGCAAATGCGATATACGGGGTTTCACGAGATGCCGTGACAATTTCCGCGCGGATCGGGACATCGAGTGACGCTATCAGGCACTTTCCCGCGTCATAGCGATAGACACGATCTCCGAGGCGGCTGATCTTGGCACCTTGCAGAACAACAATGAGTGAGGGTTGATATACGCCATGAAACGGCCCTTCTGTGACGGCGACGACCAGACCCGGCAAAGGGGTTACACGACCGTGTTCATGCCAAAGCGCCAAGGCGCGCGCCTTTAGAGAGTCGAGCGAACAATTATCCATAACCTCTTTGTAGCCAATTCCCTAAGCGATGCCATCAGCAAGTCGGCCAGTATGAGAGGATTGGGCAGGATTTCGCGAGGATCGGCGTGGCCGATACAGGCAGTTCACGCCTAGATTGACGTCATGCCGCTGCCACCCGGACCGGCATCACTTCAAAGGATACAACTCATGCGCTACCGTCGTCTTGGCAATAGCGGTCTCTTCGTTTCTGAACTCTGTCTTGGCACCATGACGTTCGGTGGATCAGACGGCATGTGGGGCCAGATCGGGCAGCTTCAGCAGGAGGAGGCGGACGGTTTGGTCCGAACCGCGCTCGACGCGGGGATCAACTTCATCGACACTGCCAACGTCTACGCAAATGGACGTAGCGAGGCGATCCTTGGCCAGTCATTGAGAAACCTTGGCGTCACCCGCGAGGATGTGGTGATCGCAACCAAAGTGATGGGACCGATGGGAGAAGGGCCCAATGCCCGGGGTGCCTCACGCGGTCATATCATGGATCAGGCCAAGGCGAGTCTTGCGCGACTACAACTCGATCATATCGACCTTTATCAGATCCATGGATTTGACCCGGCGACGCCCATGATCGAAACATTGGAGGCGCTTGATACGCTGGTTCGGCAGGGGCTGGTCCGTTATGTAGGCCTGTCCAACTGGGCGGCATGGCAGATTGTCAAAGCAGTGGGGATCGCCGAGGCACGAAGATTGATGCCGATTGTTTCGCTTCAAGCCCACTATACTCTGGCTGGCCGTGACCTTGAGCGTGAGATCGTCCCGATGCTGCAATCCGAAGATATCGGACTGATGGTATGGAGCCCCCTCGCCGGCGGTTTTCTGTCTGGAAAGTATGATCGCGACGGAAAAACGGCGGAAGGTCGGCGTGTAGAGTTTGACTTCCCGCCGATCAACAAAGACCGCGCATATGACGCGATTGAAGTAATGCGCGACATTGCCGCCAAAAAGGGCTGTTCAATAGCCCAGGTGGCGTTGGCGTGGCTGTTGCAGCAGAACGCGGTGACCAGTGTGATCGTGGGCGCGAAACGGATCGATCAGCTGGATGACAATATCGGCGCAACACAGGTGTCTCTGGCGACAGAGGAACTCGACGCGCTCGACAAGGTGACCGAGCTTCCCGCGGAATACCCGGGCTGGATGCTGGAACGTCAAGGCGGATATCGCGCGCACATGATAGAGTAGGCCCGAATAGAGACGATCGCGTAGGGATGACCCGCCCCTCAAAACAGTGCCGTCGCGCTGGAAAGCCCTGCGCGACGATCGCTTGCAAAACAGATCGCGACGAACTGTCAGGGGCGATAACGCCGAGCGAAGGTCGAGCCTGTTGCTCTCAGCGAACGCGAGTGCACCCAAGAGCGTTTGACAGTACGTTTCGGCGAGGTTCGACAAAATCCACCAAGCAATTGGGTTCTGTGGTTTAAGTGCTGTATTCTGTTCTGGAACCGATTTCCCTTTATTGGATACAAACCTTTGATTGATAATCTGCCCAAGCCTTCGCCGTCCGCGTTTTTCTCCCAGAAAATGGCCACAAGCTATGACGAAAAGAATAGGCGGCTTTCGGAAATCTCGGACAATATGCATTTTCTGGTTCGTTTGATTCTTTTGGATTTGTCATCTGAGGCCCGAATTCTCTGCGTCGGGGTAGGAACCGGCGCCGAAATCCTTTCGCTTGCGAAAATCTATCCAGATTGGACTTTCGTTGGCGTCGATCCATCAGTCGAGATGCTCGGGGTCTGTCGTGACAGTTTGGCGCATGCAGGCTTTCTTGACCGGTGCGACCTGATCCACGGATACGTCGAGCAGGCACCGACCGGACCGCAATTTGATGCTGTGCTGAGCATTCTGGTCGCTCATTTTATCGGACACGAGGACAGACTTGACTTCTATCGGAATATTCATGACAGGCTGAAGCTTGGCGGTTCCTTCGTCAGCACGGAGATCTGCTACGATCTCGATGCTGCTGAGTTTCCAGCGATACTGAAAAACTGGGAAAGCGTTCAGGCACTGATGGGTGCGACGCCGGAATCGCTACAAGCTCTTCCTGATACGTTGCGCGACACGCTCTGCGTGCTATCGCCAACGGAGACTGAAGAGATGTTGCGAAAAACCGGATTTGAATTGCCGATCCAGTTTTTTCAGGCATTTCTACTTCACGGTTGGTACGCAAAAAAGTAACAATCGCCGTGGTCCCCGTGGTCGTACAGATAGTGGCGGTGATTGAGCTCCCTTTCAGCAATGGAAGAAACTGCGGATGGTACTAAAACGTTGAGATTGGTCCGGGATGCAACCGCCCGTTCGTTCAAAGCGGCTAACGCCATGGGAATGGCGTCAGCGCAAAATCTGCGTTCCTAAGGATTGCACTATTGGGAGTCCTGCGCCGGTACACCGTCTTTCCAGTGCTCCCAGTCGGCGACGATCCTGTCGACCAGCGGCGCGCCGACCAGGGTAATGTTCTCGACCGTTTCAGCAAAGCCACCTGCGGTTTCGCCAGGTGCAGGGTCAAGATGCTGAAGGGTCGTTTCGTTCGGGTTCCCCTGATCGAAGTTCACGGCACCTCGCAAGCTGACGATCCGGTCAGTTCCGTGCTGGCGGTCGATTACTAAAGCGATCGCAGCAGCCTCCATCTCCGTAATTAGATAATCATCCGCGCCATAGAGTTCGGCCATATACTGAGCCTCGTTCGATAGCCCCGGACCATGAAAGAACGTGTCTCCTGTCATATGTGTCCCGGTTTTGATACTGGGGGCGGCCTGAGCGGCAGCGTCGGGGTATCGCTGCCGGTATTCCTGCGCCGCTTGGGAGTCTCGCATTTCGACGTCGTCAGACAAGGCGACACCCCAGGCGACAAGGGACGGGTTCAATTCAAACAGGCGGTAAGCTTCGTAACCCGAACGTGGGATAAAAACGGGAGCGCCTGGCTCGCCTTCTTCCGGTGCCCAGCGATGGCCGAGGTCGTAATCCACAAGCCAGGTTCCCCAGACAACGTCACCGATTGTGCCCCTTGAGGGCGGCGTTCCCGCAACGCCGGCAAGAACATAATAAGCTTCGGAAAAATCGTAG
This sequence comes from Sedimentitalea todarodis, assembly GCF_032595355.1. Taxonomy (NCBI): domain Bacteria; kingdom Pseudomonadati; phylum Pseudomonadota; class Alphaproteobacteria; order Rhodobacterales; family Paracoccaceae; genus Sedimentitalea; species Sedimentitalea todarodis. Next base: position 144,164 of record NZ_JASMWN010000009.1, on the reverse strand, counting down.
TTGGGATTCAGCAGGATCGCCTGCATCGATGCAGACGAATTGACCTTTCCCATTCCCAATACAGACCCGCAAATACCAGCATCACTGCAATGCACTGGCCGGAAGGCGCCCAAGACCTCCTGCGGTTCGGTATCCATCCAGTATTTCGAAAACCAATGCTGAAACTCGCCAGCTCGATCGCCGGTGTTGTCGCCAATTTCAAACATCGAGCCGATAAAGACTTTGACCTTAACCGGCTCGGCGGACGCAATCGTTGCAGTCAAAGTTGAAATTGTCAGTGCAATTAGGCCCGACTTGCAGACTTCAAGCATAGCGTTTCCTCTTGATCATGGTCTTCGGCGACATTGTACTACCTTTGTTTCGGCGAACTGGAGGCACCGCGTCCGAACGTTTGAAACGTTAAATGGACATCCACTGTTCTACAATAGGTTGTCGCAATTGCGATGCAACGATGGTCACATGCGAAAGCTCCGATCTTGATTGGAAATCAATGGTACATAGTAACGTCGCCGCAACGATTTTGACCTACCGATCCCTCGCACGATCCGGTTGAGGAGCGTGTTCGCGCACCCGATCACCCTGCGCCGCAATGCCTTCTGCTGATCTCGGAATATTCGGGGGCGTTCGAACACGGGCCTGCTCGATGATCTGTGCAATGTCCTTGGCACTCAGGGATTTCGCCGCCATGACCTGGGATTTCGAGACATTGGCGAGGCGCTGAACGTCATACGTCCGGCCCGCTCGCAGTCCTTGCGCCAGCTCCTGCGATGCGAGCGTGCGTACTTCTGCGCGATCTTTCTCGGGAACGTCTGCAGCCAGCATTTCCGCCTCAAGCCGCGCAATCGTGCTGGCCGCGCCACGCAACATGGGATCTCGCGCCGCATCCTTTTGGGTCAACCGTTCTTCGAGCCGGTCGGCGTCGCGATCTTGTTGTGGTTGACGTTTGCTTTCGAGGTTCTCGCGTGAATCGGGTTGCTGTACGGGTTCTGCTTTGCTTTGACCCGAGGGAGATGCCGTCTCGACAACGGCTTCATCGCACTGCTGAACGGGCGCGACCTGTGTGCTTTCGCGCGCTTGCGTCCGTTCGATGTCGCGTGCACCCCACTCCCGGCGGAAGGTTTGCTTGTCGCTTTCTTCGCCGGTTACGGGATCGCGTTCCTTTACAGTGATGGCTTTTCTGCCCGCGTCATGGATGGTCGCCCTGTCCCCGACCTTGAGCTGGTTCCGCTCAATCATGTCCGGCAACGCGACGCCCCAAAGCTTGTGAGATCGCCCATCCGGCATATCCAGCGCCACATAGGGTGTGTTGGCGGCCCCTTCCCGGTCGCGGTACGGTGCGGTGCCAATATCGGTGATCGTGCCCTCGATTCCCCTCTTGTAATCGACCATGGGAACGACGTTTGACGGGGAAGGGTGTTGTTCATTCTGTTGTGGTGTGCGACCGGCCTTTGGTTCGAGGTCGGTGCGTTCAATGACGCGTTCCCCGATCATCTCGGCGCGGCGCTCAGCCTCGGCCCGATCTTTATCGTTGGGCCGATATCCCTGCACCCGGATGCCCTGGGCGGTGCCTTCGATCCACATCTCGCGGCGGAATTCTTCCGGGCCTTTCACCTTCATGGAAGACCATCCGCGATGCGCGGCAAGCTCGATCATGTCCATCGCAGTGCTGCGGTCCGCACTCTTGGTGTGCAGGCTTTCGCCTCGATCCGAAATCACCGGGCGCGTGTCGTCATAGGACCGGAACAACTCCTGCCGGTCGGTTTCCTTCGTGAGAATGAACCGCTCCTGGAAACTGGCGGGCATCGAGAACCGGTCTTCGGGTGTCTTTGCCGGGTGTGGCGGTGTTGACTCGGCCGATCCTTCAGGCGTCCTATCTACCGTGGGTGAGATATATGGCAGCGGCGCAGGGGATGTCTTTTTCACGGGTTGGATCTCTTTCGGATCTTTGCTCATCTCTTGCGCCTTTTCGAGGACCCGGGAATGAAACGCCGTCCAAAATTCAACATTGGTCTGCCCTATCCCGTCTTTCAGCTTTCCTTCGGCGTCAACATTGATCGGGTCCGATCGCACGTTATCCAGGGTCGGTACGGATTTCTGTATCTTGTCCGCTATTACAACGGTCTGCGCGACGGTTCTTGCAGAGGTCCCGAGGCGCTCAGTCACATGCGGCCGCAGTTCCGCGTTTGCATCGGCAAAAGCGCGCCCGGCCGCCGCCGCCGTTGCAAATTGCTCCACCCGATCCGAGTTCGCGTCGGACAGGGCAAACGGATGTTCAGTTTTGGTCTCGACCTCAGACATTCACGTCCCTCTGATTGGCAGTGTCCTGGATTGCAGTGTCGTGAGGTTTGACACCAAGCGATGACAGCAAATCCCTGACGCCGTCCCGGGTTGCCAATTGTCCCGACGCTTTCAGAGCGTGCAACTGGCTCCGAGCGGCGGAGTGATCGAGAGTCAGGCGCTCGGGCAAAATGGTTTCGGGGTTGGCGATTTCCTCATCTGTCATGTCGACGCTGGCCGGCTGGCCGTTGGCGACGTTCTCGTCGCGATAGGCGACCAGGGCGGTGATCTTTGCCAGCTGTTCTTTGACCGCGCCCAACTCTGCGCGCTGGCGGAGGTTTTCGGCCTTCACATCGGCAAGTTCATCGCTGGTTGCGCCTTTGATGATAGAGGGCACATCAGGGGGCGGAATTCTAGCGCGTTCCAGAAACACCGCTTCGGCGTAATATCGGAGTTTGTTGGCCAGCACCGGCGGTTGCCCTGCGATGATGACCAGAGCCTTTGATTGATCCATCGCCAACAACTCCTGCGGCATCATCAGGGCGCGTTTCTGTTCAGTGGTGCTGATAGTCGTGCCCTTGCTGTCGGCGAGGTGTTTTGCGCGGGATTCGTTTTTGCTTTCCATCGCAAACGTGCCGAAACGTTCCGATAGATTGCGGGCTTCCTTTAGGCTCTTCGGAGTGAACACGATCTCAACGCCGGCATTGTCCATATAGGCGGCGGCACCGTCGACGCCATAAATGTCGGAAAGCTGGGCGGGAGTCTGGATTATGGTCAAGACCTTGAGCCCATACCCGGCGAAATAGCCGATGCCGCGTTTGAAGGATGGCAATTCCCCCACGGCGGCAAACTCGTCCATGCACAGCAGAACCTTATGTTTCAGAGCCGGGTTGTTTTCGGGGAGCTCCTGCATGTTAGCATCCACGCAGGACTGGAAGAACAGGTTCAGCAGTGGTCCGAGACGACCGAGATTGTTGGGCGTGATCCCGACATAGATCGACATCCGGCGTTTGCGCAGGTCCGCAAAGTCAAAGTCGGAATGCGACGTTGCCCGGTCCAACATCGGATTGGCGAAGAGGCCTAGGTTGGCAGTGATCGTCGATTTGACGCTTTCAAAGGTGTTTTCGGACTTGGATATGAAGTCGGTCAGAGCCGCCTCGGTTTGCCAGGACAGGGGGTGCCCGTCGTCTTTTCGCTTCTTGATCCGGTCCTTGAAGGTCTCAACGATATTGCCGGTCAGCGTGAGCTGTCGGAAGATCTCGCCCAGCGTAAAGGGCAGATCAGGAGTTTCGGCCAGATAGCCACCGACGCCGACAAAGGCGGTTTGCGCCGCCCGGTCAAAGAACGGGTCCTTGGAGTGCACCGGAATGAACAGATCAGCCAGACGCTGCAAATCCTCGATCTGGAAATCCCCGCCCCGGCGTACGGTCGACAAGGGATTCCAGCGATGGGTCTTGCCGGAGGGTTCCATCGGATCAAACAGATACACGACCTGACCGCCGCTCTTGCGAAAACCCGCCGTCAGCGTCCAGTTTTCCTTCTTGATGTCGAGGATCACTGCGGACCCGGGCCAGTTTAGCAGGTTGGGGACTACCACCGCGACACCCTTGCCCGATCGGGTAGGGGCATAGAGGAACATGTGCTCGGGTCCGCCATAGGACAGCAGGTTCTTGGACGTCAGATGGCCGGCGGCGGCGGTCTTGATCGATCCGTCTTCAACAACGCGGCCAAACCTGTCCACCGGCTTGCCGTAGTTGCGCGAGGGCAGGGGGCCGGTGAACCCGGCGATCAGCCCGTTGGTCGCGCGCAGACCGGCCGCCTTGATATCCTGGTCCAACGCAAATCGCGCTTTGCCGTGCAGATCCTGTTTGGGTCGGTTCTTCAGGAAAGCCATAGTGATCAGCAACGTTGGCGCCAGACCGGCATAGCCACCGAGCTTGACCCATTTTGCCGTTTCCGTATCCGAGTATTCGGACAAGGCGACACGCGGCCAGAGAAGGAGGTCGCTGAGCGGATCAATGGCGAGATTGAGACCCCGGCTCAAGACAAGTCCTGAAAGCGCCAGGCCGCCGCCGACCGAGAGAACGGCGCAGAATCCGAGAAACGTGCCTTTTGTGGTGGGTGACAGGTCGGGCCAGCGTTCCAGGATCATGTCTTAGCCTCTTCGAGTTTCCGCGTTGGGTCATAAAAAATCTCGGAGATATGAAAGTGACCGTTGGTTCGCTTTACCTGGACCACCACGTCTACCATCTGAAACAGCATCTCCTTGATTTCGTTGCGCTTCAGGTCTCGGCCGGCGTCGCTTTCCTTGACCAGCAGCGCGAGTTGTTCAAAGGCCAGCATCGCTGTGTTCGCGTGTATGGTGGTGATCGAGCCGGAATGCCCGGTGTTGACACTGCGCAGGTAATGGAAGGCCGCAGCGTCTCGCAGTTCCTGCAGGAAAATCCGGTCCGGGCGCATGCGCAATGCAGTTTCAAGCAGGTCGCGCACCGACACTCTGGCCTGCCCCTGGTCTCCTTTGGAATAGATCAGGCGGACGTGGTTGGGCTGAGGGATCGCCAACTCCAGCGTATCCTCGATCGTGAGGATACGTTCATCCGCGGGGATCGCTGGGATCAGTGCTTTGGCAAAGGTGGTTTTTCCGGACCCGGTTGCGCCAGACACCAGGATGTTTTTCTTGTTTCTGACGGCGCCTTTCAGGAAGGCTTTCCAGGATTTTGCCTTGTAGAGATCGAGCAGGCTGTCATCGACTGTGGAAAGCGTCCGTGTCTTGGTCAGAACTCCCTCAAACATGCCGGCTTTTTCAAAGTCCTCCAGCGTGAATATGCGCTCCGACGGTTTGCGAATGGTGATGCTGATTGTTCCCTGCGGCACTGCCGGAGGCAGCACGATCTGGATACGCTCGCCGCCGGGAAGTGTTCCGGACAGGATCGGCTTTGTCGGGCCGATGGATTGCCGGGTGAAACTTGCAACCGTTGACGCGAGGCCGTTCAGATGGGAATAGCTGAGCGCCTCGATCTGCTCGACCTTCCAGCCCTCACAGGTTTCCACGAACAACTCCTGTGGGCGGTTGATGCAGAGCTCGATGACATCGGATCGGTTGAGATGGTGTTGAAGCGGGGCCAGGAACGACGCAAGCCCCGCAGGTGCCCTCAGAACGGCCTGTTCGATCATTGCTCCATCATGCATGCCGGATCACCGGGGTTTCAGGCGGTAGACGGACGAGAAGTCCAGATCGCGGGAGACCATCACCGCGACGCTTTCGCCCTGGTTCTTGCGCAGAACGATGGGCACATCGATGCTGCTCTGCAGTGCCACCGAGGCCACGTCACTTGCCGCGTTACTGGTGTTTTCCAGCTTATCGGCGTTGCTTGAGCTTACCACGGCGGCGGCAAGGGCATCGTCGATGACCGACAACAGCATGGTGCCGCCAAACCGCGTCCAGAACTGGGTGTCGACATCTCCGTCAAACCCGCCGCGGCCGAGCGCATCGGTTCCCGCCGAGTCCAGGGTGACGATCACACCATTGGGCGTTTCTGCCCGCGTCCAGATCACGAACAACCGCTTTGTGCCGCGCTGCAACCCGCCCCGATATTGGCCGACAATCCTGCTCCCCTTCTCCAGCAGAACAACGGTTCCCATTGTCGAGTAGACATCATTGGTCACCGTGCAACGCACCATCCCCGGCTGGGAGGAATCCATCGCCGTGTCCAGCGCGCAGGGAATGAGCGTGCCCTGGGTGATGGTCAGGTGCGGGTTTTCCAGGACGGAGGCCATCGATCCCGAGATCCTGGTGGTTTGGAGATCCCCTGCCAGTCCTGTCCTGCCCTGACCTGGTCCGCCATCGGGTGGTCCGAACAGGCTCTCTTCGGCGGACATTTCAGTGCCTGTTGCCGGGTCGGCCTGCGCTGATCCTTCAAATGCCATCAGTGGCGCGCGCTTTGAGCTTTCAAAGAGCAGTTCGGCCTCTGACGGCTCGGCCGTGTGCTGGTTCTGTTCAAGCCTGATCTGTTCGATCGGCCCGACGGGTTGATCGGCAACCTCCCGGGCGGTGGCGGCAGGCGCGGCTTCAGGTTGAGACTCGCCGATATCCGCAGGCTGGAACGCGCTGCCGGCGCGAATGCGGCGCGTGCTCTCCGTCACTTCCTCTGCTGCCTGTTCTTCGCTCGCGGGCCATTGCAGCCAGGCGAGCAGACCAAGGAAGACGATGCCAGCTGCGATCCCAACCTTCTTGCTGATTTCGACATTGCCGGTCTTGCCCGTACTCGCGGCAATCGAGGTGATTCCGCGCTCGCCGTCCAGCGTTCGCCCGTCATCTGCTGTATCCTCATCAGCTGCCATCAGTTTGTGCCTCCGATGATTTCGCGGTCCACATGATGACTGGTCGTGCCGGTGCTGATCTTGGTGTGACCCTGGTCCACACCCATGTTGTAGATCGCGGTAACATCGCTGCCGAGACGCAGCCGGATTTCATGGGCGGTGCCATGCACGATGACTTCGTTGCGATGAACGGTGGTGTTGGCCAGGCGCTCTTCGCCGCCCGGTTCAACCAGGTAAACCGATGGCATGCGGTTGCTGCGCTTGAAGGCCAGAACCGTCATGTCGCCATTGTCGTAGACGGATGCGGGCTGCAGATTGCGTGATCCGGCGGCCAGATACCGCCAGTTTTTGGTCCCGGAGTGCGCAACAGAGGCTGAAAGTCGGCTGCGGGCGGCCTGCTCCTGTGCGGCTTGGCGTTCGGCCGCGCGTGTCTCACGGCGGGCGTTTGCCTCATCTCGCGGATAGCGGAACCTTATCTGAAAATAGACATCCCGGTTGTTTGCCATGATATCACCTTCGCGGGTGATCAGCTCGAAGGAGTAGGTTCTGGTCGTGCCGTCCGACCTGACAGTCGCAATCTGCAGGTTTGTTGGCGGGTGGGGCTCTCGGGCTTTCAGATAGAGGATGTTGCCACGGGGCTTGAATTCCCACGCCACGGTATCGCCGCCGCCCACGTCCAGAATTTCCTCGGATTGGTCAAACACGATCTGCACGGCCGTGCGCACGGTCCCGACGACACGTACGACATCCCATTCGTTGTAGTTAACTGAGCGGACGCGGCTGTCAGACGAGCTGGGGTTTGGGACGTCCAGCCCAAGGGCTGGGGAGGCCACCAACAGTGCGGCTGCAATCATCGATGCGAAACATCTCATTCAACCACCTCCGGGTCGGCGCGGTAATTGGTAACGATGAACCCAAGCGGGTTGATCATGCGATCCTGGGCGCTGATTTCTGCCTGGCCGTCGAACGTGTAGGTGAGGGTAGCGACCCACTGGCTGCGGCGCTCGACATCTTCATCCTCATTCCTGGTGATCCGATAGAACCGGACCTGGGCCAGCCCATCGTCCAGGAAGGAAACCGACCTTATCTGGACTTCGGCCTTGGTCTTCTTGCCAAAGACATATTGCGGGCTGTCCGGATTGGAGGCGTTATAGCGCTCGGAGAATTCGGCCTGTTCCTGCGGCCCCGACAGGATCTGAACATGGTCGAAGATCACCCCGCGCGCCGCATAGGAATAGCCCTCACGGGTCCGTACATAGAGCGCGAGGAAATATCTGGTGATCGCTTCGTCATAGACTTGCTGCCCATCTGTCAGCGCCGTCATGACCTCCGGAACGCCGGTGGCCTGGTCGACCCGGATCACGAAGGGTTCGACGGATTTGAGTGGAGCAAGGGCGGTTACGGCGACGACCCCGGCGAAGGCGGTAATACTGGCGACGCCGGCGACCGACCAGGCCAACACAGTCGAGCGCCGCGCGGCCAGCAGTCGGTCCTGATCATAGGTGCGCGCTTCCGCAAGGTATTGCCGCAGTTCTTTGTCATTCTGGATCATTTGCGGCCTCGTTTCCGGCGACGCCGATCTCGGCTTGCTTGCGTTCAAGCGCGTCCTGATAGTCCCACTCCGTCGGGTTGAGCGGGCGCACAACTGAACCGCGAACGTTGGGCAAAGGCGTAAGGGTAGCGCATCCCGCCACAAGGAGCAGGGCAAATAGGGTCATTTTCTTCATTGGTTTACCTTGGTCGGTGAGGAGATGTGCCGGAAGTTCCCGGCGCTATGTTCTGGCGGCGCTCCCCCTGGAACTGCCCGTGCCGCTGCTCGTCGGAAGGCCCAGATTGCGTTCGATCGACCGCTGCAGCATGCCGGTTGAGGCTTGGGCGCCAGCGGCAAGACCAGACGCAACCGATGGAATAAGAAGGAAGAAGACAAACCCGCAGCTGAGGGCAACAAGAAATGCGGCAAGTGCCGCCATGCCTCCCACGACATCAATCTTCGTATAGACGTCTCCAAGCATTGCTACGATGACAACGGTCAGAACGATGACCAATACCTTGACCAGCGCCCAGTTCAGAATTTGTCCAAGCCAGGCAAAGAACCAGCTGCGAGTGGAGTCAAACAGGGCGAAGCAAATGAAAATTGGCCCAATCGCTGCCATCATGGTTAAGCCGAAAGTGGCCAGAAGGGACGCAACAAACGCGATAGCCGCGAACAAAATGGCCCAAACCAACACGATTCCGCTCATGAAATAGCCATAGGCTTTTCCAGCCCATCCCTGTGAGGCGTATTCTTCCTGCACCTTGCTGGCAATTTCGCCAGCCTTCACCATTACCGGATCAGATGGTAGTGAGCCGCTACCTCCTGTCAGAGTATCAATGAAGTCAGGAATCGCCGAATTGATCGTGCTGCTAACCCACTTCGTGTAGTCGTCAGCCGAGGTGACAAGCGCCCAGATTATTGCCAACTTTATCCCTCGAATGGCAAAATCCAGAACCGGCTCCTGGATCGCTCCTCGCATGACTGCAATTCCGTACAGAATGATATACAGCGTCATAGCGGCGGTGAGCGGCGCCGAAAGAGCGCCGGACATAACGGCTGATACCGCATCGGTTTTGGCGGTCAGAGTTGCTATGAAGCTATCGTACAAATCTTGCAGCATCTACTTTCAATCTCCGAACAGAGTGTTCATGTCCGAAAGGTTCTTCTTGCGCGTTTCAGCCTCAGACGAGCGCATTTCGGCTTCGAGCGCATTGTTGCAGTTTGCATCCAATGTTGCGCCGTCAGACACTTCGCATTCCGCAAGGGTTTCAGCGCGCACTTCAGGGTTTTCGAGAAAGAACTCTACGGTCTTGTTCTCGTTCTCTTGGCAGGCCGAAACGACTACCAGCGCAACAATGGCGAATGTATGAATGCGACTAACCACCGAATAATGTCCCCATGTCTGAGCCGAACCGATCCCGGTTCTCCACTTCAACTTCCCTCTGTCGCTGCGCCTCGACCTCGCTTTGGGCCTCTTGCAGCATTGCCAGCCCCTGAATGCGATTGGTGTCGTTCTGCAGCATGGCGGTTTCGACCTGCAGGCGGGCCTGTAGCGCGTCGATGTCCTTCTGAGTGGACGCGCGGCCGATCTCCTGGCGCAGCCTTTCCAGGCCGGCCAGACGATCGTCGGCGGATTTCACGATGCGATCTCCGATCGCTGCATCCCGCGCTGAGCGCGCCCCGATCCGATCCAGCTCCTGACGATAGAAATCCTCGGCGGAGACGTCCGATGTCGCCACTTTGGTTTGCTCAAGGAACCCTTTCGCGCTGCCAGCCAGATCACCAAGCGCGTCAATGTTCACATCAAGGGCGCTGGCAATCTCCATCGCATCCGGGCCAAGAAGTTCGCGCACATTGGGATCATTCAGGGCGTCGACAACATCAGCCATGTCGGTCAGGCCGTTGACCGCATCGTAAAGTCGTTTCGCTTCGTCCAATTCCTTCACCATCTGCGCGATTTCCTGGGCGAACTCGGCCTTGGCATTGGCAATAGCGGTGGTGTCGATCACTGGAACACCGGCGGCAAACGCCGGCGGTGCGCAGGCAATGGCGCTGAGCAGCAGGGCCGTCCTGAACTTCATCTTATGTCCTTTCGTTTGGCATGAAACATCGGGAGCCACTTGGATGGCTCGGGATGATCGGATCTGATCGCGTTCATCAAGGCGGTTGTTCCGGTGCGGCCCGACAGCACCGCGAGTGCATCGTCCTGCCCGGTCAGATCGAGTTCACAGACAACCGAGTTGCCACCCTGCTTTACGAGAAACTGACCGACTGAAAGCTCGTCGCGTACGATTTGTAACTCTCGACGGGTCAATCCGAACTGGCCAACCAGTTCCGAGTCATTCGCTCGGTCGTTCCGGAAAAAGATCAGCGTCGCACATTGCTCGATGACGGTTCGGGAAATCGGACTGTTCACCACGTCAGAAGTCGATTGTGTACTGGCGACCATGATGCCGTTCTGCTTGCGGATCACCTTGAGTTTGTCCTTCACGAAATCGACAAAATAGTCGTCGTCGAGCGCCTTCCAGAACTCGTCAATGAAAATCGCGATGCGTTGGCCGGTGATCAGCTGCTCAACCCGGTGCATGAGATACATCATCAGGGGGTTTCGGATGGTCGGATCATCCAGAAACGATGTGATGTCAAAACCGATCAGATCGGCGCCGAGATGGATCATGTCGGCTTCACCGTCAAACACCCAGGCCAGACTGCCACTGCCAGCCCATTTATCCAGTCTGTTGCCAATATCATCGGCCGCGCCGGTACCGAACCCGATCAATTCGCGCAGCACCGAGACCGAACGCTGATCCCGCGGCACATTCGCAAGACCCGACACGGCAGTGTCGATCCGGTCCCTGTCTTCGGCGGTAAGCGGGTGTTGGGTATCAGCGAGCATCGCTTTCACCAGGGACACAAGGAACGCTTGGTTGGACGGCGTCAGTTCCAGAGACTTGAACGGTGCGCATCCCGTTTTCTCCCCTGTATCCAGAGCCAGATAGGTTCCGCCCGAGGCCCGCACGAAGATTTCGCCACCTCGATCCTTGTCAAACAGCACCCGCTTTACCGAGAGTTTTTCGAGTTGGGACAGCATGAAGTTCAGAACCACCGTTTTCCCGGTTCCGGAGGGACCAAAGATGCCGGTGTGGCCAAGATCGCCAACGTGGAAGTTGAAATAGAACGCGCTGTCCGCACTGGATTTCAGCTTTGCAACCGCCGCGCCCCAGACATTTCCACTTCGATCGCCCAACGGATAGTTGTGCAACGGTGACAGCGCCGCGAAATTGCGGCCCGTGATCAGGGCCGGGCGCAGGCGCTTGGAGTGGTTGCCTGGCAATTGTGCCCAGAACGCGCTTTCCAACCCCAGATCTTCGCGGGCAACAACCGCGCCGGAATTTGCAAGAAGCGTGCTGGCATCAGACACAAGGCTGCGCACGGATGCAGGGTCCTCACCAAAGATCAGCAATGACATGTTGTGCTCGCCCATGACGAAACGTCCGGACATCAGCTCGTCGCGTGCGGCCTGCAACTCGTCGGCCTGAGAATGCGCCGGATCGTTGGCATTGCGCATGCGGCCTTCTTTGAGCGTCATGCTCTTCATGGCTTCGGATTTCGCCACACATCGGAACGACTGCGACAGCACGAAGCGACAGGGGGCGGCCAGCAGATCATCCAGCATGTTCGGGCGGGTGGTCGACGGGTATTCGTTGATACCGAACATGGCGCCGAATGTGGACTGCGCCGGGTGACGGATTTCCAGGGCCTCACGGCCAAAGATCACCCGGTCCGTGTGGATGGCAGCCCCGATGGAGCCGCGCACGAGCGGCAAGAGATCGTGGCGACCGGTGATGATCTGGCGCAGGACGCTCATTGGTTCCGAGCAGACAATGCCTCTGTCGTTGTCGACCAGCCCGAGCCGACGTGCACCGTACCGGGACAGGTTGCGGGTAAGCTGGGCCGCCTTTTCGTCGAGCTTGTCGAGCATGTCCTGATCGGCCTCGGTCTGGCTGTTGCGAGCCCGCCTGAGCCCATTGGCGAAGCGAGTTCCCGACAGGCCGCGCGGCTGCAGGTAAAGGCTTATGTAGATGTCGTTGCGAAACAGACGCTTGCTCTGCATCTGGTTCTTGTAGGCGGCGTCAAGCCAGGCGCCGAACCCGGAGCGGAACGCACCGGTTGGGTAGTGGGGGTCCTCGCTGCGGATGACATGTGTGAAGATCATCAGGTCTTCGTCGGCGAGATTGCGGATGGAATGGTTCAACCCATCATGCAGGGCGTTGATGCCGTTAGTGTCGGCGGTACGAAACGATGCGCCATCGACCTTGAGCATCTGAAACGCACCCCGATTGGTGGTGATGACAGTGCGCGCATCCGCATGACGCACAAAGGGCAGATACTCGGTCGCCGCCCTTTCCCGTCTGATCGCCCGACCGAACCCCATCAGCCGATCTCCTCAATACTGTATTTGCGCTGAACGCGTAGCGGTGAAGAGGAGGAGCCGCCCCAATGCGTGCGGTTTCGGCATTTTGCGCCAGTGTCGAAAAAGCGAAAGAGAATGCGAAAGGCGTTCTGGTCACGCTTCACGATGAAATGGGAAATGGCCAGAAGCGGCACGATGAGGATCAGGTAGGCAATGGAATCCCCGATGATCATTGCGAGACCGCCGATCAGCACTGAGATAAAAGCGGCTTCCATCGGCACGCCGAAGAGCATGGCCGGACGGGTCAGCGCCAGATATAGCTTGTCGTGGTTCAACCGTTCCTCTGACATGGGATCACGTGATGATCAGGTCGAGGATCTCCGCAGCGGCGAAGATCACGATGACACCGATGGCCACCTGGCCGGTGCGCCGCATGTCGATGACGTTGAACATGTAAAGGCACCCGACAATCATGATGGCGATCAGCGCCAGCGGGCGGCGGGCATTGTTGAACTCGTCCACCACGTTGTTCAGGAAGTCGGTGAACCCGGCGGCTGCGGCGGGGCCTGAAAAGCCGATCAGGAGCACCAGAGCAAGGCTCAGCGATATGCCAAATTGTCGGCAGGGTGCGGTGGATGATTTCATACGGGGAGGGCCCTTCTAGTTGAATACGAGAGATGACGAAGCAGAGCCACCGGAGAACACGTCCCAAACCGGAGTCGTGTCCGCCGGAGCGGTGGTCTTGACGGTGTGCGGCAAGTCTTCCGAAGGGACGGTTACATCCCGGCCCATCACACGTTCGACGTAGCCGTTGGAGAAACCACGCGTGAAGGTGCCGGTATTGTAGGCTGACAAGGCCTGATGCAGCGCAGTGTGCGGGTTCGATCCCTGATCCCGGGCGCGGTCATATCCGTCGCGCAGCACAGTCTCGGCCGCCGTGAGGTTGCTGCAGGACTCAAACACGCTCTCGACCGTCAGGTTCAGCCAGTCGAGATTCTTCGAGTTGATCTGCCCCAGCCCCATGTCGATGGAATGACCCTGGGCAATCAGTTCACGCGCGATGCGCCGCGCGTCTTCCTTGCTTTCGGGGCTGAAACTGCGCGCGCTCGCGCCATTCACGCCGATCGCAAAACGATCAAAGCCACTTTCCGCCCGGACGATCTTTTCCATGACATCAGGGGCGACCGAAGGCGCGCAGTTTTCGGCCAGAATGCGGAAGGCTGGCAGGGAGATGGTCTCTGCCGGCGCCGCGGTGTTCCAGCTAAGGAACACCGTGGTCGCAAGCAGCAGCGGGCCGAAATCAGGTTGCGGCGATCCCGTGCTGTTCCGGGGCAACCGGAATAAACAAGCCGCTCGCATCTGGATACTGGCGCAGATGGAAAGCCAGCACTGCGTCAGCCGTCTTGAAGACGCGCGGTTCCCCGGTCTTTGAGGAAACGACATGCGTTCTGCTTGCGTCGGGCGAAATTGCCCAGAGCTCCCAATTCCACCCGCTCGAGGTGTGAATCGGCAGGTATTCGAGCTTTCCGCCTCTTTTGATGAACGCCGGAATGGCATCGCTTGTTACCACACGTTGGGACCACATTACCTCACCTGTCTTCTTGGTCTGAACAGGTGAGGCGTAACCCCTAACCTTGGCATCGACCAAGCAAAAGAGTGCAAAAGAAACAAAAGCGCGAATCAGCATAAACGCGCTTATGGCAAAAAAGCGCCATTCGACATATTGGGGATTGCGGTTCAATGGGCGACCGGAAAGACGTGGTCCGATCTGCGCCTGGCGCGGATGTGATGGATTTGGACGCAACTTATGGCGGGACCTAAAGATGAATGATGCCTTGGACAATACTCTTTTGGGTTGTAGTGGCAGAGCGACTGGTAAACGCTTTGCAAAGTGGAAGCCATGTGGGGCTCTCCCAGTTCTCGTTGTGTCTCTTTTTCTCGGTATGGTGGGTAATGCACACGCCGGATCAGGCGGGGCACCGATGGATTGCGTGATACTGCTGTGCATGGGGGGAGGGTTTCCGGCAAATCCTGAATGCAATGCCGCCAAAGCTGAGGTGGTTCGCCGGATCACGCCCAATCCGCATTCGGAGCCACCATTGCAGGTTTGGAACTGCCCGATGGGCGCGAGCTTCTCGCCAATGACGGAACCTGTGCCGCCAGCTAGGGTCTCACAGGCCGTAGGCCAGAATTGGTCAGTAGAAAACGTGCCCGAGGGCGCACCGACGATGGTTTCCGCGGAGCCCGCAGAACCAGCGACGCTGGCGTTCATCCGATCTATCCGGGTCTACAACGTCATGCACTACAGTCATGCCAAGCAGGGTCGTGACGAAGACTGTACCGAAAGCTGGTCGATGCAACTCGGCAGCTATCGCGCAGATGGTCACTATAGCTGGTCAGGGCTTCATCCCGCAGCGGTTCCCGGCTGGGTTGGTCTCAGCCGAAGCTGCAATCCGGCTACCAACTACCGTGGGGTCGCATTTGAATGGACGGATTATTCCGGTCGACACGGCACGGAATTGGTGCGCTATTAGACGCGCCTATGGGCGGCGCTGCAGCAATCTACCGAGACTTTGCTGCTACATGTAGCCCACGCCGTATCCACCTGAGCTCGGGATTTTGACAATGTCGTCTATCAAAGGGCCAGTGTTGATCCTGGCATTGTACGCAGCATCCAGGGCTGTTGCTCAAGAGGTCTGCATCGAACCCTTTCGCCCGAATATGGAATACTTGGCCGATGGTGGGGTTGGGCCGGAAGAAATGCGCGATGCATACCGGGTCTATTTCTCCGAGGTTGAAACCTATCTGAATTGCCTCAATGTCTCATCTGCCCGTATTCGGGAGGAGGCAACGGCTGCGGTACAGGAGTACAACCGTGTTCTGGATCAATATCCTGCACCAAAGGGACAAGTGGTCGAGTCTGAACCAGCGCCGCGCATCGAGATGAGCGAAACGGGCACGTTGTTTCTGGACTATCAGGCCGATTGGTTGCGTTGAGCCGTCGCTGACTGGCACAAGCCAAGCGTGGCTCCGTCTGCGCATTGCGGTTCACAGAATCTCGTGCTAACAGTCATATATGAAGGCCAATCTCAATAAGAACATCATATATGGCAGCTAAAATTAGCTCTCTAAACGCGAGGCGCGCTCTTGAAACTCTGGGCGCGAACATCAAGACCGCGCGATTGAAGCGGCGTATCTCCGTGCGGGACTTCGCCGAGAGGGTCGGCGCGTCTGAAAGCACGGTCATGCGCCTGGAAAAGGGTGACGACGGGGTGGGCATCGGTACACTGGCGATGGCTTGCCTTGTGCTCGGTGAAATTGATCGAATTTCGGAGTTTCTCGAGTCCGGAACAGATGATACCGGCTTGCTTCTTGATCGGGCGGCGCTTCCAAAACGGATCAATCGGAAACGCAACTCCGGATCTGCTCAAGCCGGCAAGAATCACGATGGTTCTGCCGACAACGATAATGACGATGGGGTCGGGTTTTGATGCCGGAAGCTGTTGTCGCCCTTGGTGAAGCCAAGCGCATTGTTGGTCGCCTACGGTTCGAGACCGACGGTCGCCGTCAACATTCGCAATTTGAATATGAAGCCGAGTGGCTGACCGCGGCAGACCGCTTTGCGCTGTCGCCCGGATTACCTCTCCGCGAAGGCAGCCATTACAATACCGGGAAGCGAGACAGGCGATCTGCATTGCCCGGCTGTTTCGCCGACGCAGCGCCGGATTCTTGGGGACGGGGGCTGATGACCGGGGCGCTTGGCGGTGGCCTTAGCGAATTTGATTTCCTCGTGTTGTCCGATGATCGAACACGGCAGGGCGCGTTACGATTGCTCGAGGATGATATGGAACCGCTCTCCGATCTGACGCCACCGATTCCGCGTCTCGTTGAACTGGAGCGTCTGCGTACGCTCGCACAACGGTTCGAGCGCGATCCAACTGGCGCGGAGGAAGAGGCCCGCGACCTGGCCGGCGTGGCTGGCTCGCTCGGTGGTGCGCGCCCTAAGGCCAACGTGGAAGGCGATGGGCATCTTTGGATCGCCAAGTTCACTTCTGCGCAGGACACCAAGCCCGTCGAGCGCGCCGAAGTCGCCACTCTGAAGCTTGCGGCTTTGTGCGGGTTAAGAGTTTCAGAGGCAAAACTGGAGTTGCGCGAAAGCGATAGCCCGGTCGCACTCATCCGCCGGTTTGATCGTCGCGGCGAGACGCGTATTCCCTATATGTCGGCCCGCACAGCGCTGGATTGGCAGGGCGACGAAAGCGGATACTACACTGATATTGCCGATGTCATCCGACAGATTTCCAGCAAACCCGCCGAGGACTTGAGGGAGCTCTGGTTGCGGATTGTTTTCACGGTCCTCGTGTCAAACAAGGACGATCATCTCAAGAACCACGGTTTAATTTATGCGGGCGGCGATCGGTGGCGGCTGTCACCGGCCTTTGATATCAATCCCTCGCCGTCGCGGCACAGGGTTCTGGAGACGGGGATTGTGCAGGGCGGGTCGTTCGATGCGTCGCTTGGTATCGCATTGGACGCGTGTGAATTCTTCGATTTGAGCCTGACCGAAGCCCGGCAATTTGCATTGCGAATGGCCGAGACGATCACAAACAACTGGAAGCGATCATTCCGCGATCAGGGGGCATCACCTGATGAGGTCCGAGCCTATTCTGATGCGTTTGAACATCGGGAGACGGAAAAAGCACTGGCTTTGTGAAACACGCGGGTATGATGGCCAAACCCAATGAATTGACATAAGAAGCTTGTGTCGGTTTTCCTGTAGTTGGGGGCGTTCTAACTTTGGTTCCTTACATCTGCGGCTTGAGAGCGTGCGGAACGCCTCTCATCTCTTGTCTTAGTCAGCGCGCATTTTACGAAGAGTATCTGAGCAATGGATCAAGCCAATGTCACGGTGGAAACCACCGCAGCCACTGAGTCCGCGATCACTGATGCAATCCGTGTGCGTGCTTTCGTTTGCAAGCACTTCTATTGGCCGGGAGTACTCCGGTTGCACAAGCCCGCGCTTGGGTTGGACCTATTGCGGGCACCGCTCAATGTGATCCTTGCGCCTGTTTTCATTCTGGTGCGTCTCGCGTCACTCGTTTTGACATGTCTGTCGTTCGTTCGCGCAGGACAGTGGTTGGCAACCCGCCGCATCATCCTGCGTTCGGCCGTCTCGCGCGAGATCGAACGCGCCCTGATTGAGGAGGTCCTGCTTCCCCGAGCGCCGTCTGGCACGATACCTGACAAGGCCTGCGGACGGATGGTCGAAGATTATGTCGGCATTCGCAGCGCCGTTGCCGAAATTGCAACGACGCTTGTCGTATTGGGCTTGGGCCTGATCGTGTTTCGGGCTGCAACGCCGGGTGTGCTGTCGCTTGCGCCACTTGTGTCCGACCAGGCGGCTTTCGGCGCGGCGGTCGCGGAGTTTCCGCTCGGGCAAGCGCTTGGCCGCGCCTGGTACGGGTTGTTTCCCGTCGACCGCTCGGGCTGGTTCATCGCTGGCATCACTGTACTGCTCGTGTTCTGCGCTTCGATCCTGACGACTTTTGCAGGGCTTGTGGCGGACCCGATACAGGCGGTGCTCGGCATCCACCGGCGGCGACTGATGCGCTTGTTGGCTCGGATTGACCGGACACAGGAACCGGGATCGGGTATTGCACGGGAGCATCTACTTGCCCGTCTGGCCGACATGACAGATGCCACTGCAGCCATTCTGCGTATTCTGCGGCCATGACATTACGTCGGTGGAAAGGCGTTCAAACCTGGAAACTGATGACAGCAGATATTCAAAACGGATTCAGCAATTCTGCGCCAGTTGCTTTGAAGTCTGAAACATTGCGGGTCACAATTGTTGCCTGATGCGACAGAGCCGATGCGGCAATCATCAGGTCCGCGCCGGCATCTCCGATATCGGCGGACAGCCTGTCCCCACTGCTGCGCGTCACGCGTCGTGAATGGCAATATCCGATCCTGAAACAGCGTTTCGGTCCGGCTCAGCCACTCCTTCAGATCGCTGTCAAAATCGGGATTGAGCTTTTCTTGTTGGCGTATTCCTCGGGAGAACTCGCCGATAGAGATCACACTCAGAAAGAGCTCATCATCCCGTTGGGCATAGAGCCAAGTTGCCAATTTGTCGTGACGCTCCGGACGCCGCACCGCCGAGACGACATTGGTGTAGAGGATATACAGGCTAGATAGATGGCTAGATGAAAATCATAAATGAATGATAATGAAGTTTATGTTAATTTACCCTCCAGATCCCTTCTTCCTGAGCCACTCGCGATTCAGAAAGAAGTTTCTGTAAATGAGCCACAACATTCCTTTCGGCGGCCATTGCAATATGCGGGTCAGATTTCTTGTAGACTGAAGCGGCGATATTCTGGACTGTATCGGAAGTATTTAGGAGATGCTTGAGGATCTGGGTCTCGCGGCGCATCCGGTTGGCAAGTAACCGTTCGATGTAAGGGCGCGGATCCTGGAGTACGGGCCCGTGACCCGGCAGGCAGATCCTATCGTCGCGATCAATAAGCCGTTGAAGCTGGTCGCAGTAATCACGCATGTTGCCGTCAGGGGGGCTGACGATCGAACTGTTCCAACTCATCACGTGGTCGCCCGTGAATAACACTCCATCCAGCCTCGCAAAGCAGAGGTGATCGCTCGCGTGACCGGGTGTGTGAAGGACAGTAAGACCGGCAATCCTTTGCCCGTCTTCCAAAAACCCGTCGGGTTGAAATGCATCGTCTGGAAAGGCACGCGAAACATAAACGGGCAGACCTGTCCGTTCGCGCAATCCCGGCACGGCACCGAAATGATCGGAATGGTGGTGTGACACTAGAATTCCGGCCGGGTTGCCTCCCAGATTCTCGACAATTGCTTCGAAATGTGCACTGTCTTCTGCTGGACCCGGATCGAGAATGAACCGACCGTCAGGTGTATCAATGATGTAGCTGTTCGTCCCGTGATAGGTCATCTTCCCGGGATTGCTCGCAACGATCCTCAGGATTCCCTCGGCCACCTGTTCTGCACGCGCGCGACACGGTTCCGGCTCTGTGTGAAACATGCTGCGTTTTGTCATTGAATACGACCACTTTCTGACAGTGAAAAGTCTGGGACTTGCAAAGCCGCCTTTTGCTTTGCATAGCTTTGGAAGCCTCGGGCTGGCGTCCAGCGCCGGTCAGAACCGGCGCTGGAACAAGGCAACAAAGCCCAGCAGTCAAGCGTGACCCCGATTATGGAAACCTGTATACAGCACTACAGCAATTGCTGCCTTCGTCAGGTCTCCAAGCAGGAACGGGTAAAGCCCGGCGTTCAGCAATTTTTCGCCATAGCCGACAAAGCCACCCAACCAGAATAGCCCTGCGCAATACATAAGTATCGAACCGGAGAGGACCGCTACAGATGCTCTGATTGAAGGCGGAAGCCCTGCCAGCTTTTGAACCATCCATCCTGCAGCCGCCGCCGCGAGCGCAAACCCAATCAAGAATCCGCCAGTGGGACCCGCAAAATAGGCCAGACCCGCCGGTGCGGGAGGCGTGCCAGCGAAAACCGGCAGGCCAAACAGACCTTCCAGAAGGTACGCAGCGACAACTAGACTACTGCGCACCGACCCCAGGAAAAGGCCGAGACCCAAGACCACCAGGGTTTGTGTTGACATCGGTACCGGGTAGAACGGCACCGCGATTTTGGCGGATAGTGTCAGAAGTATTGTGCCGATGAGTATTATTGAGATCTCTCGGGTCAGTCTTGCGACCGGTTGGCGTTGAGTGGCTTCCAAATTCATCTGTTTCGTCCTTGTTTCTGTAGATCGTTGATTTGCTGGATAGGGAAGCTCACATGCGCTTGGCGACTTCTTCCAGCATGACCTCGCTCGCACCGCCGCCGATGGCCTGAACACGGGCGTCGCGCGACATGCGTTCAACCGGGGTTTCGCGCATATAGCCCATGCCGCCGTGAAACTGGACGCAGTCGTAGAGCACGCTGTTTACCAGTTCGCCGCAATAGGCCTTGACCATCGAGACCTCTTGCACGCAATCGTGGCCCGCCGCGTCCAGACCTGCGGCATGATAGACCAGCTGCCGTCCCGCCGCGATCCTCGTCTGGCAGTCTGCCAGCCGCTGGCGCACCACCTGCTTGTCCCATAGGACACCGCCAAAGGCCTTGCGCTGCTTGACGTATTCCACTGTCATGTCCAGCGCGGATTGCGCTTCGGCACAGGCCATTGCGCCCAGGACGATGCGTTCGTTCTGGAAGTTTTTCATCACCGAATAAAAGCCTTTGTTAACCTCGCCCAGCACATCCTCGGCCGGGATGCGGACATCCTCAAAGATCAGTTCGGCCGTGTCCGAGCAGAGCCAGCCGGTCTTGTTCAGCGCCCGACCGACCGAAAAGCCCGGCGTACCCTTTTCGATCGCGAACATGGTGATCCCGCGGGAACCCTTTGCATCGGGATCGGTCTTGGCACCGACAAAGTAGAGGTCGCCATGCACGCCGTTGGTGATGAACATCTTGGTGCCGTTCAGCACCCAGTCCGACCCGTCCTGCACCGCGCGGGTACGCATGCCAGCCACGTCCGATCCTGCGCCCGGTTCAGTCACGGCCACGGCGGTAATCTTTTCGCCCGATACGATCGATGGCATCCAGTGCGCCTTTTGTTCCGGGGTGCCTGCGTTTTCCAGATGCGGTGAGGCCATATCCGTATGGACCAGAACCGTGGCTGAAAACCCGCCGAAAGTGGAGCGCCCCACCTCTTCGGCCAGTACCACGCTGGACATCACGTCCAGCCCCGCGCCGCCATATTGCGCGTCATAGCGCATCCCCAGCACGCCGAGATCGCCCATCCGGCGCAGCACGTCACGGGGCACCATGCCCTCCTCTTCCCATGGCTCCGCCTTGGCGGTCACTTCGGTTTCAATGAACCGGCGCAGCTGGTCGCGGATCATGTTGAGGTCTTCGTTGAACGGGCCGGTGGCCGCGGTGATGGTGTCTTGTCTGGTCATGTGTTTTCCTCCGGGTCGAGTTTGATAAGTGGGGCGTGCCCGGCGACCGTATCGCCTGGTGCACAATAGATTTCTGTCACCACGCCCGCGACCGGCGCGGGCAGGCTTTGCAAGAGCTTCATGGCTTCCAGCACCACCAGCGTATCACCTGCTTTGACCCGGTCTCCGGGCGCGACACGCACCTCGGCGACGGCGCCGGGCATGGGTGCCGTCAGCAGGTCAGCGCCGCCAGATCCGCCGGTGGCACGTTGCAGATGCTGATCTTCCAGCGTACGCAGGTCTGTCGCGGTCATTCCGGCAGGGGTTTGCAGGTGCACCCGCCAGTGACCCGGCGCGCGCACGACATGGGCGATGCGCGAAAACGGAACGCCGTCGATGCGTCCGCTCAGACGGTTCCCTGTCAGGCCGACATTTTCGGCCGTTATTGTCTGGCCGTCCGGCTGTACGGCGGCAAGCACCGTCCCGGGCCCGGGCCCGGACCCGGTCACGCGGATCGGATCTTCCTCGGATGCGCTCCAATAGAACGCAGTGCCGGGCAGTCCCGCAGGGGCCGTGAGCCGCCAAGATCCAAGGCTGTCCCAAGGCGATGCGCCTGCCGGAGTGAGGTGCAGATGCAGCGCCATGGCGGCGAGGCCGGCGTCCTCGGCTTTGGGCGTCGGTTCTGCCCAGCCATCCGGGAACAACTCGGCAAGGCCCGAGGTATGATGCCGGAAGGCATGAAAATCAGGATGGTTCAACAGCGCCCGCTGATAAGACAGGTTCAACCCGACGCCGCCCACCACAAAGGCATCAATCGCAGCAATGGCCTGACGGATTGCCCCTGCCCTGTCCGGCGCATGGGTGATCAATTTGGCCAACATCGAATCGTAATGGTGGCTGACGATTGACCCAGCCGCGACGCCGCTATCGAGCCGCATGCCAGCAGGCGGCGCCCAAAGGGTGATCTTGCCGGTTTCGGGGCGGAAATTCTCGGCGGGGTTCTCGGCGGCGATGCGCACTTCAATGGCGTGGCCGTTTAACGGCACATCCGATTGCGCCAATGTCAGGGTCTCGCCCCGCGCGATACGCAACTGCCATTCGACCAGATCAATGCCGGTGATGGCCTCGGTCACCGGATGTTCCACCTGAAGGCGGGTGTTCATCTCAAGGAAGTAATACTCGCAGCGCTCGGAGTCATAAAGATACTCAACCGTCCCGGCGGACCGATAACCTATCGCCTGCGCCAGTCGCACAGATGCTGCGCGCATTTCGTCGCGAAGGGCCTCGGGAAGATCGGCAGCAGGGGCTTCTTCGATCAGCTTCTGATGATTGCGTTGAAGCGAACAGTCGCGGTCACCGAGGTGCAGGACATTGCCATGGCTGTCGCCGAACACTTGCACTTCGACATGTCGCGCACGAGGCGCGTAGCGCTCAAGGAACACTGCGGGATCGCCGAAGGCGCCTTGCGCTTCGGCCCGGGCAGATGCGATTGCTTCAGACGCGCCGCTCAGATCAGAAACAAGCCGCATGCCGCGCCCGCCCCCACCGGCGCTGGCCTTAACCAGAAACGGGGTGCCAAGCTTGCGCGCCTCTTCCAGCAATCGTGCGTCGGACTGATCTTCGCCGCGATAGCCGGGCAGCACAGGAACTCCCGCATCCTCGGCGGCGGCCTTGGCTTCGATCTTGCTTCCCATCCGTGCGATTGCAGCGGCAGAAGGCCCGATGAACACAAGGCCCGCCGCATCGACCGCTGCGGCGAAACCGGAATTTTCCGACAAGAAGCCATAGCCCGGATGCACTGCCCCTGAGCCGGTCGCGCGCGCGGCGTCCAGAATGGCCTCGACGTTCAGGTAGCTGTCCGCAGGCGCGGCCCCGCCGATACAGACGGCGTGATCGGCCTCCGCCACGAAGGGCGCTTCGCGGTCTGCATCCGAAAACACCGCCACGCTTTCCAATCCCAGCTTGCGGCACCCGCGCTGGATGCGCCGGGCAATCTCGCCCCGGTTGGCGATCAGAACGCGGGTGAAGCTCATTTCACCCGCCATGACGGAATGTCCTTGTTAATGAAGCTATTGATGCCCTCGATACCTTCCTCAGTCTCCCACGCATCGGCTAGCCGGTCGGCGGTGTAGATCATATTGGTCTCCAGATCGTGCGATGCGACATAGGCGATCAGCGCCTTGGTATCGGCCACTGCACCCGGCGCAGCCTGAAGGTGATCGTGCACCACACGGTCCACCACGGCGTCCAGACCGTCGGGCGCGACAACTTCCGTCAATAGTCCAATCCTCTCGGCGCGGGCCGTGTCGAACAACGCGCCCGACAGCATGGTTTCACGCGAATGCACCTTGCCGATGCGGGCCACAACGTAAGGCGATATATTCGCGGGCAGCAGGCCCAGTTTGACCTCGGTTAGACCGAAGCGCGCGCCTTCGGCACCGATGGTGTAGTCGCAGACCGAGATCATACCGACACCGCCACCATAGGCTGGGCCGTTGATCCGCCCGATCAAGGGCTTGGGCAGCGTGTCAAGACGGCGCAAAAGCCGTGCCAAGGTAGCGCTTTGTTCGACCCGCTCGGCGCGGCTTTTCTCGACATTCGAAGCGAACCAGTTGAAATCGCCGCCTGCGCAGAAGCTTTTTCCTATGCCGGTCAGGACCACGATCCGCACACTTTCATCCGCGGCCAACTTCTGGGCCGCGTCGTAAAGCTCGGCGATCAGCGTGCCGTTCAGCGCGTTGTGCTTGTCCGGGCGGTTGAGCGCGACAGTGGCAACTCCTCGCGCATCGGTTTCGACAAGGATGGTTTGATAAGTGGTCGTCATGGCGTCGGCCTCACATTCTGAAAACAGGCGTATGACGACCGACTTCGGGCACCGACGTCACAATGGCCAGACACAGGCCAAGGATATCGCGGGTTTGCGCGGGTTCGATCAGCCCGTCATCCCAAAGCCGCGAGGTGGCATAATAGGGATCGGATTGTTCACCATACTGGGCGCGCACCTGCTCTTCGATCAGCTTCATGTCGGCCTCCATTTTGTCTGGGTCACCCCCCTTCTGGCGGCGCAGTTCCAGCATCACATTGGTGGCGATGTCGGCGGACATGGTAGCCAATTCTGCCGTTGGCCAGGCAAAGAGAAAATTCGGAGCGAAACCCCGTCCACACATGCCGTAATTTCCCGCCCCGTATGAGCCCCCCAGCAAAACCGACAGGCGCGGCACCTTGGCCACCGACATGGCATAGACCAGCTTGGCACTGTCTTTGGCGATACCACCGCGTTCGGCGTCGGTGCCGACCATGAAACCGGAAATGTTGTGCAGGAAAACAAGCGGGATGTTCCGCTGATCGCACATGGATACGAATTGCGCGCCCTTGAGCGAGCTTTCGGACAGAAGCGCCCCGTTGTTGGCCAGAATACCCACGCGATAGCCGTGGATCCGTGCCGTGCCGCAAACCAATGTTTCACCCCATCCGGGCTTGAACTCGCGGAATTCGCCGACGTCGATCATGCGCAGCAGAACCTCGCGCATGTCGTAGGGCTCCTTGCGGTCGGCGCTGATGACGCCAAGCAGCTCGGACGGATCACGCGCAGGCGGCTGGGGCACCTCGTCTGCCTGAATCGGGCGCGACTGACCAAGCTCGGCCACAATGTCGCGCATCAGTGCGAGCGCGTGGTGCTCGTCCTCGGCCAGGTGGTCGGATACGCCGGAGACACGCGAATGCATCTCGGCCCCGCCCAGCGTTTCGCCATCGACCTCTTCGTTGATCGCCACCTTGACGATCGACGGCCCGCCCAGATGGATGCGCGCGTTGCCGCGCACCATGATGACCTCGTCCGACAGGGCGGGAATATAGGCCCCGCCCGCCGTGCAGCCGCCGAACACGGCCGAGATCTGCGGAAGACCGCTGGCCGACATGTTGGTCTGGCGATAAAAGGAATTGCCGAAATGGCGAGCATCGGGGAAGACCCTGTCCTGTTCAGGCAGATAGGCCCCGCCGCAGTCCACCAGATAGAGGCAGGGCAACCGGTTTTCCGCCGCGATTTCCTGGGCGCGAATGTGTTTCTGCACGGTTTCGTGATAGAAAGAACCACCCTTCACTGTCGCATCGTTGGCGATCACAACGCAGGGCAGCCCGTGGACGATCCCAATACCGGTCACGATCCCCGCACCGGGCACCTCGCCTCCGTATTGACCGTAGGCGGCAAGCGACGACAGCTCAAGAAACGCAGTGCCCGGATCCACCAGCAGGTCGATCCGTTCGCGAACCAACAGCTTGCTGCGCTTGCGATGCCGCGCGACCATGTCGGGGCGGCCGCCAGCCGTTGCTTCGGCGATCCGCGCGCGCAGCGTTTCGACGCGCTCGCTTTGTGCGGCGTGGTTGAGGGTGTAGGTCTCTGATGCGGTCAGCACCGCTGTTTCAAGACGTGCCATGAAGTCAGGTATCCTGTCTTTGGAGTATCCCGTTGAGGAACACATCGGCATAGGTGCGTGACAACGCATCGGCGCTACCGCGGTCCGGGTCGAACCAATCGAGCGTGGCGTTCAATGTACCGATCAGCATCAGGCGCAGGCGGCGGATATCGACGTCTTGCTTCAGCGTGCCGTCTTTCTTAAGCTGGGACAGAAGACTATCCCACTCTGCCTCATAGGCCCGTCGCGTGGGCAAGTTGGCATCCCGCACGGATTGCGGCACCTGCCCGAAAATACGCACATTCGCCGACGTATAATCGCTCACATCAAGAAGCGCGCGCAGATGCGCCCGGATCGCGGCGCGAAGTACCGTTTCGCCGTCGGTATCGGCTGGCAGGTCGGTGATGGCGTCTCTCATGCTCGCGTGAACGACTCGAATCCCTGCATCAAGAACGGCCACGACGATCTCGTCCTTGGAACCGAAATGATAGTATATGCTACCCGCCTTGATCCCGGCGGCCTCGGCAATTTTTCGGAGCGAAACGGACCCGTAGCCTTGTTCGCGGAAAAGCCGCGCGGCAATGTCGAGCACCCCGTCCCGTCCGACCGCGCTGCGCGATGTCTCGTTGACTTTGCTTGCCGTGTTTTGTGCCATAGACCTTCGTTTCGCCCCAACGTCTAACTAACGACCGTTAGGTGAATAACGCAAGTGAGTCAATCGTCGTGATCGTGCCAGATTAGAGTTTGCGGGAAATTCCGCATGGGCGACCGCCATGAGGCCGCCCAGACATTAATGTGCTTGCCTGGACCCCGTCATCGGGTCTGGGCAAATGCCTTAGATCACGAAGCCGCCGCCGCAGATGATGTGCTGGCCCGAGATGAAGTTCGATTCGGGTGAGCAGAACAGATAGACAGCACCAGCAGCCTCTTCTGGAGTACCGACCCGACCCAGCGGGATCATGCGCTCCATCTGGGACAGAAGATCAGGGTTGACGCCGACCTTGATCTCTTTTTCCTCGACCTTGATCGTGCTGTCACCGTCCGCGCTGCCCTCCGTCAGACGGGTGCGGATCGGGCCGAAGGCCACGGCATTGACGTTGACCTTGTAGCGGCCCCATTCCTTGGCCATCGTCCGGGTGACACCCAGTATGCCGGCCTTGGCGGCGGAATAGTTGATCTGCCCCGCGTTACCGCCAGTGCCGGCGATAGACGAAATGTTCACCACTTTGCGGAACACTTCCTTTCCGGCGGCGGCCTCTTCCTTGGCCTTGGCGCTGATTACCGGCTGGGCGGCGCGCAGGATCTTGAAGGGCGCGGTCATGTGAACGTCGATGATCGCCTGCCACTGCTCGTCGGTCATCTTCTGAACGACGCTGTCCCAGGTGTAGCCGGCATTGTTCACGATGATGTCGAGTCCGCCGAAGCTGTCCACGCCCGTCTTGATGAACCGTTCGGCAAAACCGTCTTCGGTCACGCTGCCGGCGCAGACCACCGCTTCGCCGCCAGCGGCGCGGATAGCTTCAGCGGCTTCATTGGCCGGGTCGGCGTCCAGATCGTTGACCACTACCCGGGCCCCTTCCGAGGCCAGTTTGAGTGCGATTTCGCGGCCAATGCCTCGGCCCGAACCCGAGACCAGGGCAACACGCCCGTCGAGTTTTCCAGTCATATTAATTCCTCCCGAAAGACGCTATCAGGCTTTCTCATAAAGTGTGGTGACACAGGCCCCACCGAGGCCCAGATTGTGCTGAAGTGCCAGGCGCGCGCCATCGACCTGGCGCGCATCAGCCTGCCCGCGCAACTGCTGGACAAGCTCGGTACATTGCGCAAGGCCGGTCGCCCCAAGAGGATGACCTTTGGACAACAAACCGCCCGACGGGTTGGTCACGTATTTTCCGCCATAGGTGTTGTCGCCATCATCAACAAACTTCGCAGCTTCACCTCGGCCGCAAAGGCCAAGCGCCTCGTAGGTGATGAGTTCGTTGTGGGCGAAACAGTCGTGCAGTTCGACCACATCCACGTCTTCGGGCCCGATGCCCGCAGCCTCGTAGACCTGATCGGCGGCGCGCTTGGCCATCGAAAAGCCGACCACCTCGCGCATATCATGGGCTTCGAAGGTTTCCGGACCGTCCGTTGTCATGGCCTGCGCCGCGATCCGAACCGAACTGTCCAGTCCGTGCTTGTCGGCGAATTCCTTGGAACAGATGATCGCGGCGGCTGCGCCACAGGTTGGCGGACAGGCCATAAGCTTGGTCATGACGCCGGGCCAGACCACCTGCGCAGCCATGACGTCTTCCGCCGTCACTTCCTGGCGGAATAGGGCCACCGGGTTCTTGGCCGCATGGCGGCTGGCCTTGGCGCGGATCTTGGCGAAGGTCTCAAGAGGCGTGCCGAACTCGTCCATATGCGCCTTGCCCGCACCGCCGAAGTACCGCAGTGCCAGCGGGATCTCCGAACTGCCAACCAGATCGTCGGTTTCTTCGTCGAAAGCCGCAAACGGGCTGACCCGATCGTGAAACATCGCGCCGATTGCGCCGGGTTGCATTTGTTCGAACCCAAGCGCCAGAGCACATTCCACCGCCCCGCTTTCCACGGCCTGACGCGCCAGGAACAGGGCAGACGACCCGGTCGAGCAATTGTTGTTCACATTCACAACCGGGATGCCAGTCATTCCAACATTGTACAAGGCGCGCTGACCGCAGGTGCTGTCGCCATAAACATAGCCCACATACGCCTGTTGAATTTTTTCGTAGTCCAGACCTGCGTCGGCCAGAGCAGAGCGGGTCGCCGCGGTTGCCATGACATCGTAGCTCTCGGATTTTCCCGGCTTCTGGAACGGGACCATCCCGACGCCGGTGACATAGGCTTTGCCTGTCATTTCTTTCTCTCTCCCATGCTTCGTCCGGCGATTCTGAACGCGCTGCCAAACCAATTTCTACCATTTGTTAGAATTTAGATCCTAACCTTGGGAACTGTCAACATCTTCACGCCGAGACGTCGGGTGCTTGCGTTGTTTTCTAACATATGTTTGTTTTTCTTGACTGCGAGTTCTGGAAATCAGTACATTTCAGGCCTTTGGATTCCGGCAAGACGGGCGATGAACATTTGCTGCTTGTTTCCTGAAATCAGCGACACCCAGACTACGAAAGGCAGAGAGAATGGCGTATTGTTATGAATTCAAGGGGTTTATACCCGTTGTTCCCGAGGACACGTATGTCCATCCTCAGGCCATTTTGATCGGAAATGTCATCTTGGGTCATGGATGCTACATCGGACCCGGAGCAAGCCTGCGGGGCGATTTCGGCAGGATCGTGATCGGCGACGGCGCCAACGTCCAGGACAACTGCACCATCCATTCCTTTCCCGGCCGCGATGCGGTGGTCGAAACCGACGGTCATATTGGCCATGGCGCGATCCTGCACGGTTGCACTGTGAGCCGGAATGCTCTGGTCGGTATGAACGCCGTCATCATGGATGGCGTTGAACTTGGGGCGGAATCAATCGTTGGCGCGCAGGCTTTTGTGCGAGGCGAAACCGTCATTCCGCCCCGTTCGATGGTGGTCGGATCTCCGGCAAAGGTGATCCGCGAGGTCAGCGAGAAAGAAGTCGCTTGGAAGACCCGCGGCACGGCGGAATACCAGCAACTCGCGCGTGACTGTCTGGTCGGATTGATGCCCGTCGAGCCGCTGAAGGTGGTCGAGGCGGACCGGCCCGAGATGGCTGCCTCTGACGTCGTTTCCATTCAGGAGGCGCGGCGGACGTCGTCCTGACCTGTCCGGTCTCGGGACGGATTTCTTCGGATTCCGAAAGCGCCAGATCGTAACGCCTTGATAGGGTACGGCACTCCGTAGCTCGGTGTGCCGTCCCTCGTACAGTTACAGCCGGAAGATCCCGTAGTGCGGATCGTCGATCGGCGCGTTCAGCGAGGCGGAAATCGACATGCCAAGCGCATTGCGTGTGTCCGCCGGGTCAAGGATGCCATCGTCCCACAATTCCGAGGTCGAGGTATAGGCTTCGACATCTCGGCGGAATTTCTCCAGCACGGGATCACGGATCGCGGCGATTTCTTCCTCGCTCAGTTCTTTGCCTTCGCGCTGAAGCTGCCGAATCTTGACGTCGGCCATGGTATTGGCAGCCTGATCCGCACCCATCACGCCGATTTCGGCCTGCGGCCACATGAACAGCGTGCGTGCATCCCAGGCCCGTCCGCACATGCCGTAATTGCCTGCCCCGTAAGAGGCATTGGCGATCACGGTAAACTTCGGCACGACCGAGCCGCCCTGCGCCATCAGCATCTTGGCGCCGTCCTTGGCGATGCCGCGTTCTTCGTATTCGCGGCCCACCATATAGCCGGTGATGTTCTGGAAAAAGACCAGAGGCGTACGGTTCTGGTTGCACAGCTGAATGAAATGCGCCGCCTTGAGCGAGCTGTCGTTGAACAGCACCCCGTTGTTGGCAAGGATGCCGACCTTGTAGCCCCAGATATGGGCATAACCGCAAATCATCGTGGTGCCGTAGTCGGGCTGGTATTCGTGAAAGCGCGAACCGTCCACGATCCGGGCCAGAACCTCGCGCATGTCGAATTGGGTTTTCCGGTCCTTGGGAATGATCCCGTAAAGCTCCTTCGGCTCGTAGTAAGGCTCTTCATAGGAAGCAGTTTCGATGATAGTTTTCGGTGTGCGTTTCCATTGGCTGACAATCTCGCGCGCCAGTGAAAAGGCGTGCTGTTCGGTCGCGGCACGATAATCGCCGGTGCCCGAAACCGAGGTATGCATAACCGCCCCACCAAGTTCCTGAACACCGACATCTTCGCCGGTGGCCGCCTTGACCAGCGGGGGACCGCCAAGGAAAATCGCCCCAGTGCCTTCGATGATGATGTTGTAATCGCTCAGCGTAGGTACATAGGCACCGCCTGCGGTGCAATGCCCGCCGACCACAGCAATCTGCGGGATATTGGCCTGACTCAGCTTGACCTGGTTGCGAAACACCCGCCCGCCCAGATAGCGGTCGGGAAAGACGCCATGTTGCAGCGGCAGGAAACCGCCGGCGCTGTCGCAGATATGGACGACCGGCAACCGGTTCTCCAGCGCGACATCCAGAAGGCGCACGACCTTTTTCACGGTATGCGGATACCAGGCACCGCCCTTGACGCTGGCGTCATTGGCATGAATAGCGACCTCGCGGCCCTGCACGATGCCAATGCCCGTAACCACGGCGGCACCCGGCACTGTACCGTCATATTCGCGACAGGCTGCGAGGGTGGAGAATTCCAGAAACGGTGTGCCGGGGTCCAGCAGCAGTTTTAGCCGTTCGCGCACGCCCAGCTTGTTTTGCCGCTCGAGGCGGTCAATGTCGCGTTGCGGGCGTTCGAAACGCGCCGCGTGCTGGCGGGCGTGAAATTCCTTCAGCCGCTCGGACATGGCGGCATAATTTGCCTTGTAGTCGGCGGCGTTGGTATCGATCAGACTTTCAATCCTGCGCATTCTCACTCCTCCTCCGGGGCCAATTGGGCCAGGATATCTTTCAGCCCAAAACTGTCGCCTTCGGCGAATGGCATTTCGGCAACGACCCCGTCGCGTGGCGCCGTCAGTGTGGTTTCCAGCTTCATGCTTTCGATAACCAAAAGCGGCTGGCCTTCTTTAACTGTATCGCCGGGTTTGACCGCGACCGACACCACGACTCCGGGCATAGGCGCGACCAACCGATCATCGCCTGTGCCACCATCGCTTCCAGCCAGGCGCTCGGCGGGATCAACCCGCCCGACTTCGTAGGTGCGACCGTTCATGTGCACAAAAGTTGCTTCCGGCCCCACGGCCAGTCGCAATTCGCGGACAACACCCTTAGCCCGCAACGTATAACCGCCCGGCAGGCCCGTCGGGTCCAATTGGCAGGCAACAGTACCATTGGGGGTATTAAGTACGAACCGGCTGCCATCATGGCCCAACCAACATTCAGTCTCTTCTCCGTCGATCTGAAAGATCCGTTGCATCAGTTTCTCCACCCGCCCATCTTGCGGTACATTTCCGGTATCTGCATTACGTCGCTCACCAGCCGTTCGTCCGACAGGGCCGCCGCCGCCATCAGCAGGTCAGAGACATCTTCCCCCGGTGCGGTCAGCGTTTCGGATTGTTCAGCCAGGAAGCCGGTTGAAACATCGCCCGAGGCAAAATCTGGATGTGCAAGGATCTCATCCAGGTAACCGGTGTTGGTCGTCACCCCGAGAATCACATAGTTTTGCACCGCATTCCGGGCACGGGCGATGGCCTGCGCGCGATCCGGGCCATGCACGATCAGCTTGGACAACATCGGGTCGAAGTCGGTTGTCACCTTGCCGCCGTCCAGAATGCCGCTGTCCACGCGGATCCCCTCGCCCATGGGTTCGTCCAGCAGCAGGATATCCCCGATCGCGGGGCGAAAATCGGCGGTCGCGTCCTCGGCACAGATGCGCAATTCGATCGAATGGCCGGTCTGCGGAATATCCGCCTGTGCGGCACTCAAGCCCTCGCCCGCAGCTACGCGCAGTTGCTCGGCAACTAGATCGAAGCCAGTCACCAGTTCGGTCACCGGATGTTCGACCTGAAGGCGGGTGTTCATTTCGAGGAAGTAAAAGGCCCCGTCCTGCGCATAAATGAATTCGACGGTCCCTGCCCCGCGGTATTTGACGGCGCGGGCAATCCCCGCAGCGGTTTCACAGATCTCGTCCCGCTGTTCTGGGGTCAGCGCCGGTGACGGCGTTTCTTCGATAATCTTCTGGAACCGGCGCTGGATCGAACATTCGCGTTCCCAGAAATGGACCACGTTACCCTGCCCGTCACCCATCACCTGCACCTCGATATGGCGCGGACGTTCGATATAGCATTCGACGAACAGCCGGCCATCGCCAAAATAACGGACGCCTTCGCGACGTGCCGTTTCGATTTCGGTTTCCAACGTGCTGTCTTCGCGCACAATGCGCATACCCTTGCCGCCGCCGCCAGCCGAGGGCTTGATCAGCAGAGGGTAGCCCACCGTGCGGGCGCGTTCGACAAAACTCGCCGGATCGTCATCCTCGATCGCCGAGGGGGCAACCGGGAAGCCGTGCTCCTCGACAAAGGCGCGCGCACGGACCTTGTCGCCCATCAGGTCGATGGTCTCGGACGTCGGGCCGATAAATGTCACACCGGCCTCTTCCAGCGCCGCGACGAAGGCCGCGTTCTCGGACAAAAAGCCATAGCCGGGATGCACCGCGTCGGCGCCGATTTTCTTTGCAGCCTCGACAATCTGCGGAATATCGAGATAGGCGGCCACAGGCGTTGGCCCTTCGATCATCACAATCTCGTCTGCGATCAGGTGGGCCGGCCCCTCTTGTTCAGCGACGTGGCTCAACACAGCCGTCGCAAGGCCGCGGGCCTTGGCGGTGCGTAACACGCGCGCTGCGATTTCACCCCGATTGGCGACCAGGAGTTTTGAAATGGTCATGGTATTGTCCTATTAGTTCCGGTCCGAGGCGTTCAGCCCGTCGCGCGCGGCCAGATCGACCGGCACAGGAATTTCAATATCAAGCAGCATCTGCGCAAACCCTTTGCCTTGCGGATCGATGCGGACCGAGGCGATGCCGCCCCCGCCCAGCGATTCATGCAGCAGGAAGTTCAGCGAATGGCTTCCGGGCAGGTCGAACCGCTCGACCTTGCCTTCGCAGACATGGGAGAAATAGTCTTTCACCACCTTTTCGCTAAGGGCCGAGCGGATATATGGCAGGTAGTCGGGCTTGCGCGCAAGGATGCCGATATTGGCGATATCCCCCTTGTCGCCTGAGCGGCCCCAAGCCAGATCGACGAGGCGCACCTTGATCGCGTCCGGACCGGGCGCGCGGCTATCTGCCGGCGGCGCGGCAGGCGGATCAAGGTGGACTGGACTGGTGGCCACGGCGACGGGCACATCCTTGCCGTCGACCTCGACTGCGACGGGGGTGTCGGCCTTGTTCTGCAGGAAGGAGAACAGACGGACCACCGGCTGTACCTTTGGCCGTCCGGCGAAGAACCCGGTCAGACCCTGCGCGGTCGAAATCGCCATGGGTGCGATTTCTCCGGCAAAGATGTTCAGCGCGGTGCGATCGTCATGGACCGCGCCGATCTTGAGCACCACTTCGCGGGTCTGGGCGCGCGCATTTGCGCCATAAGTGGACTCGGCGCCCAGCACTTCGACGCTGACCTGCCGGAAATCGCCCATGTTGCGATCGCGGAAAATCCGGCGACAGCGGGTCAGGATCGCCTCGGCCACGCGTTCGGCCTTGGCGGGTGCATCAATCGCGGCCAGTGTCAGGGTAGAGACCGCGCGCCAGCCATCTGCATGGGTCGCCGACACCTTGTAGCTGTCGGTGCGCCCGAGACCCTTGCCGCCCTTGACCAGCACCCGATCGGGTCCGACCTGTTCCAGGTTGACCCCGGACCAGTCGCAGATCACGTCGGGCAACAGGTAAGCGCGCGGATCACCGATTTCATAGAGCATCTGCTCTCCGACCGATCCGGGCACGACCAGCCCGCCGGTGTCAGGCGTCTTGGTCATGACGAAACTGCCGTCTTCCGACACCTCGACGATGGGCATCCCCATATTGTCCCAACCCGGCACGTCCTGCCAGTCGGTAAAGTTGCCGCCCGTTCCCTGGGGGCCGCATTCGATCAGGTGACCCGCCAGCGATCCCTGGCTCAGCTTGTCCCAGTCGTCATCGCCCCAGCCGTATTCGTGCATCAGGGGGCCAAGCGCGACCGCGCTGTCGGCGCAGCGCCCCGTGATTACGATGTCGGCCCCGGCATCCAGCGCGGCCGCGATGGGGCGGGCACCCAGATAGGCGTTCATGCTCCAGATGTCGCCCGGAAACTCGACACCCGAGAACATTTCCGTCTGACCGCTTTTGCGAATTTCGTCGGCCTTCGGCAACAGGTCATCGCCCAGCACGACTCCGATGGACAAATCGATCCCGGCTTCGGCAGCGGCCTTAGCAAGCGCGTCGCGGCAGCCGCGCGGGTTCACGCCCCCGGCATTGGCAACGACCTTGATCCCCTTGGCCTTGATGTCCGGCAACCAGGGTGCCAGCGCCTTGACGAAATCCGGCGCATAGCCCGACTCGGGTGTCTTGGCGCGGGCACGCGCCATCAGCGACATTGTCACCTCGGCCAGATAGTCGAACACCAGATAGTTGATCTCGCCCTTAGAGACCAGTTGACCGATCGCTTCAGGCGTATCGCCCCAAAATCCCGATGCGCATCCAATGCGCAGTTTTCGATCTGACATATGCTTCTCCTCCCCGCTTGATTAGCGGCCTGTCCATTCAGGTTTGCGTTTCGCAATGAAGGCATCAAAGCCCTCGCGCGCATCTTCTGTCTGTGCAACGCGGGGCAATAGCGTTTCTGCAAACCGCATTTGCTGCGGATAGGTCATGTCCTCCATCGCATGACAGGCGTATTTTCCCAGCCGGATCGCGCTCGGCGACTGCGCAGCAATCTGGGCAACCAGTTCTGCAACTTTGTCGTCCAACCCCGCGGCATCGGTCACATAGTTGACCAGATTGAATTGCAGGGCTTCCTCGGCCGTCAGAGGGACGCCGGTGATGAACATCTCCATCAACCTGCGTCGGGGGAGCACGCGCATCATGGGTGGTACGATCGTCATGGGAAACAAACCCACCTTCACTTCCGGCGTTCCGATGCGGGCGTGGTCCGCCATCACAGCCAGATCGCAGGCACAGATAATGCCCGCCCCTGCCCCCATCGCGACGCCGTTGACACGCGCGATCGTCGGCTTTCGGCAGGCCTGTATCGTTTCGAACAACCTTCCGGCGAAATGATCAGGATCGGCCGGATCCTGAACGAACGGACCACCGTCCGCACCCGCCTTGATGTCGCCGCCGGCGCAGAAGGCGCGATCTCCCTCGCCGGTCAGAACGATCACACGGCAATCGCTGTCCTTCTCGGCAGCATATATGGCGGCCATGATCCCGTCTGCGACTTCACGGTTTAGGGCATTTCGATTCTCAGGACGTCGAATCGTGATACGAACTTCGTCGCCACGCATCTGCGATTGAACAACGCTCTCACCCATTTCCGAAGCTCCCCCAAAATAGTTTGTGCGCCGTGCCTTCTAACGTCAGGTCGCAAAAAGCTTGGCTTGATCTATTTTCTAACATGTGTTTGATTTTGGTCAACACCACAAACGACATTTCTCGGGAGGATGATATGACGACTCAAAGTGAGGCTATCGCGGCTGACCTGGAAGCCATCAGGGCAAACTATTCGTTGACCGACGAGCAACGCCAGATTGTCGATCACGTGGATCGTGTGTCGCGCGAGGTACTGCACCCGTTGCAGGCTCGCATGGACGAGGAAGAATGGTGGCCCGAAGACCTGTTCAAGCAAATGGGTGAGCTGGGCCTGCTGGGAATCACCGCTCCCGAGGAGCTGGGCGGATCGGGTCAAGATGAATTCACCCAGGCGCTAGTGTCCGAGGTGATCTCGAAATGGAACCCGGCTGTGGGGTTGTCGCATGGCGCGCATGACAACCTGTGCCTGAACAACCTGCTGCGCAACGGGTCCGAAGAGCAGGTAAAGAAATACGTACCGGGCCTTTGCTCGGGCGAGCTTGTCGGTGCTCTGGGTCTGACCGAACCGGGTGCGGGATCCGATGCGCTTGGGTCCATGGCGACCACCGCGCGCCGTGACGGTGATGACTACGTCATCAACGGCTCGAAGATCTACATCACCAACGGCCCGATTGCCGACGTGATTCTGCTTTACGCAAAGACCGAGAAATCGAAGGGCGCCAAGGGCATTTCCGCCTTCATCATTGAGACCGACAATCCCGGCTTCAAGGTGGCGCAAAAGCTCGACAAAATGGGCTTCCGAGGCTCTCCGACCGGAGAGTTGGTGTTCGAAGATTGCCGCGTGCCCGCATCCGCCATGGTGGGTGAGGAAAACACCGGCGTTTCGGTGGTAATGAGCGGGCTGGATCTGGAGCGTGCTATGGTTGCCTCAGTCTGCGTAGGTATGGCCGAACGGGCGCTGGAACTGGGTCTGGAATACGCCAAAATCCGGGAGCAGTTCGGCAAGCCAATCGCAAGTTTCCAGATGATGCAGTCGAAACTGGCCCAGATCTACATCGAGGTCGAAACGGCGCGCGCCTTCGGGTATCGAGCGCTGGCCGCCTGTACGGGCCTGCCAAAAGGGGCCGGAGGCCGCGGCGAAATTCACAAACTGACTGCGGCGGCCTGTCTGTACGCCGGCGAGGCATTCAACAAGGCGGTGACCGAAGCCTGCCATATCCATGGTGGCTCTGGCTACATGCAGGACACCGAGATCAACCGGTTGTTCCGCGCCAACAAGTTGTTGGAAATCGGCGCGGGCACAAGCGAAGTCCGCAAGATCATCATTGCCGAAGAACTTCTGCGCGCCTGAGGGGGGACGAAACCATGAACAAGCAACTTCGCAACGACACCGCTTTGCCAACACATTTCATGACGGAGGAGCAACAGGCTCTGGCCGATCAGGCCGGCAAGTTCTTCATGTCCGAGTTTCACCATCTGAATGCGGAAATGGACGACACTGATGACCTGCCGCCTTCGGTCTTTCCCAAGCTTGGCGAGATGGGCTATCTGGGCCTGAACGTGCCGCCTGAATTCGGCGGTGCGGGGCTGGATTTTACCTCGGCCTGTATCATCACCGAACAGCTTTCGCGGTCCTCTGCCGCCATCGGGCTAACCCATGTGGCCCACGACAACTTGTGCGTCAACAACATCTATCGCAACGCCAGTGACGACCTGCGCCACAAGTATCTGCCGGGCCTTTGCGACGGCACGCTGATCGGCGCCCTGGGTCTGACCGAACCCGGCGCGGGGTCTGACGCGCTCGGTTCGATGCGGACCACGGCCAAAAAGGATGGAGACGACTACATCCTGAACGGTTCCAAGATCTACATCACCAACGGACCGATTGCCGATCTGGTCCTGGTCTATGCCAAGACCTCGCCGGAAAAAGGGGCCAAGGGAATTTCCGCCTTCATCGTTGAAACCGACACGCCAGGTTTCAAGGTTGCCCAGAAGCTCAACAAGATGGGCTTCCGTGGCTCGCCCACCGGGGAACTGGTGTTCGAAGATTGCCGCGTTCCGGCCAAGAATATGGTCGGCAAACTGGATGGCGGCGTTGCCGTGACGATGTCCGGGCTGGATCTGGAACGTGCCATCGTCTGCTTCAACGCAATGGGCATTGCGCAGCGGGCGCTGGATATTTCCGTCGACTACGCCAAGACACGGCAGCAATTCGGCAAGCCGATCGCCAGTTTTCAGATGGTGCAGGCGATGCTGGCCGACATGTACACCCAGATCGAGGCGGCGCGCAGCCTGTCCTTGCGTACCGCGGCCATGTGTGAGGGCCTTGAAGAGGGCGAAGGCGGGCGTGGCGAGATCCACAAGCTCACCGCTGCGGCAATCTACAAGGCCGCCGAGGCGACATCCTTCGTGCTGGACAAGGCCGTCCAGATTCACGGCGGTTCGGGCTATATGCGCGATACCGAAGTGAACCGGCTCTACCGTACCGGTCGCGTGCTAGAGGTCGGCGCGGGCACCCAGGAGGTGCGCAAGCTCATCATCTCTGGCGAACTTCTGAAAAACTAAGGGGTCGGAACATGAGCGAAGAAAAATCAAGGCGCTACGCGCCGGATCTCATGGCGGGACAGGTTGCCCTGGTCACGGGATCCGGATCAGGTATGGGCCGGGCGACAGCGCTTGAAATGGCCTCCTGCGGGGCCAGACTTGCGCTGTTTGCACGCCGGGAAGAGCCGCTGGAGGAAACCGCCGAGATGATCCGGGCAGCGGGGGGCGAGGCGTTTGTCGTGCCCGGCGATACCCGTGACGAGGACAGCATCGAAACCGCGATGGAACGGATCAAGGACCATTACGGTCAGCTCGATGTTCTGGTGAACAATGCGGGCGGCCAGTACATCGCTGCCGCCCGCGATATCACCAACAAGGGCTTCGAGGCCGTGATCCGCAACAACCTGATCGGGTCATGGCAGATGACCCGCGCCGTTGCCGATCACTTCATGTATGACAACGGGGGATCGGTCGTGTTTGTCACCGCCATTTCAGTGCGCACCGCACTCACCGGCTTTACGCACACCGTCGCCGCCCGCGCTGGCGTGACCGGCATGATGAAGACACTGGCCGCCGAATGGGGCGAATACGGGATCCGTCTGAACTGTGTTGCGCCGGGCACGATCAAGACCGATGCGCTTGGCCGCTACCCCATTTCACCGGAACAGTGGAAGAAGCTTAACCGCTCGGTCCTGAACCGGATGGGTATGGCCGAGGACATTGCCGGGACAATCATCTTCCTGGCGTCCGATCTGGGGAATTTCATCACCGGCGAAGATATCTATGTGGACGGTGGGGAAACCCTGCATATGGGCCACGATGCCCGCGACATGATCAATCCCGACATGTTCGAAAAACGCGAACGCGGAGATGGAAAGAATGAGTAAGCAACCCGTCCTTTTGGACATTTGCGACAGGATCGCCACGGTCACGCTGAACGATCCCGAGCGTCGCAACCCGATCACCGGCAATGAAATGATCGCCGCCCTTCTGGACACATTCGCCAAGGTGCAGGCAGACCCGCAGGTCAGCGTCATGATCCTGACCGGTGCCGACCCGGCCTTTTGTGCCGGCGGCGACATCAAGGAGATGAACGACCCCGACAGCATCTTTCGCAAGGAGCCGCTTGCGGCGGCGCAGAGCTATGTCGATGGGGTGCAGCGCCTGCCACAGGCGCTCTATAACCTGGATGTTCCGACGATCGCCGCGGTCAACGGACCCGCGGTCGGCGCGGGGTGCGACCTGACCATGATGTGCGACATGCGCATCGCATCGGAGAAAGCAAAGTTCGGCGAGGTGTTTCTGAATCTCGGGATCATTCCGGGCGATGCAGGCAGCTGGTTCCTGTTGCGTCGTCTGGGCCACCAGAAGGCCGCCGATCTGACCTTCTCGGGGCGCATGGTCGAGGCCGAAGAGGCACTGGAGCTTGGCATGGTGCTTGAACTTGTGCCCCATGAAAAATTGATGGAACGGGCCGGCGAACGGGCCGCCGCGATCGCCGCGAAACCACCGCGCGCGGTGCGAATCGCCAAGCGTCTGATGCGCAATGCCGAACGAATGGATCTACCAGATTTCCTGAATTCCGCGGCGGCCTATCAGGCACTCATGCATCAGACCGAAGACCACCACGAGGCGGTTGCTGCTTTCATCGAGAAACGAAAACCCAACTTCACTGGGCGTTAAAGGAAAGATCGCATGTCTGACATCACCAAGAAGAAGATGGAGCAAATCGCGCAAATGTGGAATGCGCGCGGCAAGGGTCTGATTACGCATATGGCGCTTGAGATCGAAGAGGTTTCGAGCGAAGGTGTTCGGGTTCGGATGCCGTTTAATCCGGATTTTTGCGTCGATGCGGACCAGACCCTGCTTCATGGTGGTATCCTGACGGCTCTCCTGGACAGTGTCTTCGGACTGGCAAACTTTGTGGCAATCGAGGGCGTCAGCACCATGGCCACTCTCGACCTCAGAGTTGATTACCTGCGCCCCGCCTATTCGCGCGCGGATGTCATCGTTCGCGCGCATTGTTTTCGGAAGACCCGCCATATTGCCTTCAATTCCGGCAGCGTCTGGTTCGAGGGCCATGAGAATGCTGAAATAGCCCGTGGAACCGCCTCGTTTGCTTTGACGCGCGGCGGCACTGACCTGTTTGATGCGATGACTAAAGGAAAAACCTCGTGATGGATGTGCAAACTGCCAATGCCAATGTATCCAGGGTGCCGTTCTTCCGATTTCTCAATTTTGAGATCCGAAGCTTGGACAACCTTCATGCCGAGGCTGAAATGACCTTTGATGACCGCCATATCGGTAACCCTGTCATGGAGTACTACCATGGCGGAATCATCGCGAGTTTCATGGAAGCCACGGCCGCGATCGCGGTACAGCCCGACTTCGCGGATGTCCCGGCCAAGCCGATTAACCTGACCGTCGATTACCTCCGACCTGGCGTGAAGGGCCCGCTTTTTGCCCGCGCCAATGTGACGCGCAAGGGCAAGCGGATGGCGAGCGTCAGCGTGATCACCTGGCAGACGGACCGGGAAAAGGCGGTTGCGGAAGGGCTGTATCACTTCCTTCTGGTCTGACCACTGCGACTGCTTTCAGGGCGTGCCTTGTCCTGTAGACGGGGCGGTTTCCCGGTTGCAAATTCCTTCCAGCAGAAGCTTGATGAGCATACCGGAGAACTCAGGCAGTGAGAGATACCCTTCCACTCCTGCCTTGTTCGGGTCGAACCACTCTACCGTCCAGTTCAAGGCACCCAACAACACCTGGCGCAAAGGAACGATCTTGATATCCGACCTTATCGCACCGTCTTGCTGCGCTTCGCGAAGGATCATGTCCCAAAGTCGCCCGTAGTCGTGGCGAATGCCTCGGTGCTTTTCCCGAAAGTGGTTGGGCAGCATCCCATAACTTCTGATGTTCGCTGAGGTGAACTCGCTTGCCTTAAAGAGAAAATCCAGATGCGTCCAGATTGCGGTTGCTATTCTGGTGTGATGATCGCATGGGGAATCGAACTTCTGAACGGCTGCACTGACACCGGATAGCAGATCGCTTAACCCTTCGTTTAGTACCTCGTCCACGATCGCTTCCTTGGATTTGAAATGGTAGTAGACGCTACCCGCCTTCATGTCCGATTCGTCAGCGAT
Organism: Sedimentitalea todarodis; assembly: GCF_032595355.1. Classification (NCBI taxonomy): domain Bacteria; kingdom Pseudomonadati; phylum Pseudomonadota; class Alphaproteobacteria; order Rhodobacterales; family Paracoccaceae; genus Sedimentitalea; species Sedimentitalea todarodis. Next base: position 102,476 of record NZ_JASMWN010000009.1, on the reverse strand, counting down.
CTTCCGCAGCGTTGTCGCCTTGTAGCCATTGTCCCTCAGAACGCGCGCCGCCACTCGCAGGATCTCTGCGCGGGTCTTCGCGGCCTTGCCGTTGGTATCAAGGATATTGACGGGAGCGGCGGGGGTCAGCTTCAGACCTTCTGTTTCAGCTCTGCGATCCAAACACATACCGTCAAGTATCAGCTTGCTCATACGTTCAGCGAGGATGTGCACCGGATACTTATCGACATCGTACCATTCCACGGTCCAGTTCATGGCACTCAGGATGAACTGGCGGATCACAGTAATGGATATGTCACTTCGAAGATAGCCGTTGCGTTTTGCTTCATTTAGGAAACTGCCCCAGGCCTCTGCATAAGAGGCACGCAACTCACGGTGAGGCGCGCGGGTTTCATCCGACAACATCGGATAGTTCCGGATATTGGCCGAGGTGAAATCGCTCTCAGTCAACAGGTAGGTCAGGTGTGTTTCGATCAGCAATGCGAAGGTCTTGCAGAAATCCTCCGGGTTCTTCTTTGCAACCCGAACAATTTCTCGGACCTCCTCGTAGAGCTGACGGACACCAAGTTCGAGAACCTCGCTCAGAATCTGGTCCTTGGATTGAAAATGGTAGTATATGCTGCCGGCCTCAACGCCCGCTTCCTGCGCGATGTCGCGCATCGTCGTCGCGTAATAGCTTTCGTACCGAAAAAGTCGAGCGGCCGCCGAGAGAATGGCTTCACGTGTCCTCTCTGACTTGCTCAGATCTTCATTCACTGTGCTGGTTGCGTCAGTTCTTATTACCATTCCATGTCGATACTCGTTGGCCACAAAGCTGTCCATTGCATTAAATCTAACAAATGTTAGAATGCACCAAAGAACGTCTCGAATCAAGTTCTTTACCAAGGTACAGCGGAAGAGGAGGACCTCCATATGCGAGGGTTGAGTGGGAAACGGGTCATCGTGACCGGCGGCGGCAGCGGCATCGGTCGCGCGGTTTGTGGACGGTTCGGCGAAGAAGGTGCCGAAGTCGCCGTTTTCGATCTGAACAAGGATGGGGCGGAAGAAACTGTCCGACTGATCGCCGAGGCTGGCGGAAAGGCGCAGGCCTTCAAGGTAGACATCACCGACCGCACCCAGATCGACACGGCGGTGACCGAGTTCGAGGCCGGAGGTCCGATCGACGTGCTGGTGAACAACGCCGGCTGGGACGAAAGTAGGCTGTTCCTCGACACCGATGCCGAACTTTGGAAGAAGGTCATCGACATCAACCTCTATGGCCCGCTGAACATGCACCACGCGGTGCTGCCGGGCATGGTAAAGAACGGCGGCGGCCGTGTGGTGAATATCGCGTCCGACGCGGGTCGTGTCGGATCATCGGGCGAGGCCGTCTATTCGGCCTGCAAGGGCGGCATCATTTCCTTTACAAAGACCGTAGCTCGAGAACTAGCGCGCAAGGGGGTTCAGTTGAACGCTGTCGCGCCCGGCCCCACGGACACACCTTTGTTCGCCGAATTCGCGCAAGGTGAAGCTGGCGAAAAGATTGCCGAGGGTCTCAAGCGGGCGATCCCGATGAAGCGCCTGGGGCAACCTTCCGACTATCCCGGCATTATCTGTTTTCTTTCATCCGACGACGCAGGGTTCATCACAGGCCAAGTAATTTCGGTTTCAGGCGGCTTGTCGATGCACGGCTAGTCGTTGGTCGCAGCCCTTGTCACAGGGCGCTGCTGCCAAGAGATACCTCCCCTACTGGCCGCGCCTTATGTGCGGCCCTTTTTCATTGTAGAAAGGTGAAGAATGTTTCGGCCAGACTCTGACATTCAACGTTCGAGCACGCTGACCGCTTTTCTGAAGGACTGCGGTATCGACAGCTACAAGGATCTCGCCCGCCGCGCCAATGAGGAGCCGGACTGGTTCTGGAGTCGGATCATTGACCATGCTGGTATTCGGTTCAGCAAGCCGCACACGGTGCTGCGGGATATTTCCGACGGGCCTGAATCGATCAAATGGGCCGTCGGAGGCACTTTGAATCTTACGGAAACCTGTCTTGATGCCCGAATTGCCGATGGCCGAGGCGAAAAGGTCGCGATCGACTGGGTCGGTGAAGACGGAAGTCGCCGCCGCTGGACCTATTCCGAACTTGCTGCCGAAGCCTCCCGCGTCGCCTCTGCCCTTGCCGTCCGCGGGGTGCGGCCGGGTCAGGCGGTGGGCATCTACATGCCAATGATTCCCGAGATCGAGGCCGCGCTTTTGGGTATTGCCCGACTGGGCGCGGTCGCGGTACCGCTGTTTTCCGGCTTTGCGCCCCATGCCATCATCTCGCGCCTAAACGATTCCGGTGCCGTGGCGGTGCTGACAGCGGATGCCACACCCCGGCGAGGCAAGCCGGTCTGGATGGAGGCGGCGCTTGCCGAAGCCCTGACCGAGGTGCCTTCGGTGCACACCGTGGTCAGCCTGCGACGGTTCGGCGGCGCGGCGGCCAATCCGGCCCGCGATCTCGACTGGACCGAAGCCGTGGGCGCCGCCAGTCCGGATTTCGCCGCTGTTCCCGTCAAGGCCGAAGATCCCTTCCTTATCGCCTATACATCGGGCACCACCGGGCGGCCCAAAGGCGTCGTGCATACCCATTTGGGGGTGCAGGCCAAGGCCACGGCTGATTTCCTGCTTTGTCTCGACATGAAACAGGATGACCGGCACCTGTGGATGACCGACATGGGATGGGTCATGGGACCGCTCACCCTTTTGTCGGTGCTGCTGTCGGGTTCAACGCTGGTGGTTGCTGAAGGCGCACCATCGATGCCCGGCGATCCGTTCAGACTTTTGCGCCTTGCGTCCGAGATGGAGGTCACGCATCTCGGCGTGGCGCCAACCCTGGTACGGCAGTTCATGACGCATGAGCTCGAGCCGCTGACAGACTACGACCTGTCGCCCCTGCGCATTGTCGCCTCGACCGGGGAACCCTGGACCGAGGACGCCTGGCGCTGGCAACTGGATCATATCTGCCGCCGCCGCGCGGTGCCGCTGAACATCTCGGGCGGGACCGAGTTGTTCGGTGCTATCCTGACATCGACCGTGCTGCACGAAATCAAGCCCGGCGGATTTTCCGCCCAGGCCCTGGGGGTCGGCGCGAAAGTGCTGCGCGAGGACGGCAGCGAAGCCGCGCCGGGCGAGGTGGGCGAACTGGTCGTTACCCAGCCGCCTCTGGGGCTGACCCCGGCCATTTGGGGCGACCGCGATCGCTACCTTGAAACCTACTGGTCCACCTTCCCCGGCCTCTGGCGGCACGGCGACTGGGTGCGCTGCGATCCGGACGGGACATGGTTTATCCTGGGCCGGTCGGACGACACGCTGAACATCGCCGGTAAACGGATCGGCCCGCCCGAGATCGAGGCGGCCCTGACCGAGAGCGGAGAGGTGGTGGATGCCGCCGCCATCGCGGCACCTGACGACATCAAGGGTGTGGCCGTCGTCTGCGTCTGCGTGGCGGCACCGGATGTGTCGCTGGACGCGGACCTCGTGGACCGGCTCAAGGATCGGGTCGGAGAGATCGTCTCGAAACCCTTCCGCCCGCGCGAGATCCACTTTGTCGAGGCGCTGCCAAAGACGCGTAGCATGAAAACCATGCGCCGGGTCGTGCGCGCCGCCTTTCTCGGTGAAGATCCGGGCGATCTGTCGTCGATCAGCAACCCGGAAACCATTCAACCCATCGCAGACCTGCAAAAGGAAAAGCCATGATCACTGTATTCGGAGCCACGGGCACCACTGGCGCGCCTCTTGTCGATACGCTTTTGGCAAAGGGCGCAACCGTGCGCGCTGTCACCAGTGACCCGGCAAAGGTTGGCACGCTCAAGGCCAAGGGATGCGAGGCGGTCGCAGCGGATTTCACCGATCCCGCCGCGCTGGCGCGTGCCTGTGACGGGGCAGAAAAGATATACCTGGTCACGCCTGCGCATCTGGACATGCGCCGGTGGAAGGCGAACGTGATCGAGGCGGCCAAGGCCGCCGGGGTGCGCCATGTCGTTGTGGGCACCGGGCTTGGCGCCTCGCCCAAGGCGGGGCTGACCTTCGGCAAATGGCATTCCGAAACCCAGGAACTCTTGAAGCAAAGCGACCTTGACTGGACCTTCGTTCAGCCGACCTATTTCATGCAGAACCTGCTGTGGCAGGCCGGCAACATTGCGAAGGACGCGGTGTACTACGATGATCTGGGCGGCCCCGTGGCCTGGATCGACGCCCGCGACATCGCGGATGTCGCCGCCGAGGCGCTGACCGCTCCGGGGTACGAAGGCAAGGCCCTTGGTCTGACCGGACCCGAAGCCCTTGCCGGAGAAGATATTGCCGCTCTCCTGTCCGCAGTGACAGGGCGAAATGTCACCTGTGCCCCCCTTTCGGCCGAGGATGCGAAAGCGGGCATGGTGGCCGGTGGGATGCAGGATGAGGTCGCCGGAGCCATGGTCGAACTGGCCTGCCTCGCGCCCAAGGGCTACCTTGCCGGCATCGAGACAACGGTCAGCGACGTATTGGGCCGCCCGGCCCGTCGATTTGCTGATTTCGTCGCCGAGAACCGGGATGCATTCGTTCAGTGACCTAGCGGCGCCGCCGCTCTATCTCGAGCTGGTGCCGCCTCTGGAAGCGGTCACACAGATCGACCACCTTTTCATGTTCCGCGATTCCGGTGTGCTTAGCCGTCGTGGAAGCGGGCGGTTCGCAACTGACCTCTTTACCCTTTCGATAACCTGCGACGACAGCGACGGGGCACGCGTTTCGCTGGCAGAACCGCGCCCTTGTTTCACGCCCCGCCCAAGGCCATTCCGGGGTGTCGTGGCCGGGCTGCGACTGTCGTCACGACCGCAGCGATTGACGGACTGCAAAGTGCTGGACATGCTGGCCTTGGAACTGGGCCGCGTACAGACCGAGGAGGATGACCTGCCTGCGCTTGTCGCGGTGCTTGACGGCCTCGCGAAAGGCCTGCGCTTTGCCGCGCCACCCGGAGCGTACAGCGACCGGACCGAACGTCGAAAGGTGCGGGCGGAAACCGGCGTGTCGCGGCGGAGGCTTGCGGCCTCGCGACGCTTTCGTCAGGCTCTCGGGCAGCTTGCGTCACAGACCCTGCCGCTGAGCGATCTGGCGCTGGACGCCGGATATTACGATCAATCTCATTTGTCCGCCGCTTGCCGGACCTTTGCCGGCAAACCGCCCGGCGCGTTGCGCGCTCAGTCCGCAACGAGTCGATTTGGCCTTTCGCTACAAGATGCGCGCCTCAAAGACCGCCTAAGAGTGGTCATCAATGAATGAAATCGAAGAGGAAGACCCGCCATGACGCGATTCGAACCGAAAAACGCCGACTATGACGCAAGGGTGCATGACAGTTTCAACCGCCAGCACGTGATGCATACGTTGGGGATCAGCATTGCCGAGTTGTCGCCCGGCCGCATTGTTCTGGAAATGGCACATCAGGATACGCTGACCCAGCAGCATGGTTTTTTACATGCCGGAATCGTGTCGACTGCGCTCGACAGCGCCTGCGGATACGCGGCCTTTTCGCTGATGCCCGCGGAAGCGGCCGTTTTGACAGCCGAATTCAAGATCAATCTGCTCAACCCGGCCGACGGCGAACGGTTTCGCTTCGTCGCTGACGTGGTGAAGCCGGGAAGGACTCTGACCATCTGCGAAGCGCGTGCCTATGCCGTGAAGGGCGAGGATGAGAAGCTGGTCGCAACGATGACCGGAACGCTTATGGCGCTTGTGGGACGAACGGGCGTGGTGGGCTGACGACCGGGCTGGGGCGCAAATCAATCCGCGAGCCGGGCTTCTAGGACATGCCGCTGGACCTTTCCGCTGGTCGACCTGGGAAAATCCTCGAACGCGATAAAGCGAAACTCGCGGGGGCGTTTGTAGCCTGCGAGGCTTTCGCGGCACAAATTCATCAGCGCCTCGGCATCCGGCCCGTCATCGCCATGGGCGACAAAGGCCACCGGGCTTTCCCCCCATTTCGTGTCAAATGCCCGCACCACCGCGGCATCGACCACACCGGGGTGGGATAGAAGGACACGCTCGATTTCCGCCGGGTAGACGTTCTCGCCGCCGGTCTTGATCAAGTATTTGGCCCGGTCCACAAAGTCGACCGTGCCGTCCGCATTGCGCCGGAACAAGTCACCCATGTGGAAAAAGCCGTTGCGGAAGTCGCGGGCGTTGGTGTCGTCGGCGTTCCAGTACCCTGAAAACAACGTTGGGCCCCGCACTGCCATTTCGCCCGGCGTTCCATCGGGGACTTCGCGGTCGTCGGGATCGACCAGCCGAACCTCGCAAAATGCGCTGATGCGCTTGGAAAGCCGGTCCGGGGTGACGCCCGGCGCGATCAGATCGGCGGTCCCCGGTGGCAGGCCGGTTTCGGTTGCCCCGAAAGAATTCAGATAGGGCGTGTCCAGAAGGCCCGTCAGTTCCGCGATTTGATGCGGCGGCACCAGATCGGCCATTGCGCCGCAAACCTTGATGCCCTTCACCGGCAGAGGGTTGGCGCGCCGGTCTGCGATAAAGGCGTCCAGCGCACCGGGCATCATCACGAACCAGCCGATCCTGTGGCGCGACAGCGCCTCGTTGATGACCGCAGGCTGCAAACCGTCCACCATCACCACGGTCCCGCCCCGCAAGATCGTTGCCAGCGCATGATCGGTGGAGGCCATGTGGAACATCGGTGCCCAGGCGATGAACCCGTCACCGGGATCCAGCGCCAGTTGTGCCGCAAAAGCCATGGAACGGGCGATATGCGCGCGGTGGCTGATGAGCGCCCCCTTGGGCAGACCCGTGGTCCCCGAGGTGTAAAGGATCGTCAGACCGGCCTCTGGATCGTCTACCATGGTTCCGGTGCGCGGGTCCGGCCCGGCCCCGGCAATGGCCGTTTCCAGGTCTGGCCCGATGGTCAGACAGGGTGTCGCCGCGACGGCCCGATACGCTTCTGAAAGATCCGGTTCGGCGACCGCGAGAACCGGCGCGACCAGATCGATGCAATGCCGCAGTTCATCGGGGGCAAGCCGCCAGTTCAGGCAAGCGACGATCGCGCCGATTCCCGCCGCAGCCAGTTCGACCTCCAGGTATTCAGACCGGTTGTGCGACAGGATCGCGATCCTGTCGCCGGGCGCCACGCCTCGTGCCAGAAAGACGGCAGCCAGACGATCGACGCGCCCCAGCAATTCGCCGTAGGTCAGTTTCTTGCTGCCGTCCTCAATGGCCAAAGCCCTGGCGCAGTCCTGTGCGCGGGTTCGAAAGATCGAATACAGATCAGCGCGCCCTGCACGGATGACGTCGGTCAGCATGGCTTCCTCCCTTGCCAGGGCTTCGGTTCAGAGACTTTGCGCCAGACGCACCCCTTCATCAATGGCGCGCAGAGCATCAAGTTCGGCGGCCTCCTTTGCCCCGCCGATCATCGTAACCGTGACGCCGCGCGCGGCAAGCTCTTCTGCCAGGGCGCGTTCCGGCTCCTGGCCAGTGCATAGCACAATCGTATCGGCCGAGATGATCATTGGGCTTTCGTCCGTGAGGATATGCAGCCCCGCGTCGTCGATGCGGTCATAGGTCACCCCGCCCATCGCCTCGACCCCGTGTTTGCGCAGCGCGTTGCGCAGGATCCACCCTGTTGAAACTCCAAGCCCCGCGCCGGGTTTTGCTGCCTTGCGCTGAAGCATAACGACTTTGCGTCGCGACGGTTTCGGTGCCAATGGATCGCCAGCCAGGGCGCCCGGCGTGGCAAACTCGGGGTCCACGCCCCATGTATCGCAAAAGGCGTCTGTGTTGGCGGCCTCGGCGGGTTCGGTCACCAGGAACTCGGCCACATCATGGCCAATGCCACCGGCCCCCATCACCACGACACGGTCGCCCGCCTCGCGGTCGCCGGACAGGATTTCCGCATAAGTCGCGACGCTGGGATGGTCGATACCCGGCAGGTCGGGAATACGCGGCGTGACCCCTGTGGCGATAACCACATGGTCGAAGCCGTCAAGATCGTTCACGTCGGCCCGCTGCCCCAGCCGCTGTTTGACCCCGTGCTTTCTCAGCTGACCGGCATAATACCGCAGGGTTTCGTCGAATTCGTCCTTGCCCGGCGCCGCGCGGGCCAGATTCAGCTGACCGCCCAGCTTGTCTTGCGCTTCGAACAGCGTGACATCGTGGCCCAGCCGCGCCGCTTCGGCCGCCGTGGCCAGGCCCGCCGCGCCACCGCCGACGACAGCCACTTTCTTTGGCGCGTCGGTTAGCGTGTCCCGGAATTCCGTTTCACGCCCAGCCCTTGGATTAACCAGGCATCCGACAGGCCGGTCCGAAAAGATGAAATCCAGACAGGCCTGGTTGCAGGCAATGCAGGTGTTGATCTCGTCCGCGCGGCCCTCGCGCGCCTTTTTCACGAAATGCGAATCGGCCAGAAACGGGCGCGCCATCGAGATCATGTCTGCATCGCCAGAGGCAAGGATGTCTTCGGCAAGCTCGGGTGTGTTGATTCGGTTCGAGGCGACCACCGGAATCGATACCGCCGCTTTCACGTTGGCCGCTGCCTTGCGCCAAGCACCGCGCGGCACCGGATAGGCAATCGTCGGGACGCGCGCCTCGTGCCAGCCGATGCCGGTGTTCAGAATATCCGCGCCTGCTGCCTCGATTTTGCGGGCCAGTGCCGCGATTTCATCGGCGGGCGCGCCGCCCTCGACCAGATCGGCCGCCGAAATCCGGTAGATGACCAGAAAGTCGGGCCCACAGCGTTCACGCACTGCGCGCACGATCTCGACCGGGAATCGATGGCGCTTCTCGGCGCTTCCGCCCCAGTCGTCTTCGCGCTTGTTGGTGTGGGTAACGGTGAATTCGTTAATCAGGTATCCCTCGGACCCCATGATTTCGACGCCATCGAATCCTGCGGCCTGCGCGTTGGCGGCTGCCGCGGCAAAATCCTCGATGGTTCGGAAAATATCGGCTTCGGTCATTTCACGCGGCACGAAACGGTTGATCGGTGCCCGGATTGGCGACGGGGCAACACATCCTTCGATCTTTGCATAGCGCCCGGCGTGAAGGAGTTGCGCGCAGATCAGGCTGCCTTCGGCCTGCACCGCCTCGCAGATCGGGCGCAGGCTGCGCGCCTCTTCCGGGTCGTCGATTCGTGGACCTTCGGGATCAAATATACCCTCGGCATTGGGGGAAAACCCGCCGGTGACCAGAATCGCCGCCTCCCCCCGCGCACGCTCGGCGTAAAACGCGATCTGTTTGGCTATGCCGTCAGGCTCGGTTTCCAACCGCGTGTGCATCGACCCCATGATGACACGGTTTCGCAATGTATGCTGGCCTGCGCGGATGGGCGAGAGCATGGTCCCGAAGCTCTCCGTTGGCTTAATTTCCATTGTGGGCATCCTCCTCAAAACTGTGCTTGATCTGTATTCTAACATTTGTTAGATTTTTGGAAAGATAATTTTCGCTCATGGGGAGGAGCACCGATGCAATTCCAGCCAACAGACGATCAGAAGGCTTTTCGCGAAACCGCGAAGCGCTTCGCAACTGAAAAGCTTGCGCCCACATATCAGGAGCGCGCAAGCGGCCATACCTTTGATCGTGCGCTGATCAAGGAGATGGGCGCACTCGGTCTGATCGGGGCCGATCTGCCGGAAGAATTCGGCGGACTGGGTGAAAGCTCTGTCGCGTCAGGGCTGATCGTCGAAGAGATCGCCTATGCTGATTTCAACGCAAGTTACGTGCAGCTTCTCGGCTCTCTCATGGGCGGAATGGTTGCCAAGCATGCCTCCCGCGACATCGCGTCGAAATGGGTGCCCAAGGTTGTTTCGGGTGATGCCGTCATTGGTCTGGGTCTGACAGAGCCGCGCGGCGGATCGGACGCGGCGAACCTGATTCTGAAGGCCGAGAAATCCGAAAACGGTTGGCGGCTGAACGGTGAAAAGACATCCATGAGTTTTGCCAGTCAGGCCGATGCGGCGGTCGTCTTTGCCCGCACCGGCGATCCCGATGGCGGCTCACGCGGGGTCAGCGCCTTTTTCGTCGATCTGAACCAGGACGGCATCAAGCGTACCCATTTCGACGACATCGGCACCAAGCCCGTCGGGCGCGGGTCGGTGTTCTTTGACGACGTCTTCGTGCCGGCCGAAAACATGATGGCCGAACAGGATCGTGCCTTTGGCACGATCATGGCCGGGTTTGATTATTCGCGCGCACTGATCGGGTTGGAATGCCTGGGTGCTGCGCAAGCGTCGGTGGATGAAACCTGGGCCTACGTTCAGGAACGCGAAGCCTTCGGGGCCCCGATCGTACAGTATCAGGGCGTCAGTTTCCCGCTGGCCGAAGCTGAGACCCAACTGACCTTGATGCGCCAGCTTTGCTATTACACGCTGGACCTGCGTGACCGCGGCCTGCCGCATACGTCCGAGGCGGCCATGTGCAAATGGTACCTGCCCAAAACCGCCTGCGAGATCCTGCACCAGTGCCTGATCCTGCACGGACATTACGGCTACACCACCGACCTGCCCCACCACCAGCGCTATAACGATGTGCTCGGCCTGCAGATCGGTGACGGCACCGCGCAGATCCAGAAGCTGGTGATTGCCCGCGAGAAGGTCGGACGGATGGCGCTGCAGTATGACAAGAAGGCGACGGGAGCTCAGAAATGAACGATCCCATCATCGTCACGACCGAGGGCAACACCGGCATTATCGAGCTGGCCCGCCCCGAGAAATTCAATTGCCTGTCACTTGACGTGCATGAGCGCATATCTGCCGCGCGTGCGGAATTCGAGGCGAACCCGGCTATCCGGGCGATCCTCATCCGGGCGCAGGGCAAGCACTTTTGCACCGGCGCCGATCTGGTGGAAGTGAAAGGTAAATTGAACGATCCCGCCGCGCTGAACCACTTCATCGCCTTTGGCATGAACACCCTGCGTGCGCTCGAAACCTCCTCCCTCCCTGTCGTCGTGGCGGTGCAGGGGTTGTGTCTGGCCGGCGGGATCGAACTGATGTTGGCTTGCGATGTGTGTTTCGCCGCCGAAACCGCTCAGTTTGGCGATCAGCATGCGCAATTCGGACTGATTCCCGGTTGGGGCGGCTCGCAGCGGCTAACGCGGTTGATGGGGCAGCGCCGGGCGCTCGACCTGATGTTCTCAGCCCGCTGGCTTGAGGCGGGCGAGGCCAAAGAGGCCGGTCTGGTCAACTATATAGTGCCGGATGCGGATCTGCATCAGGCCGCGTTGGATTACTGTCAGAAAATCGCCACCCGCTCGCGTCCCGGTATCGCCGAGATGAAGCGGCTGGCGCGGGAAGGCGCGGACTTGGGCATCGACCAGCAGATGCGGCTTGAGCTGGATGCCGCCGTACGCGCGTTGCCCAGTGATGACGTCGCCGAAGGGCTCGACGCATTCGAGAACCGGCGCACCCCTGAATTCAAGGTTTGAGGACGAAACATGGAATTCACTTTGAATGACGAACAGCGCCAGATTTACGAATACGGCGGTCAGTTGGCGCAGAAATACGACAATGCTTATTGGCTGGACCACGCGCGCAGGCATGAATTCCCGCAGGAGATGTTCAAACAGATTGCTGATGACGGCTTTCTGGGCATCATGGTGCCCGAGGAATACGGCGGCGCCGGCCTTGGCATGACCGAAATGGCCCTGTTCATGGAAGGCACCGCCAATCACGGCATTCCGCTTCTGATGATGGTGGTCGGGCCGACCATGTCGCTGGCCCATATCGCCAGCCACGGGAGCGAATTCCACAAGAAGGAACTGCTGCCGGCCGCCTGCCGTGGTGATATCCAGTTCTGTTTCGCGATCACCGAACCGGGGGCCGGATCCAACACGATGAAGGCCACCACGCTGGCCAAGCGCCGGGGCAACCGGTTCAGCCTGTCGGGCGAAAAGACCTTTATCACCGGCGCCGAGGTATCGGACTATTGTCTGGTGGTAGCACGCACCAAGCCCCACACCGAAGTCAGCCGCAAGACCGACGGCTTCACGCTCTTTGCGGTGGACCTGAAGAAAAAGGGTGTCGACAAGCAGCGGGTGAAGATCTCGATCCCCCTGCCCGAAGAACAGTGGACCCTGTTCTTTGACGAGGTCGATCTGGGCCCCGAGGACGTTGTCGGCGAGGTTGACGAAGGGTTCTCGATCCTGTTCGACAGCCTCAACCCCGAACGCATCATCCTGGCCGCTTTGTGCTGCGGCATCGGCCGCTTCGCGCTGAACAAGGGGGTGGCCTATGCCTCCGAGCGCAATGTCTTCGATCAGCCCATCGGCGCGCATCAGGGCGTGCAGCACCCGATGGCCAAGGCGCACACAGCGGTCGAGATGGCCAGCCTGATGACCCGACGCGCGGCCTGGGAATTCGACAACAAGCTGCCCGCGGGGGCCTCGTCGAATATGGCCAAGTATGCCGCCGCCGAAGCCGGGATCGAGGCCGTGGATGCCGCGCTGCAGGCGCATGGCGGATCGGGCTTTACCGAGGATACGGGACTATACGAGATGTATCCGCTGGTGCGCCTGCTGCGCACGGCACCCGTGAATCGCGAACTGTGCCTCAGCTTCATCGGCGAAAAGGTCATGGGTCTGCCGCGGTCTTATTGATCGCGCTGGCCGACAGGGAGGACGACATGCAATTTGGAATGCGCTTCCGGCGGGAGGATGCCGCCGACAAGGTAAACGATCGTTTCTGGCACGAAATCGAGGGCACGGCGCTCGAAGAGGTGCGCCGCATTCAGGAAGAGCGACTGCGTGCGCAGATGGCCTATCTCAAGACGAACTCCACCTTCTATCAGGAGAAGTTCGCCGAGGCCGGCGTGGAGTTCGACGATATTCGCACCATCGAAGACCTGCAAAAGCTGCCCTATACCTACAAGACCGAGATCCGCGAAAGCCTGTCCGCCGAGCCGCCGTTCGGCAAACACCGCGCCGCGCCGATGGCGGACATCATTCAGATGCAAGCCTCATCGGGGACAACCGGCAGCCCGTCCTATGTGGCGCTGACCGAAGCGGATACCGAAATGTGGCACGAGATGACAGCGCGATGCTTCTTTGCCAATGGCGTGCGTCCCGGCGACATGGTGCTGCACGCGTTTTCGCTGGCCAAGGGCTTTGTCGGCGGCATCCCCGTGATGCAGGGATTGCAATACATGGGCACGATCGATGTGCCGGTGGGCGCGGATGGCGGTGCGGAACGGCTGCTGCGCGCTTGCGCCGACACGCGTCCGCGCTGCATCGTCGGCGCACCGAATTTCGTTCTGCACCTGGCTGAAAAAGCGCCAGAGGTGCTGGGATGCAAGGCCAGTGAGCTGGGCGTGGAACAGGTGATCGTCGGCGGAGAGCCCGGTGGTGGCATCCCGGCAATTCGCGCCAAGATCGAAGCGGCCTGGGGTGCAAAATGCACTGAAATGCTGGGCGGCACCGATCTGGGTGTGACCTACTGGGCCGAATGCGACGCCCAGTCGGGGATGCATATGGTCAACATGGACTATATCATCACCGAGCTGCTGGATCCCGAAAGCGGAGAAATCATCCCTTGGGAAAAAGGCGCCGAAGGCGAGATGATCTATACCGCGCTCGGCCGTCAGGCTAGCCCGGTGGTGCGGTTCCGGTCGGGTGATTATATCGAGGTCATCGACACCGAATGCTCCTGCGAGCGGACCGGCCCCAAGATCCGGTGCACAGGCCGGACCGACGACATGCTGATCGTGCGCGGTGCCAATGTTTTCCCGTCGGCCATCAACAGCGTCATCACCGAAATGGTGCCGGACACCAACGGCGTCATGCGCATCGTGGCCGATTTCAAAGGCCATACCACGCAGGGCGCGCTGACGGTGATCGTCGAGCGCGGTCCCGGTCGCGACGCTGCGGATGACGACGCCCTCAAGAAGAAAATCGAACAGCGGCTGCGCGACGCGCTCGTCTTCAAAGCCGACGTCCATCTGGTGGCGGCTGACACTTTTGAAAAACCCGGCGCCGCCAAGGTTGCCTTTGTTCTGAGAGAATACCCCGAGCTGCCATGACAAAAATGAAATCCCTACTCGATACCGGGTCCGATGACTTCCGGCAAAACGATACACAGTATCGCGACAAAGTCGGCGAGCTGCATGCCCTTCGCTTGCAACAACGTGTCGGTGGCCCTGAAAAGGCCCGCGAACGGCACGTGTCGAAAGGCAAGATCCTGCCGCGCGAACGCGTCGAACGGCTGATCGATCCGGGCACCCCCTTTCTGGAAGTCGGGGAGCTTGCCGGGCTGAACAAATATGATGGTGTACCGCCGGGGGCGGGCATCATCACTGGCATCGGCGTGATCGAGGGCCGTCAGTGCATGGTCATCGCCAATGATGCCACCGTGAAGGGCGGCACCTATTTCGGCATGACCAGCCGCAAGCACGTGCGCGCCCAGAAGATCGCGTGGAAGAACCGCCTTCCGGTGATCACGCTGGTCGATTCCGGCGGCGCGTTTCTGCCGGATCAGGAGAACATTTTCCCCGACGAAGGCCAGTTCGGCTCAATCTTTCACCAGCAGATCGGCATGTCCGGTGACGGGGTGCCGCAGATCGCTGTCGTCATGGGGCCTTGCACTGCGGGTGGTGCCTATATTCCCGCGCTCTGCGATGAGGTGGTGATCGTGCGTGGCCAGGGCTTCATGTATCTTGGCGGGCCGGAACTGACCTTTGCTGCCACCGGCGAAAAGGTGGATGCCGAAGAACTGGGCGGCGGCAAGATGCACTCGTCCGTGTCGGGTGTGACCGACCATCTTGCCGAGGATGACGCCCACGCGCTGGCCATTACCCGCGAGATCGTCAGCCATCTGGGCGAAAAACCCCTGCCCCGCAAGACGCCCAAGACGCCGCGCGCGCCCGCCTATCCGGTCGAGGAAATCTACGGCATCGTCAGCCGCGACCCCAAGGTGCCAACCGATAACCGCGAAATCATCGCGCGCCTGGTCGATGACAGCGATTTCCACGAGTTCAAGCCGCTTTACGGTGACACCATCATGACCGGCTGGGGCCGTATCCACGGCCACGAAGTTGGCATCATCGCCAACACCGGCGTGCTGTTCGTCGAGGCCGCGCTGAAGGCTACGCATTTCATCAACCTCTGCGTCCAGCGCGATATCCCGCTGCTGTTTCTGGCGGATGTGAACGGCTTCATGGTTGGCCGCGAGGTGGAGCAGATGGGCATCGCCAAGGCTGGTGCCAAGATGATCACTGCCATGTCCTCGGCCCGGGTGCCCAAGTTTACCATCATCACCGGCGGCTCCTACGGTGCCGGGTATCTGGCCATGCTCGGCCGCCCGTTCCAACCCGACGCGATGTTTGCCTGGCCAACTGGACGATCCGCGATCATGGGGCCGGAACAGGCCGCCAGCGTGCTGGCGCAAGTCCGCGGACAGATCAACGAACGCGAAGGCAAAAGCTGGACCCCCGAAGAGGAAGAAGCCTTCAAGGCGCCCATCCGCAAGGAATACGAGGATTTTCAAGGTGCTTACAATTTTGCCTCTAACCTCTGGATCGACAGCGTGATCGAGCCTTGTGAAACCCGCGATGTCATGGCGCTCATGCTGGATGTGACCTCACGCAGACCCAAGGCCGAAACCAATTTCGGCGTGTTCAGGATGTGAGGAGCGAGTCATGAAAATCAAAACGCTTCTAATCGCCAATCGCGGCGAAATTGCCTGCCGGATCGCGCGTACCGCGCGGGCCAGCGGCATCACTCCTGTCGGCGTACATTCGCAAGCCGACGCCAATGCCCTGCATGTCCGCGAGATCGGGCAATCAGTCTGCATCGGTGCCGGACCGGCGTCCGAGAGCTATCTGAAGATCGACGCGGTGATTGCCGCCGCGAAATCGGTCGGTGCGGATGCGATCCATCCCGGTTACGGCTTTCTGGCCGAGAACTCTGATTTTGCCCGTGCGGTCGAGGCCGCCGGAATGATCTTCATGGGGCCAACGCCGGACACGCTTGACCGTTTCGGCGACAAGGCCAGCGCCAAAGAGGCCGCCGTGGCGGCCAGCGTCCCGGTTATTTCGGGTGCCGAAGGCGCGTGGTCCGATCCGCAAGAGATTGCCGATGAAGTCCGCGCAATGGGCCTGCCCGTTCTGCTCAAGGCCGTCGGCGGCGGTGGCGGGCGCGGCCAGCGGCTTGTCACCGATGAGGCCACGCTTGTGGAAGACATCGAAGGCGCCCTTCGCGAGGCGAAATCCACTTTTGGCTCCGAAGGGCTTTTGCTGGAACGCTTCCTGCCTGAAGCGCGCCATGTCGAAGTGCAGATCGCGGGTGATGGCAAGGGGCACGTGGTGCACCTGTTCGAACGTGACTGCACGCTTCAGCGCCGTCACCAGAAGGTCATCGAAGAGGCTCCGGCTTGGGGCTTGCCCCGCGCGCTGCTGGACGAGATCGCGCATGACGCGGTGCGCCTGGGCGAAACGCTTGACTACCGCGGCCTAGGCACAGTGGAGTTTTTGGTCGCGGGCGAAGAGTACTTCTTTCTTGAGGTAAACCCCCGCATTCAGGTGGAACATCCCGTCACCGAAGCGATCACCGGGCTGGACCTTGTTGCGCTTCACCTGCGCATTGCCGAAGGCGCGGGCCTTGGCCTGATGCAGGATGACCTCAAGATCAACGGCCACGCGGTCGAGGCGCGGCTTTATGCCGAAGATCCGGCGATGCAGTTCGCCCCGTCGACCGGCACCTTGACCACGCTCAGCTTGCCGGAAGGTTTGCGCATTGACAGCGGTGTCGAAGAAGGCGACGCAGTGACGCCCTTCTATGATCCGATGATCGCCAAACTGATTGTGCATGCGCCGGACCGGGAAACCGCCTTGGCGCGGCTGGCGACAGCCTTGGATCACGTCGCAGTTGAGGGTGTGCAAACCAACCGCGCCTTTTTGAAAGCACTGGCGCGCAATCCCGAATTCGAACAGATGCAGGTTCATACACGCTGGATCGACGGCAGGCTTGACGCACTGACGTCCCCCCCCGCCCTTGCGCGCCCCGAGTTGTGGAAAGCCGCCGCTGCCGTTCTCTTCGTGGCGTCCGACCGGCGTGACCCATGCGCGGACCCTTGGACCAATCTTTCCACGTTCACTGGCTGGCGGCTTGGCCTGGGCGGTGACCCGCTTGAAGCGGGACAGCGCGTAACATTGACCGACACGACCGGTGCATCCGAAGAACTGCGCGTCGGCCCTGTCAAATCCGGGGACCGATACGCCGTGATCGCAGAAGACGGCACCAGGATCATCCTCGCCGTGCGTGAAATTTCGCCCGGTAGCTGGCGCGTCGCGGAAGGTGAGTCCATCTTTGTGCTCGCCGCGCGCCGCCACGCTGGCGTGATCGAAATGGACACGCCCGAAGGCCGCCTTGTTTTCCGTCCAGCAGCCCCGCTTGACTTTGCGGGCGGCGATGCGGCGGCGGATCGGGCTGTGGCCTCACCGCTGACCGGCATGATTGTCGAGGTCAAGGTTGCAGACGGGCAGACCGTGGCCGAAGGCGATGTGCTCGCGGTCATGGAATCCATGAAACTTGAAATCTCGATCCGCGCCACCGCAGCGGGGATCGCCAGCAACATTTCCGTCTCGAATGGGGACATGGTCGATCGCGGCCAGGTCATCGCCGAGATACTACCATCCGAGGAGTGATGAGATGAGCGACTTTCCCAAATTCGTCGAGTTTCGTGAAGAAGGCCCGCGTGAGGGGTTTCAGATCGAAAAGAAGATCTATCCGATCGAAGAGCGCATCGAACTGATCGACATGCTCAGCGAAACCGGCCTGAAACGCATTCAGGTCGGCAGCTTTGTCAGTCCGCAATACGTGCCTCAAATGGCCGATACCGGTGAACTGTTCAAGCGTATCAAACGCAAGCCGGGCGTGAATTACACGTCGCTCTGGCTGAACGACAAGGGGTTTCGCAAGGCCCTGACGGCGCATGAGGTCGATATCGACCCGCGTCTGCTGTTCTATCCATCCGAGGCATTTGCCCAATCGAACAACAATTGTTCGTCCGAGGAAATGCGCGAAAGACAACGCGACTGGGTCCGGCTTTATAAGGAAGAGGGATACACGGTCGACGCCGCCTATGTGATGACGGCCTTCGGCTGCAATTTCGAAGGACCCATCCCGCAAGAACGCATCCTCGACGATTTCCGCTTCATACTTCAGCTGTGCGAAGAAGAGGATATCCCGGTGCCGATCCTTGTGGTCGCCGACACCATGGGCTGGGGCAACCCCGAGGCGGTCAAACGTATGATCGGCGCACTGCGCGAACTGGCGCCCGAGGCGCGCATCGGCATGCACATCCACGACACGCGGGGGCTTGGGATCGCCAATCTCCATGCCGCCCTGTCGATGGGCGTGGACATGTTCGAAAGCTCGGTCGCCGGTCTTGGCGGCTGTCCTTTCGCGGGCCACGGCCACGCCCGCGCCGCAGGCAATGTCTGCACCGAGGATGCGGTGTTCCTGTGTCACGAGCTCGGCATCGAAACCGGCATCGATCTGGACAAGCTTATCGCAGCGGCGATCAAGGCGGAAGAGATCATCGGCGTGCCGCTCATGGGCCGGGTCATGCATACCGGCGGCCTGGACAAATATCGCAAGGCAAGCTGAGGGAGAATGAAGATGACAAAGGCACTTGATGGAAAGGTGGTTCTGGTCACCGGGGCCGGCGGTGGGATCGGGCGTGATATCGCCTTGATGGCAGCCTCGGAAGGCGCTGCCGTGGTGGTCAATGATCTGGGCGCGTCCCTGAAAGGCACCGGCCAGACCGAAACTGCGGCGCAGAAAGTCGTCGAAGAGATCAAGGCCGCAGGGGGCGACGCCATTGCCGATGGCGGCAACGTCACCGACCCCGACGCCGCCCGCGCGATGATCGAGGCCGGTGTCAAGAAATTCGGCCGCATCGACGCGGTGGTGAACAACGCCGGCATTCTGCGCGACGGGTTCTTCCACAAGATGACCTACGAGGATTTCGACGCGGTGGTGAAGGTCCATCTTTACGGCGCTTTCAACACCAGCCGCGCGGCGGCCGATTATTTCCGCGAACAGGAGAGCGGTGCTTTGGTGCACATGACCTCGACCTCGGGGCTGATCGGCAATCTGGCGCAGGCGAACTATTCAGCCGCAAAACTGGGCATCGCGGCCTTCTCGAAATCGGTGGCCCTCGACCTCAAGCGGTGGAACGTCCGTTCGAACTGCATCGCGCCCTTCGCCTGGAGCCGGATGATCTCGTCTATCAAGACAGACACCCCGGAACAGGTGGCGCGTGTCGAGAAGATCAAGGAAATGACACCGGCCAAGGTCGCGCCAATGGCCTGTTTTCTGATGAGCGACCGCGCGGCTGACGTGTCCGGTCAAATCTTTGCGGTTCGCAAAAACGAGATCTTCCTGTTCAATCAGCCCCGCCCCGTGCGGTCGGTCCATTCCGGTGATGGCTGGACCGCCGATGAAATCGCCGAGCGCGCCATTCCCGCGCTCAAATCACAGTTCACGCCGCTCGAAGTTTCGGCGGATGTCTTTTCATGGGATCCGGTCTAATGGGAAAACGCAAAGAAAAAATCAGCTCCGATATTGCCTGGAGCACCTCTGACAAGATCAGCGTGCGTAGCCTCGACCTGCCGAACGAGATCCTCGGGCACATGAACCTCGGCGATCTGGCGTTCCTGCAGTTGACGGGACGCAAAGCCACGCCCGAGGAAAGCCGGGTGTTCAACGCCATCGTCATTACTCTTGTCGAACATGGCATCACGCCTTCGGCTCTGGCGGCGCGGATGACTTACATGGGTGCGCCGGAATCGCTTCAGGCGGCCGTTGCGGCCGGGCTGTGTGGGCTTGGCACCGTCTTTGTCGGTTCGATGGAGGGTGCCTCGAAATTGCTTTACGAGGCGCTGCCGCAGGAAAAACTCGGCACCGGCGTCGATCTGGATGCGCTTGCCGTCGAAACAGTTGAAAAATTCCGCGCCCGCAAGGCCATCGTGCCGGGGCTTGGCCATCCGGTGCACAAGCCTGTCGATCCGCGCACGCCGCGCCTGTTCCAGATCGCCGCCGAAAACGGAAAATCCGGTGAATACATCGCGTTGATCCAGAAAATTCAGGCCGTCGCCGAAGAAAAATCGGGCAAGATGCTGCCGATCAACGCCACCGGGGCGATCGGTGCAATCTGCTGTGAATTCGGCTTCCCCTGGAAGATCGTGCGCGGCTTTGGCGTCATGGCGCGTGCCATCGGTCTGGTCGGTCATATCCTCGAAGAGAGCGAAAACCCGATTTCCTATGAGCTGTGGCAGCGCGCCGAACAGGAAATTCTTGAAACGTCGGGACCGGGAGCGAAGTAACCAATGCAGACGTCAGCCCCAGACACTCACACCGATCTGCGCGACGCCTTGCGCGCACTTTGCGCGCAGTTTCCGCCAGAATATCATCGCAAGTTCGGCGAAAACGAAACCTACCCCGAGGAATTCGTCGATGCGCTGACCCGCGAGGGCTGGCTCGCGGCGATGATCCCCGAGGAATACGGTGGCTCGGGACTGGGGTTGACGGAAGCCTCGATCATCATGGAAGAGGTGAACCGCTGCGGTGGCAACGCGGGTCATTGCCACGGGCAGATGTATAATATGGGCACGCTGCTGCGGCACGGTTCGGACGCGCAAAAGCAGAAATACCTGCCCAGTATTGCCAGCGGCGAGTTGCGCCTACAATCCATGGCCGTGACCGAACCGACAACCGGAACTGATACCACCAAACTGAAGACCACCGCGGTCAAGAAGGGTGACCGGTATGAGATCAATGGCCAGAAGGTCTGGATCAGCCGCATCCAGCATTCTGACCTGATGATCCTTCTGGCACGCACCACGCCTCTGAACGAGGTCAAGAAAAAGTCGCAGGGTCTGTCGATCTTTATGGTCGATCTGAAAGAGGCAATCGGCAACGGCATGGAGGTCCGCCCCATCGCCAATATGCCCGGCCACGAAACCAATGAAGTGTTTTTCGACAACCTGGAAATCCCCGCTGAAAACCTGATCGGGACCGAAGGGCGCGGGTTTTACCATATTCTTGACGGGCTGAACGCCGAACGGACCCTGATTGCAGCGGAATGTATCGGTGATGGATACTGGTTCGTTGACAAGGCCCGCGCCTATGCCGGCGACCGCGTGGTCTTTGACCGTCCCATAGGCCAGAACCAGGGCGTGCAATTCCCCATCGCCAGGTCCTATGTGAACATCGAGGCCGCCAATCTGATGCGCTTTGAGGCCTGCAGACGTTTCGATGCCGGGCTGGATTGTGGGGCGCAGGCGAATATGGCCAAGCTGCTGGCTTCGGAAGCCAGCTGGGAAGCGGCCAATGCCTGCATCCAGACCCATGGCGGCTTCGGTTTCGCGCGGGAATACGATGTCGAGCGCAAGTTCCGCGAGGCCCGACTGTATCAGGTGGCCCCGATCTCGACCAACCTGATCCTGTCCTATGTCGGCGAGCATATCCTCGGCATGCCGCGATCCTTCTGAGGCCGCGACCATGAGTGAGATCGACCTAGACGCGCTGGCGCCCTGGCTGGGACGCACCGAAACCAGTGAAGATGTTCTGACGCAGGGACTGATCGACAAATTCCGTGCCACGTTCGGCCCGCACCTTTGGGGCGGAGCGGGTGATGTTCCGCTGGGAATTCATTGGTGTATTGCCCTTGATACCGTGCCAGCTGCCGCCCTGTCAGAAGATGGCCATGCCGCAAGGGGTGGATTTCTGCCCCCGGTACCGCTGCCCGCCCGCATGTGGGCCGGCGGCGATGTTACACATATCGCGCCGCTGACGATCGGTGAAACCTTCACCCGCCGCTCGTCGATCGGGGATATAACGGCCAAGCAGGGCCGCAGCGGAGCGTTGGTCTTTGTGACCATCGAACACGAGTATTTCAGCGGCAACCGGCTTTGTATCCGGGAACAGCAGTCGATTGTCTTTCGTAAGATCACCGCGCCCCGCCCGGTGAAGAGCGCACCCGACGCGGGCGACCCCGCCACGCTCAGATCGAGCCTGACTCCGGATCCTGTGCTGCTGTTTCGCTATTCGGCGCTGACGTTCAATGCCCATCGCATCCACTATGACCACATCTACGCGACCGAAACCGAAGCCTATTCCGGGCTTGTTGTGCATGGCCCTTTACAGGCAACGCTGCTTCTGAACCTGGCGGCGGATGCGTTGAAGACGTCGCCCCACCGGTTTTCTTTCCGCGGACTCGCACCGCTGACCCTGCCCTGCGAATTGCAATTGCACAATGAAGGGACCGGTGCCTCCGGGACAGTCTGGTGTCAGGATCAAAAAGGTCTTCGAAGCTTTTCCGCAGAGTACGCGGCTGTCTGATCGGTTTTCTTCGGTAGCGAATTCAGTTGTTGACTAAATTTTCTAACATCTGTTAGGTTGCGCGGGGAGACTTGGTAAATAGCCCAGGCAAACCTCTGAACAAAGAGGTGGGAGGAGAAACGATGCGAGGAAAACTCGTTCTCAACGGACAACCCTACGGTAGGGCTGTGCGCGACTCCATGACGTGTCGGGAAAAGGCACGGGCTGCATCATGACTACGAATGGCGGGATCGTCTCATCGCCGCTTGCGGTGCGTGGTGCAACTTTGAAATTTGGCGGTGTGACGGCGCTCGACGATGTGAGCATCTCTATAAACGACGATGAATTGCTTGCGATCATCGGCCCGAACGGTGCCGGAAAAACATCACTTCTGAACGTTACTGCGGGCTTCTACCGTCCGCAGAAAGGCCGTGTCGAATTGTCTGGTCAGGACGTGACCGGCCTGCGTGTTGACCAGATCGCCCGGCGCGGTTTGGCGCGGACGTTTCAGGGCACCCATCTTTTTGCCGGGCAGACCGTGGTGGAAAACATCATGATCGGCCGTCACATGCTGATGAAATCGAATGTGATCCAGGCTTTTTTCCAATTCGGTCCCGTGATGCGCGAGGAATCGGAACATCGCGAAGCCGCCGAAGAGATCATCGACTTTCTGGAGATCGAGGCAATCCGCAACCGGCCCGTGGGCACGTTGGGGTACGGGCTGCGCAAACGTGTCGATCTGGGCCGTGCATTGGCGCAGGAACCGTCGATCCTGCTGATGGATGAACCGATGGCCGGTATGAACTCGGAAGAGAAAGAAGACCTCGCGCGCTTCATTCTCGATGTGCGCGAAGCGCGCAAGATTCCGGTGGTTCTGGTCGAGCACGACATGGGCGTGGTTATGGACCTTGCCGACCGGATTGTGGTGTTGGATTTCGGGCGGGTGATCGCCGAAGGCACCCCGGAAGAAATCCAGAAGGACCCGGCTGTGATCAAGGCATATCTGGGGTAGCGGGATGGTCAAACAAAGAACAGCAATGGTCTATTCAGACCCGGCAGTGACACATAGCGAAACCCTGCCACAGGTGTTGCTCGCGCGTGCAATCTCCTCGCCGAATGACCTCGCCGAACGCCACAAGCGCCTTGGTATCTGGCGTGAATTCACCTGGGCCGATGTGCTTGACAGGGTTCGTGCCCTGGCTCTCGGGCTGGAGAACCTGGGCCTGTCGGCGGGCGATTCCGTCATGATGATCGGCGAAAACGAACCCGAACATTTCTGGGCTGAATACGCCGTCCAGTCATTGGGCGGCAAAGTCCTGTCCGTCTATCCGGATCAGAACGCCGAAGAGATTCTGTATCTGGCCGAAGACTCGCAAACGCGGATTTTTCTGGCGCAGGATCAGGAGCAAGTCGATAAATGCATCGAGATCGCGGGCAAATACCCGGGTGCCCTGGCGATCGTTTACTGGGATGATTCCGGCCTCTGGGGCTATGATCATCCCCTGTTGCATTCCTTTGAAAGTGTGAGCGCGGCTGGACGTCAGATCCACGCCAAAGAGCCTGCCAGATTTGAAGAACACGTCAAACGCGGGCGGGCGGACGATACCGCCTTGCTGTCCTATACCTCCGGGACCACGGGAAAACCCAAGGGCGTTGTCATCAGCCATCGCTACCTGTTCGACAACTGCTCGCGGGTGATGGGGGCAATCGAAATCGCGCCAGGCACGGAGTACCTGACCTACATTTCCCCCGCCTGGGTCACGGAACAGATTTTCGGCCTGTCGATCGGTTTGATCGCGCCCATGGTCGTCAATTTCCCCGAAGGCCCCGAAGACGTGCTGACCAACATTCGCGAACTGGCGGTTGACGCGCTGGTGTTCAGCCCGCGCCAGTGGGAGAACCTCGCTTCTATCGTCCAGGCCCGGATGCTGGGTGCGGGCAAGTTCCGCAATGCGATGTACAATTGGGGTATGAAAGTCGGCCGCAACGTTTATGTCGAGCGGCTGGAGGGGCGCAGCCCCAGCCTTGCCGCACGTCTGCAGCTTCCCTTTGCCGAGGCGCTGGTGCTGCATCACCTGCGCGACAATCTTGGCCTTGGTAAGGCCAAAAACGCAATGAGCGGCGGCGCCCTGATGGCACCTGACGTCTTTCGCATGTTCCACGCGATGGGGGTCAAGCTGCGCAACGTCTATGGCGCGACCGAAATCGGCCTTCTGACTGCGCATGTCGGCGATAGCTATCAGCTGGAAACCAGCGGCAGCTGGATGCAAAGCAACACGAACTATGGCGACCCGCTGGACTACAGAGTCTCGGACGAAAGCGAGCTTCAGGTGCGGGGCGGATCGGGCTTCGGCGGCTATCACGGCAAGCCCGAAAAGACCGCAGAGGAGCTGACCGAAGACGGTTGGTACAAGACCGGTGACGCGGTGTCGATGACCGACGACGGCGAGCTTTTGTTCTTTGACCGTGTCAAGGACATGCGCCGCCTGGCAAACGGGCACAGCTATCCGCCGCAGTTCATCGAAACGCGGTTGCGCTATAGCCCCTTCATCAAGGATCTCATGACCCTGGGCGACGAAAGCCGTGACTTCGTCAGCGCGCTTATCAATATCGATATGGAAGTTCTGGGTCGTTGGGCGGAAGAGAACAAGATCAGCTTCTCGACATACACCGATCTGTCGCAGAAACCCGAAATTCTGGAGCTTATCAAAGGCGAAGTGGCGCGCATCAATGGCCTTCTACCCCAAGGCTCGCGCATCGCGCGGTTTGCGAATTTCCCTAAAGAGCTCGACCCGGATGAAGGCGAGTTGACCCGCAGCCGGAAACTCCGGCGGGCCTTTCTGGAGGAACGATATGCAAAGCTTGTCGAAGCGATCTATGGCGGCGATGACAAGACCGATCTTGAAATCGCCGTGACCTATCAGGATGGCCGTCAAGGCGTTCTCAAGGCCACGGTTCGCGTATCAGATGTCGAAAACGCATCGAAGGCTGCCAAGCCGCAGTCCAAAACCTAAAGGAGGTCGGCGAACATGGTTTATTTCATCAATGACATCATAACCGGGGCTTTGATCGGCCTACTATATTCGCTGGTGGCCATGGGCTTTGTCGTGATTTACCGCGCCAGCAAGGTATTCAACTTCGCGCAGGGCGAACTTGTGATCATCGGCGGGTTCATCGTCTGGTTCACAACGATGCAAGCGGGGCTTAGCCTTTGGTTGTCGATACCGCTTTCGCTGGTTCTGGCGGGCCTTGTCGGATACGCAATCGAACGGATTTTTCTGACAAAGCTGATCGGTGAATCGGTTTTTTCGATGGTCATGGTAACTGTCGGCCTGCTGATCCTGTTGCGCGGGCTGGTGCTACTTGTGTTCGGTCCCGCCGTGCGGCCCTTCCCGATCATTTTCCCGCTGAAACCGTTGTTCCTCGGTGATATGTTGATCCCGATGAACCTCCTTATGGGCGGGATCATCACCATTGTCGCCGCCGTCGGGCTGTCGTGGTTCTTCAACCGGACCCGGTCGGGCCTGCGGATGACCGCAGTGGCAGAAGATCACGTCGTGGCATCTTCGATGGGGATTTCAGTGAAGGGCTCGATTGCCTTTGCCTGGGTGCTTGGGGCAATCCTGTCCACGATCGGTGCAATGATCTTTCTCAGCGGCAAATCGCTGACTTTCCTGGCCTCGGATATCGGGTTCGCGGCCCTGCCGGTGGCGCTGTTTGCCGGGCTTGAGTCCATCGGCGGGCTTATCCTAGCGGGCGTGATCATCGGAATCGCCCAGAGCCTGACCACCAACTATCTTGACCCGCTGATTGGCGGC
Source organism: Sedimentitalea todarodis (assembly GCF_032595355.1). Taxonomy (NCBI): domain Bacteria; kingdom Pseudomonadati; phylum Pseudomonadota; class Alphaproteobacteria; order Rhodobacterales; family Paracoccaceae; genus Sedimentitalea; species Sedimentitalea todarodis. Next base: position 76,364 of record NZ_JASMWN010000009.1, on the reverse strand, counting down.
TCACTTGGCAGTGTCGTGCCATACATCATCATGCTTGCCATTCTGCTGATCCGGCCGACCGGCCTGTTCGGCTGGCGCACGATCGAGCGGGTGTAATCCATGGATCCCTCCGGTATTTTCCCGACAAGCTATCGCAGTGACAGACGTATTATCCGAACGCGCTGGCAGGTGCTTGCCCTCGTCTTGTTCATGGCTTTATTGTTGTTAGCGCCTTATCTGGTAAGCGGGCGTATCATCGCTATCCTGAACATGATGATGATCAGCGCCGTCATTGCCGTAGGGCTTCAGATCTGCACCGGCTATGCGGGCCAGATCAACCTGGGTCAGGCGGCTTTCATGGGGGTCGGGGCCTATACGGCCTCGATACTGGCCTCGAAGACCGGCCTTACATTCTTGTTGACGATTCCTCTGGCCGGCCTCTCGGCTGCGCTATTCGGCTTTCTCTTTGGTTTGACCGCGGCGCGGATCAAGGGGTTTTATCTGGCTCTGACCACGATTGCGGCACAGTTCCTGTTCCACTTTGCCGTATTAAACCTGCCGTCAACCTGGATGGGTGGATCAAACGGCATCACCGTGCCGCCCGCAGAACTTTTTGGGCTGCGCTTCGTTGGCGAAACTGCGCAGTTCTACATGAATTTTGCGGTCACCGCGATCATGGTCGCGGGCGCATTCGGGATCGTGCGGTCACGCTTTGGCCGTGCTTTCGTGGCGGTCAGGGATGATGACGTGGCCGCAGGTATCATGGGGATCAATGTCGCGGCCACCAAGGCGAATGCCTTCCTGATCGGCGCTTTCTATGCGGGTGTCGGCGGGGCGCTGTGGGCCTATCTGATCCGCTTCGTGGGGGTGGACCAGTTCACCCTGTTTCACTCGATCTTCTTTGTCGCGATGATCATCGTCGGCGGGATGGGATCAATCGTGGGAGCCCTGGTCGGTGTCTTCATTATCCGCATCATCCAGGAAATCATCGCGACGGTCGGCCCCAATATTGCCGACTCGGTATCATTCCTTGGCGGTGACATCGTGTTCGCCGGCATGAATGTCGTTCTTGGCGGCGTGATCGCATTGTTCATGATCCTCGAACCCAAGGGGCTGATGCACCGCTGGAACATAATGAAATCATCTTATCGTATCTGGCCGTTTCCCTACTGAAAAAATAGAGCGGCTCTTAACCTGGGAGGAAGAATATGACTTACCAAACGAAACAAGGCCTCCGCGGCCTGCTGGCAGCGTGTGCCATAGCTGTTGCGGCATCTATGCCTTTGAAAGCGCAGGCGGAGACAAACTATAATCTCGCCTTGCTCTCGGACTTTTCCGGCCCCTATGCTGACATCATGCCCGTTCTGGCGGGCGGACGCGAGGCCGTGTTCACCTGGTGGAATGAAACCCGGGGCAAGGAACTCGGCGTTACGCTGAACTACAAGAACTACGAAACCCGCTATGACGCGGCACAGGTGGCGAGCCTCTGGCCCGGGATCAAATCGGAACTGAACCCGATTGCGGTCGTCGGCCTTGGCGGGCCTGACGTTGCCGCCCTTTCCGAACGCCTGCCGGAAGACAAGATTCCGATGTTCATGGCCACGGCCAGCTACGGTTTTGCCTGGAAACCGGATTCCTGGATTTTCAACCCGCGTCCGACCTATTCGCACGAAAGCGCCGGCTTTCTGAACTGGATGCGTGAACAGCGAGGTGGAGACGGTCCGCTTAAGGTCGCGATCCTGGCTTCCGAGGCCTCGCCTGCCTATGTCGATATGGCAAAGGGCCTCGAACTCTATGCCGAAGAGCACCCCGAGGAGATTGACCTCGTCGAGGTCATCTATACCGAAGTGCAACCGACCGATCTGACGGGGCAAATGCGCCGCGTCGTGCGGGCCAGGGCCGAGGCGCTGGTCATCCAGACGAACACTTCTATCGTGGTTGCGGCGAAACGTGGACTGCAGGCCAACGGTTCGAGCATCCCGATCATGATGAGTTCGCATAACGGGCTTCCGGCCTCGGGCGGCGCGCTTGGCGGGCTTGATCAACTGGAGGGCGACTTTGAAGCCTACGGCATGGCGATCGCAGCCGATGAAGACACTCCCGCGCGGCAATTCTATGAAACACTGGTTGCGGATCATGGACTCAAGGCGCCCTGGAACGTCGTGACCGCAATGGGCGTGTCTCAAGGTCTTTTTGTCGTGACCGTGATCGATCACGCGATCGAGGCGAACGGTGCCGAGGGCCTGACCGGAGAGATGGTACGCGAGGCGCTTTTTGCCGGGCCGATCACGACCGAAGAAACCCACGGCTTTCTTCCATCCCTCACGTTCACTCCCGATGCGCCTTTCCCTTTGGAAGGTCTCAAGGTGAATGTGGGCACTGTCAAAGATGGCAAGATCACCATCGAAGCGACCGGCGTCGACGTTCCTGACGTTCAGAAGTGGTGAATTAATCCGGGCGCCGCAGTCGCGGCGCCCGTCCAGATCCTTAGCCCCGGGCAATATGACCATGCTGGAACTCAATAATGTAGAAGTGACCTATTCCGACGTCATCCTGGCGCTCAAAGGCGTGTCCATGACAGTCAGTGAAGGTCAATGTATTGCTCTGCTCGGTGGCAATGGCGCGGGCAAAAGCACGACGCTCAAGGCCATCTCGGGAACGCTCAAATCCGAGGATGGAACCGTTTCGGCAGGGTCCATCGTTCTGGACGGAACCCCCGTTCAGAACATGGAAGCCTCGGAAGTCGTGAAGAATGGCCTGATCCACGTGATGGAAGGCCGGCGCGTGTTGCGCCATCTGACGTCAGAGCAGAACCTGATCGTCGGCGGACACATGGTGCCCAATTCCGCCGAGCTTAAAAACCGCCTGGACCATGTTTACACCTTGATGCCTCGGCTTGCCGACCTCCGCAATCGAACCTCTGGCTTCATGTCTGGTGGCGAACAGCAACTGCTGCTGATTGGTCGGGCCATGATGGCCAAGCCCAAGATCATCGCGATTGACGAGCCGTCCCTGGGTCTGGCCCCGATGATGATCCGGGATGTTTATGAAGTGCTCAAGCAACTCAAATCAGAAGGCACTACCTTTTTCCTGGTCGAACAGAACAGCGCTGCTGCACTGTCGATCGCCGACTACGCCTATGTGATGGAAAATGGCCGTATCGTGATGGATGGCCCGGCAGACAAGCTCGCTGACAACGAGGACATCAAGGAGTTTTATCTTGGTGTCACCGCGTCCGGCGAACGCAAAAGTTATCGTGAAATCAAACATTATCGCCGCCGCAAGAGGTGGCTGGGATAGGAAAGGAACGAAGATGAGTGAACTTCTATCCATCAAGGGTCGTACCGCAGTAGTAACCGGAGCGGGTCAGGGCGTGGGCCGACAAGTCGCGCTTTATCTGGCTGAACACGGGGCCGGTGCCGTCGTCGTCAACGATTTTCACGCCGAACGGGCCGAAAGCGTTGCCGCGGAAGTGGAGGCAGCCGGTGCAAAGGCGATGCCGCTCGCGTTCGATGTGTCGGATTTCGACGCGGTCGGCGCGGCGTTTGCCGAGGCTCAGAACGCCTTCGGCGGCGTGGATATTCTGGTCAACAATGCGGGCAACGCCGGGCCGACATCGCGTCTTGACGATCTTGTTCCGTTTTGGGAATCCGATCCCGCCGAATGGCGCCGCTGGATGGCGACCAATTTCGATGGGGTTCTGAACTGCACCCGACACGCCATGCCCTTGATGGTCAAAGGTGACTATGGGCGCATCGTGACCGTCATTTCCGACGCCGGTCGCGTCGGCGAGCCGCATCTGGCGGTTTATTCCGGAGCCAAGGCCGGTGCGGCAGGCTTCATGCGGGCCATCGCCAAGGCGGGTGGCCGGTTCGGGATCACCGCGAATTGCGTCGCCCTGGGGGGAACGAAAACACCGGCTGTTGCCGACCTGATCCCGGATGCAGAGACCGAGAAGCGGGCATTGTCGCAATATGTGATCCGCCGGCTGGGCGAGCCGGAAGATCCCGCCGGAATGATCCTGTTTCTCTGCTCGGATGCCGCCAGCTGGATCACCGGACAGACCTATCCGGTGAATGGCGGGTATTCCTTTGCCTGCTAAAGCCGACATCGGACGGATGCCGTCTCTAGCTGGCGCTGCCCGAAAGAACGCTGTCATTGTCTGCGCCAAGCTCTGGTGGCAGGTCAGGGGCTGCGGTCTCGAAACCATCGAACTTCAGAGGCTGGACAATGAAAGTCTCGGACTTGCCGCTGTCATGCGCGATCGTGCGCAGCAACTGTCGCGCACGCACATGGGGGTCGTCCAGCGTTTCGACCAGGGAATTGACCGGACCCCATGGCACCCCCGCCTTGTCCAGAAGATCGCCCCATTCGGCGCGCGTCTTGCCGACCAGAACCGCCGCGATCTCTTCGCGCAACGCGTCCTTGCGGGCGACACGGTCGCGGCCTGTCAACCCCGCGAGGTCCGCCTTGTCGATCACGTCGCAGAACGGTTTCCAGAACCAGTCTTCATGCGCGATGGACAAGGTCATGAGCTTGCCGTCCTTGCAGGTGAACACGCCATAGCCCGGCTCGGCAATGAACTCGCCCAGCGGTGTGCCATTGGCGGCCGGAACAAGGAATGCCGTCAACATCGAAACCACAGCGTCCGACATGGACACGTCCACGTAACGCCCCTGCCCCGTCCGCTGGCTCGACACCACCGCCGACAGGATTGCGATCGCCGCGAACAACGCCGCGCCCACATCCGCGAGGGGGACCGCCGGAACAGGGCCCGGTTGCCCTGCATCGGCCTGATCGGCCAGCAGGCCGCCAACGCCTTCGTAGCTCAGGTCGTGGCCGGCACGGTCACGATAGGGGCCGTCCTGCCCGTAGCCCGAAATCGACACGTAGACCAGCCGCGGGTTGACGCCACGCATGTCCTCGAACCCGGCGCCCAAGGCTGCGAGCTTTCCAGGGCGGAACCCTTCGACGATAACATCCGAAACCTTGGCCAGTTCGCGAAACCGTGCCAGCCCCTCGGCCGATTTCAGATCCAGCGCGACGCTGCGCTTGCCCCGGTTCAGAGCCCGGAACAACGGCGGAAACTGCCGGGCCGGATCACCGATGCCCGGACGTTCGATCATGATCACCTCGGCCCCCATGTCGGACAACAGCATTGTCGCGTAGGGGCCGGGAAATTGTTCGGCAAGGCTGAGAATCCTCAGGCCGGCCAGGGGTGCATTACTCATATCAGTCTCCAGCTCTTGTATTGTCCACGTGCGGGTCCGCCCCAGTGCAGCGCAGATCGCCGCAAAAGACAAGACGGAAAACATAAATATCCTTATTTTTCAGGAGCGTAGCATGACTGAAGAGAAGCAGACGCTATTTGTCGAGCGGGTGGCAAAAACTGAATGGATTACCTTCCAGCGCACCGAACAGCTCAACGCGATGTCAACGCAGATGTTGCGAGAGATCGCGGCCGCGTTGGAATCGGCGCTGGCCGACGATGCGGTTCGCACAATTGTCCTGACCGGTTCGGGGCGGGCGTTCTGCGCCGGTGCCGATCTGAAAGAAGTTGCTGGCGCCAAACATGCACCGGGCGAACCGGACCTTCTTGATCTTGTCGATCACACGTTTGGACTGATGCGGCATGGCCCGAAACCCGTAATCGCCGCGGTGAATGGGCTGGCCATGGCCGGCGGTCTGGAAATGGTGATGGCCTGCGATCTGGTCTTTGCCGCCGAAAGCGCCCAGCTGGGCGACGCACACTCCAATTTCGGGGTCTTTCCCGGAGCAGGCGGTGCGGCGATCCTGCCGCGCAGGATTGGACTGAACCGCGCGAAATACCTGCTGTTCTCGGGCGAGAACGTTTCGGCGCGGGACATGATGGACTGGGGGCTGGTCAACAAGGTCGTCGCGGACGAAGAACTGCGCGACGCCGTGCAGGAATTTACCGACAAGCTGGCCGACAAAAGCCCGGCGGTCTTGCGCCGTATGAAGGCGGTTGCCAACCGGTCGCTGGACGTGGATGAAACCGCCGCCCTGTCCGAAGAGATGCTGAACCTGCGCGCGCACATGCGGTCCTGGGACATGCACGAGGGCCTGTCGGCGTTCAATGAAAAACGAAAACCGCAGTTTCGCGGATACTAGATCAGGAGGACAAACGATGCAGGACATTTACGTCGTTGGCGTCGGGATGACGCCGTTCGGAAAATTCCGGGACAAAACCATCAAGGCCATGACCGGCGAGGCCGTCGCCGCCGCCCTTTCAGACGCCGGAGTGTCGGCTGATCGCATCGACGGCGCGTTCTTCTCGAACGCGGTGCAGGGCCACATGGAAGGCCAGCACATGATACGGGGCGAGATCGCGCTACGCGAGATGGGCATTCAGGGCATTCCGGTGGTGAATGTCGAAAACGCCTGTGCCAGCGCCTCGACCGGGTTCAAACTGGCGGTGGATTTTCTCAAGGCGGGCAATGGCGATTGCTGCCTCGCCATAGGCGCCGAAAAGATGTATTCCGACGACCGCGCGTTGATGTTTTCGGCCTTCGACAGCGGCTGGGACGTCAGCAACGGCGACGAGGTCGCGCAACGGCTGGCCGATCTGGGTACCGGAGTCGAGGAACCCGAAGGATCGAAATCGCCCAAGCCCTACAGCGTGTTCATGGATGTCTACGCAGGCTTCGCGCGGTTGCACATGAAGACCTTTGGCACCACGCAGGAACAGTTCGCCGCCGTCGCCGCCAAGAACCATGCACATTCCGCGCATAATCCGCTGGCGCAGTATCGCGATGCCATGAGTGTCGATCAGGTTCTGGCCGCGCCGCCCATCACCTATCCGCTGACCCTGCCGATGTGCGCCCCGATCTCGGACGGTGCCGCGGCGGCCGTGCTGTGCACGGGCGAAGGGCTCAAGCGGCTGGGGCTCGATCCCGCCTGCGCGATCAAGGTCAAGGCCGCGATCCTGCGCTCGGGCACCGACCGTCCGCCGGAAGATTACAAGAACCACCTGACCCGGCTGGCCGCGCATCAGGCCTATGAACAGGCGGGGCTCGGCCCCGAAGATATGTCGGTTGCCGAAGTGCATGACGCCACCGCCGTCGGTGAAGTGATCCAGATCGAGAACCTCGGGTTTGTCGAGTTCGGTGAGGGCGGCCCGGCCAGCCTGCGCGGCGACACAAAGATCGGCGGACGCATTCCGGTGAACCCTTCGGGCGGATTGGAATCCAAGGGCCACCCGGTCGGGGCCACCGGTATCGGGCAGGTCTTTGAACTGGTTACGCAACTGCGCGGCGAAGCCGGCGCGCGTCAGGTCGAAGGGGCGCAGAACGCCATCGCCGAAAACGGTGGCGGCTTGCACGGGGTAGAAGAAGCTGCCGCCTGTGTCACCATTCTCGGCCGCTGAAACAAGGAAAAGAATTATGGAAAACGTGATCGCCGCCGCTCAGGCAATCTATACAGACGAGCAACGCATGTTGCTGGAGAACTTCCGCAAGATGGCCGAGGCAGAGTTCGCTCCGCTGGCCGAGAAATACGAAGACCTCGGACACCCGCCCGATGCGAAAACGCTGAAGTCCCTGTTCGCCAAGGTCGAGGAATTCGGGCTGATCAGCGGCCTGATCCCCGAGGAAGACGGCGGTGCCGGAATCGACCGCATGACCTATGGCATCCTTTACGAGGAACTGGCCCGGATATGGGCAGATCTGGCAATTGCGGTCCTGATCCAAGGCCACGCCGTGTTTGCGGTCAACCTTCTGGGAAATGCGGCGCAGAAAGAAGCCTATCTGAAGCCGCTCCTGCGCAGCGAACGGATCTGTGCCACGTGTATTTCCGAACCAGAGGTCGGCTCGAACGTGCGCGAGGTCAAGACCCGCGCAGACCGCGAGGGCGACAAGATTTTCGTCACCGGCCAGAAGCTCTGGATTTCCAACGGGGCCCAGTCGGATTTCGCCATCGTTGTCTGCAATCTGGACGACGGTATTTCCATGGTCATCGTCGACCGTGACACCGGCGGATACGAAAGCCGCGAATTGCGCAAGCTGGGGCTTGTTGGTGCATCGACCTGCGAATTGTTTTTCGACCGGGCCGAAACCACCGCCGAACATGTTCTCGGTAATGCAGGCGGGGGCCTGTTCCAGACTTTGAAGCTGTTTGAAAGCGCACGCGTGTTTGTCGGCCTGACCAGCATTGGCATTGCCCAGGCGGCACTGGAATGTGCCGTCAAATATGCGCAGGAACGCGAACAGCACGGCAAGCCGATCGGCGGGCACCAGTTGATCCAGGGCTACCTGGCCGACATGGCCACGCATCTGGATGCAGCGCGCCTGTTGTGCCAGCGCGGGCTGCAACTTCTGGATCTGGGCGTGCGTTGCGACACCCAGACCTCGATGGCGAAATGGTATGCGACAGAGATGGCGGTAGAGATCGCCGGAAAAGCGGTGCAAATCCATGGCGGCAATGGCATTACCAGAGAGTTCCCGGTCGAACGGCACTTCCGCAACGCAAAAATCATGCCGATCCCGGACGGGACCACCGAGATTCAGAAGCTGGTCATCGGCCGGAACCTGACCGGGTTGAACGCGTTCTGAACACGGCGCCTTGCCTGCGCAATGTCCGTTGGGGTCGGCAGACAGGATTGTTTCGGACTGGCGATTCATGGACTATCGCGCCGGAAGCGGCCCCTGCGTGCGCCGTTGTGGACGTAAAAAGGACAGGACCATGTACTCCGACACCCCTCTCGGCCGCTTCCGCCTGCCCGTGATCTGCTCGCCCATGTTCCTGGTGTCCGGGCCGGATCTTGTCATCGCCCAGTGCAAGGCCGGCGTTATCGGCAGCTTTCCGGCGCTGAACGCACGCGAGTCCGAAGGGGAGCCACCACTGCTCGAAGCCTGGCTCAAGCGCATCACCGAAGAGCTTGACGCGCACAATCAGGCCAATCCCGATCGGCCCGCCGCGCCATTCGCGGTCAACCAGATCGTCCATCGTTCGAATGATCGGATTGAGCGGGACGTCGAAATATGTGCGCGCTGGAAAGTGCCGGTCTGGATCACATCAATGGGCGCACGAGAAGACGTCAACCAGGCGGCGCATGACTGCGGCGGCATTGTACTGCACGACGTGATCAACAACAAATACGCCAGCAAAGCAATCGACAAGGGCGCCGACGGCCTGATCGCGGTCTGCGCCGGCGCGGGCGGCCACACCGGTGCCTTGTCACCCTTTGCGCTGGTTCAGGAAATCCGGGAATGGTTCGACGGTCCGCTTGCCCTGTCCGGGTCCATCGCGACCGGGCGTGCCATTCTGGCGGCACAGGCCATGGGCGCGGATTTTGGTTATATCGGATCTCCCTTCATTGCCATGACCGAGGCGGTGGCGTCGGAGGATTACAAGCAGATGATCGTCGACGGCGGGGCCGATGATATTGTGTATACCAACTATTTCAGCGGCGTGAGTGCCAACTATCTGAAACCGTCGGTGCGGGCGGTCGGTCTCGATCCTGACAACCTGGCCGGGATCGGCAACAAACTCGATCTGGCCACCGGCGACATTCGCCCCAAGGCGTGGCGTGACATCTGGGGCAGCGGTCAGGGGATCGGAGCGGTGAAAGAGGTGATGACCACGGCGGACTACGTCGACCGTCTCGACCGGGAATACCAGGCCGCCAAAGATGCGCTCTGTTCCTGACGAAAGAGGGCGGCCGGTCACCCGGCCGCCCATCTGTTTCTGCGGTTGCCGCCGAAGATCGAGACGCGATCTCAGACGTCTTTTTGGTTGACGATCAGTTCTGCATTCTCGGGTAGTTCCGAAACGATGCTCACCTCGTCGGCGCGAATTCGCGCATGCAGTTTGAAGGTTTCGACGGCGGCTGTTTCCGCGGCAGAAGCGTCGGCACCGCCTTCCAGCACAAGCGAGAGGCGGATCATGTCGCGATCGTTCTCGCGCGTTACCATGGCCTGCGCGGCCTTTGCGCCGGGCGTACCGATGACAACTTCTTCGATCACGCGCGGGTAAACGAATATCTCGCGCACTTTGACCGCTGCGCCGACCCGGCCCTGCAGTGCGGAAATCCGGCTGACGGTGCCATCCGCGTTGCTTTCCAGCGCAAAGGCGCTGTCGCCGGTGCCGAACCGGATCATCGGCCAGGTGGCATCGCGCGCGGTCACAACAACCTCGCCCGGTTCCCCGTGAGCGACCTGTTCGCCACTGACCGGATCGCAGATCTGCACCACGCGGTCGGGATGAACCACATAGCCTTCGCCGCCATCCTCATAGGCGACAAGGCCCAGATCGGCCGTGGCATAGGCAGCCCAGGTGGAGACGCCATAGTCGGCCTCGATCCGGCGGCGCTTGGCCATCCAATCGCCCATCTCACCGCCGAGGAAGGCCGTTTTCACCTTCCAGGCGTCGCGGCCATAGGTTTCGATTACCTTGTCTGCCAGCGTCAGGAAAAACGCGGTCGAAGCGCAGATCGAAGTCACGCCGGTTTCGACGATGATCTGTGCCTGAAGCTCGGTATTGCCGACGCCGCCGGGGATCACTGTCGCGCCCGCCGCCTGCGCCGCTTCGTCGAACAACAGCCCCGCCGGCACCAGGTGATACATCCAGGTATTCAGGATGATGTCTCCGCTGCCCACTCCGGCCGCTTTGAACAACAGGTCCAGACCATGCCCGCCGCCGCCCGAAAGCGCCGGTTCGAAGATCGGGCCAGGGGACACGTAGATCCGTCCGACATCTTTCAGATCCGATGCGAGGAACCCGCCGAAGGGCGGATTGTCACGCTGAATCCTCAGGAGCTCTTCCTTCTTCATCACTGGCAGACGCGACAGGTCCGCCAATGACGCCACAGCTGCCGGGTCGAACCCGGCAGCCGCAAATCGCGATTTCAGGCCAGGAGCCTTTTCGGCCGCAGCGGCATAGGCTTGAGCTATATCTTGGTAGATATCTTCAGACATTTCCATGCCTCCTCGTCCAATCAGGCGTTAAAGCGGGCAGTCCTTGCGGAAGTTCGGCGCGCGCTTCTCCCGGTGTGACAGAACGCCTTCCTTGACGTCCTCGCTCATGAAGCCGAGCATCTCCAGCGCGGTCGACGCATCGAAGATCGGGCCAGCCTGGCGCAGCCAGTTGTTCAGCGAATACTTGGTCCAGCGGATCGCGCTTTGCGAGCCGTTGGCCAGCTCGACGGCCGTGTCCAAAGCGATCTGTTGCAACTCGTCATCTTCGACGCACATTGAGACAAGGCCGATGCGCTCGGCCTCTTCGCCCGAAACCGGCTTACAAGTCATCAGATAGTATTTCGCCTTGGCCATCGAGGTCAGCAGCGGCCAGATGATCGCCGCGACATCGCCAGCGGCAACACCCAGGCGCGGGTGACCATCGACAATCTTGGCCTTCTTCCCGGCAATCGAGATGTCGGCGAGGATGGCAACCACAAGACCGGCACCGGCCGCAGGTCCGTTGATCGCGGAAATGATGGGTTTGTTGCAGTTGATGATGTTGTAGACAAGGTCCTTGGCCTCTTTCCAAGTCTTCATGATCTCGTGCGAGTCGCCGATCATTTTTTCAATCAAGCTAAAATCACCGCCGGCGGAAAACGCCTTTCCCGCGCCGGTTACAATGACCGCGTTGATGTCGGGATCACGGTCGATATCGATCCACATGTCCGTCATCTGGGTATGGGTTTCCGCGTCCACGGAATTAAAGGACTCAGGGCGGTCAAAAGTGATGCGCAGGACGCGATCCGCCGGGTAGTCAAATTTCAGTTTGTCGTACTTTGCATAGCGCTCCGACATAGTTCTTTTCCTCCGTAGGGTGTGGGTATGAGTATGGGTTCAGCCAGGCAGTCCGAGGACGGCCTTGGACAGAATGTTTCGTTGGATTTCGTTCGACCCACCGTAGATCGTGGTCGGCCTGGCCTTATAAAAGCTCGCAAGGACATCGACACTTACGTTGCCGACCTGAAGTGGCCCGATGGTGCCGCCGTCGGGGCCGGCAGCTTCGATCATAAGCTCGGTAATGCGCTGAAAGCACTCAGTCACCCAGATTTTGAGCATCGAGACATCCGCGCCGAGCGTTTCACCTCGCTTGAGCTGATCGGCAAAACGGGCGTATAGCGCGGCGTGATCTTCAACATCGAGTGCGGCTTGGGCAAAGCGGTCGCGGAACACCGGATCATCGAAAGCGCCACGGCCCCGGGCAAAGCTTTCCAGTTGCCCCAGTGCGTTCTGGGCCAGGCTTGGTGAGCCGATGAAGATGCGCTCGAAACTCAGAAGCGCCTTGGCCATCGTCCAGCCCTTGTTCAACTCGCCCACGAGGTTTTCACTGGGCGTACGGGCATTGTCGAAGAAGACCTCGCAAAACTCCGTTTCCCCCGAAAGAGTAGTGATCGTGCGCACATCGACACCTGGCTGTTCCATCGGAGCGAGTAAGAAACTGATGCCCTGTTGTTTCTTGGGCGCGTCCGGATCGGTGCGCACCAGCATGAAGATGTGCGTGGCATCATGCGCCATCGTGGTCCAAATCTTCTGTCCGTTGATGACAAAGTCGTCGCCATCAATCTCTGCGCGTGTGCGCAGGTTGGCCAAATCGGACCCGGCACCGGGTTCCGAATAGCCCTGACACCAGATGTCTTCACAACTCAGGATACGCGGCAGCCAATAGTCTTTCTGTTCCTGGGTGCCAAACTTGATAATCAGCGGGCCGACCATCTGCACGCCCATGTCGCGGCCACGATTAACGCCCCAGCGTTGCTGCTCCTCGTAGAAAATCAGAAGCTTGGCGGCGTTTAGCCCCATGCCGCCGTATTCCGCAGGCCAGGCCGGCGCGACCCAGCCCTTGGCGTGCAGCTTGCGGTGCCAATGTTCGATCTCGGCGAATTTGGGACGATGCGGCAGGTGGCGCAGCTCCTCGGGATATTCCGCCTCGAAGAACTGGCGCACTTCTTTGCGGAAGTCCGCATCGCTCATTGCGTTCCAGTCGGTCATTGTGCTGCCCCCTCTGCTTCGCGTGCATCGAACCAAATCCGCCTGTGATAGGCGTCGTCGCCCAACCAGGCCGACAGCACCAGCGCCCGATTCAGGTAGAGCCCGATATCGAAATCATCGGTGTAACCGACCGCCCCGTGCAACTGAACTGCGTCGCGGGTAATCCTTTTGGCGGTCGTAACCGCACGCGCCTTGGCACGGCTGGCAAGCTGTGCCCGAACCTTCTGATCGGTTTCACGGTCCATCAGCGCCAGAACTTCGCGGACGCCCGCCTGTGCAACCTCGCACATCACGTTGAGGTCGACAGCACGATGCTGGATGACCTGGAATGACCCGATCGGCTTGTCGAACTGCTCGCGCGTCTTGATGTACTCGAGCGTAATCTCGAAGGCGCACTCGCTCAGGCCGACAAGCTCGGCCGCGGCAAGCGCCGTTGCATCGGCGACAGCCTCGGCAAGCGCAGCCTGAACCGCGTCGCCGCTAGCCAGTTCCGCGGCCAGTGTTCCTGAAAACGAAAGCTCGCCCAGGGAACTGCCGTCGGCCTGCGCCCGCTTGTCGATGACAACCCCGTCCGCGGTGGCCTCGGCCAAGACTAGAACCGGTCCACCATCTTGTTCGGCCACGACGAGGAACCCTTGCGATCCGGTCGCACCGACCACCCAAGCCTTGTTTCCGGTTAGCCGCCCGTCCGCGTATCGGCAGGTCGCATCGGCGGGCGCCCCGCCCGGGCCACGTTCCTGCCAGGCAACCGCCAGTGAAACCTCGCCGCCGATGAGCTGCGCCATCTTCGGATGTTCCGGGCAAAGGCGACGCAGAAGGCCGAGACTCAGACCGATCGTCAACACGACCGGTTCCGGTGCAATCACGCGACCGGCCTCTTCTGCGATAACGCCCCCGGCGGCCAGGCCCATGCCAAGACCCCCCTGCTCTTCGGGCACCGCCACGCCGAAAACGCCGGCCTCGGCCAGTTCCCGGACCATATTCGGGTCGAAACTGCCCCCGGCATCACGGAGTTTTCGGGCTCTTCCACTTCCGCCCGCGCGCTCGAACAGGGTGCGCGCGCTTTCGCGCAACAGGCGAAGGTCTTCTTGTTCGCTGGAAACTGTATCAGTCTGTGTCATTTTGTTTTCGCTGGATCATCACGGGGGTGTCGGTCGAAAAAACGACCTCGCCCTCGGGGTTTTTGGCGCTGAGCGTATAGTGCAAAACACCTCTGTCGGGCTTGCTTCTTGAAGGCGTGACCGCGTTGACTGTCAGTTCGACATCAAGGGGTTCGTTCGGGCGCACCGGCCGCAGCCAGCGCAGATTGTCAAAGCCCATGCCACCGATATTGGCAACATCGACCATCATTTCGGTCATGACGGGCTTGAATGCCTCCAGCATCGTCTGAAAGCCCGAGGCAATCAGGCTGCCGTGAATGGTGGCCGCATAGGCTTCGTCGGTGTGGAGCCGCTGCGGATCCCATTCCTCGGCAAATGCCTTTATCGAGTCTGCGCTCATCGGGGCACTGCGAAAGTGATAGACTTGGCCCGGCGCGAAATCCTCCAGATACTTCAAGAAGCACCCTCCTTTGCGAAACCGGAATCATATCCGTTGGCATCCCTGGAAATTCGTACGCGGTTGAATTCTTCCAGCTTCGGATAGGTTTCCTTGAAGGCCACTAAGAATTCGTCCATGGGCGCGTCGAAATAGAGTCCCCGATCGTTTACATATTCCATGTGCCGGTGGTCCAGCTCATCGAACTCGTGGAACAGCGCATCGTGATAGCCGTCGAAGACCAGTGGTTTGACCCCGAATCTTTCACACAGCTCCATGTTAAATGCAGGTGTTACTTTGTAGGGCTCACCATCCAGCCACAGTTGAACGTAGCCGTGATAGATGAATAGGTCAGTTCCCATCAACTCCTGCAGCTTAGGGGTGTTCAGGTGGTTGCGCACATCGGCAAACCCAAGTGCGGCGGGGATACCCACAGCACGCAAACAGGCCGCAAGCAGGATCGCCTTGGGAACGCAAAATGCCGCTTCTGCCCCTGCGATCCGGCTGGCACGGTAAGAATCTTCATCCAGCGCAAAACAATATGGGTCGTAACGAATGTCGTCGCGAACCGCTTCAAACAGACGGATCGCCTTGTCCCGCTTGGTTGCATCCAGCGAAAGATCGCGCAAAGCCGCTGTCGCAAACTCCTGCACTTCGAGGCTGTCGCTTTCGACATAGTGCGACGGCATGACATAGCGCTCGGCTTCTGCAGGCAGGTGGTCATCGGACTCGGCCATTGGATCTCTCCATTTTTCTAACAATTGTTAGAATAGTGATTCACCACCAGCACGTCAACGGGGTTTAATCTGTGTCCGGCGCGTCCAGCCCGTAACGCGCATTGTCTTCTCCCAAGGCGGCCGCAACTCCGAACGAGTTGGCCGGAGACCGGAACTCCGGCGCAATTGGTAGCGGCAATGCGGGCGCATTCTGGCCGGATATGCTCAGGGTTCGCCCAAAAACGTCACGCACTTTGAAATGCGGGTCACGCGACGCCTCGGCGGGCGTTTTTACGACCGAACAGCAACAATCGGCCGCCGCCAGCAAAGGCTCCCAATGGGTCGAGGGCTGTTTCCCCAGACGACGTGCAACTTCCGCGGCACAAGTGTCGGGATCGGACCAGTCATCGCGAAGCTCCGGCGGTAGGCCGATGACATCGCAGAAGGATTGCCAGAACTTTTCTTCCAGCGCACCCACGGCGATCTGACGTCCATCCGCAGCCGTATACAGCCGATACCGGGCTAGGCCGCCCGTCAGGCGGCTGCCACCGCTTTCGATGTTTTGCCCGGCGATCACACCTTCGGCATGGGCCCAATAGGCAAAGGCGAACGCCCCCTCGGACATGGCGATATCCAGATGCGTCCCCTGCCCGCTTGCCTGCTGCGCAATCAGGGCCAGCAGGATATTCATCACCGCCGGATAGGTTCCGCCTCCGATATCGGCGACCAGCCCGAACGGTGCCGTTGGTTGGTCATCCGGTCCGCGGCTCAGCGACAGGATACCCGCATCACCGACGTAGTTAAGGTCGTGGCCAGCGGCGCTGGCCTTTGGTCCGGTCTGGCCATAGCCGGTGATCGAACAATAGATGAGACCGGGATTGATCTCGCGCACAGCTTCATAACCAAGACCGAGCCGGCCCATCACGCCGGGACGGAACTGCTCTACCAGAACATCGGCCTTCTCGATCAAGGGGCGCAGAAGATTCACTGCGCCCCTTGATTTGAGGTCGATGGCCACCGATCGCTTGCCGTGGTTCAACACAGCAAATCCGATGCTCTCTCCGTCGATCATGGGTTCCGTGTGGCGCGCGTCCTCACCAACCCCGGGCCGTTCGAACTTGACAACTTCGGCGCCGGCCTCGGAAAGCATGAGCGTTGCCATCGGACCGGGAAGAAGGGTGCTGAAATCCAACACCAGAATATCCTTGAGCGGTTGAGTCATCTTCTGCTCCTCACGCGAAGCGCGCGACACCATTGTTCAGAACAACGACGTCGCGTGCCGGGACCGACGCGCGAAACCGGGCCTCGCCGTCCTCTTCCCAGATTTCGAACCGCACGGTTTCGCCGGGATAGACCGGAGCCGAGAACCGAACATCCAGACCGACAAGCCGGGCGGCGTCGTAATCCAGCACCGACTTGAGGATCGCCCGGGCCGCCAGCCCATAGGTCGCCAGACCATGCAGGATCGGGCGGTCGAACCCGGCAGAACGGGCCACATCCGGGTCAGCGTGAAGCGGATTGAAATCACCGCTGAGACGATAAATGAGCGCCTGGCGGGGCAGGGTATCGATATCACATATGTGATCAGGCGCCCGGTCAGGCAGCACTGCGGGTGCCGGACCTGCCTGGTTTTCACCGCCGAACCCCCCATCACCGCGACAGAAAGCCGACATCGCCACGCGCGCCAGTTTTTCACCGCTGTCCGCGTCGATAATATCGCGGCTTTGGTAAATGACGGCTCCCTTGCCCTCGCCCTTGTCGGCGATGAAGTCGATCTTGCTGCGGCCGACAATCCGGCCATGGGTCGGCAGCGGCTTGTAGATATCCAGCCACTGTTCGCCATGTAGCACTTGCTGCCAGTTCACACCGGTCTTGGGATCGCGCAGCCAGAAGCCCGGATACCCCAAAGTGACAGCCATTGCGGGCACCGCCTTAAGCCCGTCCTCATAGACATAGGCCAGTTCCTTTTTGTCGGTCGGATCCTCGCCGAACCCAAGGCCGAGCGCATACAGGATGGTATCCCGCTCGGTCAGTGTCTGTTCGATTTCCTCAAAGTCCCAGTTCGACAGTGCATCAAAATCCAATGGCATTTACTTTCCTCCCTTAATTGCCGTCAGAGCGTGTTTTGCGATCCAAGTATCGCCGTGACCTGACTGGACAGCACACCGCCGTTGCCATGCGCCAGCGCCAGGTCGACATCCTTCAACTGAATGCCCGGCGCGTCGCCACGGATCTGACGCGCAGCCTCGATCACGGTGAAGATTCCGTACATCCCGGGGTGCACGCAGGACAGGCCCCCGCCATTCGTGTTCACCGGCAAGACGCCGCCAGGCGCGATGCGCCCGCCTTCAACGAAGGCCCCGCCCTCGCCCTTGGCGCAGAACCCCAGATCTTCAAGAAACAGGATGGTATTGATGGTGAAGGCATCATAAAGCTCGATCGCCTGGATGTCCGCAGCGGTCACTCCGGCCGCCGCAAAGGCGCGCGCGCCTGAGTCGCGGGCGGCGGTCACGGTGAATTCTTTCATCTGCGAAATCTGCCGGTGCGAGCTTTCCGCAGCACTGCCCAGCACATAGACAGGCGCCTTTGGGAAATCCCGGGCGCGGTCCGCGCGTACCAGAACAATCGCACCGCCGCCGTCGGTGACAAGACAACAATCGCGCACGGTCAACGGATCGCCCACCATGCGCGCGCCCAACACGTCCTCGCGGGTCAGCGGGCCGCGCTCGAACGCTTCGGGATTGTGGTGCGCCCAGGCCCGCGCGGCAACGGCCACGTCGGCCAGTTGTTCGCGGGTGGTGCCGTATTCATGCATGTGCCGCGCCGCGGCCATCGCATATGCCGAGATCGGATAGCGCGGATTGTACGGCGCCTCATAGGCCGGCGGGCGCGAGGCGGTCACCAGTCTGCCCGACGCGGTGCGCTGGTTGGAGCCATAAACAATCAGGGCGACATCACACAGGCCGGCATCAAGCGCCATGGTCGCTGACGTCAGATAATTCACGAAGGATGATCCACCCGACATCGTGCCATCAATGAAACGCGGCTGAATGCCCAGATACTCAGCCGCCATAAGCGCCGGCATGCTGTCTTCCATCATGGTGCAGAAAAGCCCATCGACGTCGGACAGATTCAGCCCGGCATCGCCAAGCGCTGCAAGTGCGGACTGCGCCATGACATCATATGCCGTCAGACCATGGGCCTCTCCAAAACCGGCATGACCGGTTCCCACGATGGCGGATTTTCCCCGAAGTTCAGCGGTCATATCTTATCCCTCCGATGGCTTGAAAAGCACGGCCGGAGCGCCCTCGGCCTCGCCCACGAAAGCGGTTACAGCCATGTCGATGGCGACCTCACCTGGAGCAATGCCCTCGACCCGGCTCATCATCCGAACGCCCTCGTCCAGTTCGACAACGCACACATTGTAGTCACCTCCCCATTCGGGCTTTCGGCGCACGACGGTTGTGGTGTGGACCCGTCCCTTGCCGGTGGCCTGCTTCCATGAAATCGCGGCGCCATGACAATGGGGACACAGGACTCGCGGGAAAAAATGATAGGCCCCGCAGTCTTCGCACTTTGGCAGCAGGATCTCTCCCTTTGTCAGCGCGCCCTGGAAAATCTGGTCTGGTCCTTTGGCGTCCGGCACCGGCGTTCTCCTTCAAGTAATCCAGTCTCTGGTTAAGCGTATTGATAATAAATCTAACAAATGTTAGATTTAGTCAACCTCTTTGGAACATTTTCGGGAAACTCATGTCAGGTTCAGATTTAGCCCCCCTTTCTGGCAAACTCATAGTTGCGCTGGAACAGGCAGTCGCCGCGCCTTTTTGCTCCTCGCGACTGGCCGATGCCGGCGCGCGCGTGATCAAGATCGAACGCAAGGGCACAGGCGATTTCGCCCGCGCCTACGATACCGCCGCCAATGGTGAAAGCGCCTATTTCACATGGCTGAACCGAGGGAAAGAATCGGTCGCCCTGGATATTAAAGCCGGCGAGGACCGGGAAATCCTGCTCAGGATGCTGGAAAACGCGGATGTGTTTATTCAAAACCTGCTGCCGGGCGCGCTGGTCAAGCTTGGGCTCGATTCCGCCACGCTGCGAGAGAGGTTCCCGCGTCTCGTGACCTGCGACATCACCGGATACGGTGAGGACGGTCCGATGCGCAATGCCAAGGCCTATGATCTTCTGGTGCAATGCGAAAGCGGTCTGGCATCGGTGACCGGCACGGCGGACGGACCGGGGCGGGTTGGCGTTTCCGTCTGCGATATTGCCACCGGTATGACAGCCCATGCCGGAATTTGCGAAGCACTTGTCGGGCGTGATCGCACCGGCAAGGGCAGCGGTGTTTCGGTGGCAATGTTTGACGTGATGGCCGACTGGATGTCGGTTCCGCTGCTATATCACGATTACCTTGGCAAGCCGACACCCCGTGTCGGACTGAACCACACGGTCATCTGCCCGTACGGGGCCTATGCGTGCAAGGACGGTCAGCTTGTCGTCATTACCGTGCAGCACAGCGGCGAATGGCAACGGTTCTGTGAACACATACTGGGCGACGCGCCTCTGGCAACCGACCCCCGGTTTCACGACAACACGGCGCGAATTGAAAACAAGCCCGCGCTCGAAGCGCTCATCAAGGCCGTGTTCTCCTCTCATGACCGCGCCGAGATGCTGAAGCGGCTTGACGCTGCGGGCATTGCCTCCGGGGCCGTGAACGACGTGGCGACCCTGTCCGATCACCCTCAGCTTGACCGGTCCGTGATTGGCACACCCTCCGGCGAGATCAAGGTCCCGACACCCCCGATCCGGCGCAGCGTCGGCGAAACGACACTGGGCCCCTGCCCGGCCTTCGATGCGGAAGGCAAAGCCCTTCGCGCCGAGTTCTACCCTCGTTCAAAAAAAGGTTGGGCAACTAAATGACCGCTGAGAAAAAACCCGCGATCCTTCAAGGCGTGAAGATCGTGGATCTGACTTCGGTCGTTTTCGGACCTTTGGCGACGCAAATGCTGGGCGATCTGGGGGCCGATGTGATCAAGGTGGAAGGCCCAGAGGGCGATCTTCTTCGCCAGGTCCAGCCATCACGCAACAAACTGATGGGCGCCGCTTTTCTGGGTACCAACCGTAACAAGCGCAGTGTCGTACTCGATCTGAAGACGCAGACCGGTCGGGATCGATTGCGCAAGCTGCTTATCGATGCCGACGTGATGATTTCAAGCATACGGCCTGCGGCGCTAGCCAGATTGTCTCTCGATCCCGAAACCCTACGCCAGGAAAATCCGAACCTGATCACGGTATCTGCCACTGGATTCGGGCAGGACGGACCCTATGCCGCCCGACCCGCGTTCGACGATGCCGTCCAGTCGGTTTCCGGGTTAGCTAGCCTGGCAACATTGCGCGATCCCGAAGCGCCGCCCGCATATGCCCCTACGATTCTAGCCGACAAGCTTGGCGGCGTGACGGCCGCCTATGCCGTGATGGGAGCCCTGTTCCACCGCGAGCGTACGGGAGAAGCCCAGCATGTCGAGGTGCCGATGTTTGAGACGCTGGCCGCCTTCCTGCTGGCCGAACATCTGGATGGTGCCACCTTCGAAGAGACCCCGCAGGATTTCGGCTATGCCCGGATGCTGGTTCCGCATAGGCGTCCGGTTAAGACGGCAGATGGATATATCACAATTCTGCCCTACACCAACGTACAATGGGCGCGGTTCTTCAAGGCGGTCGGGCGCGATGACATGATCGACCACGTCTGGGTCACTGACATGGACACCCGTAGCCGCAACATCGGCGCTGTATACGATATGGTGGCGCAGATTGCCCTAACTCGGACAACAGATGACTGGCTTGCCCTGATGGAGAATGCCGACATACCCGCCATGCCGGTGCGCAACCTGTCGGATTTGCCGAACGATCCCCATCTTGCCGCGACCGGGTTCTTTCAACAGATTGATCACCCAACCGAAGGTGCGATCTGGACGACACGCCCGCCGATACGATTCTCGGCAACGCCGGCGCGGCATGATCACCGCCCTGCCCCTCGACTGGGGGAGCACAGCGAAGATATCCTCGGGCCGGGAGAAGAATAACCCCCCCGGCACCGAACGGATCAAACATCCATCGAACGTGCGATCAGTTCCTTCATGATCTCGTTGGTGCCGCCATAGATCATCTGGACCCGGCTGTCGGCATAAAGGCGCGCGATCGGGTATTCCATCATGAAACCATAACCGCCGTGCAGTTGCAGGCATTCATGCATGACCTCGTTTTGCGTCTGGCTGCCCCACCATTTCGCCATCGAGGCCGTGGCCGCATCAAGTTCGCCCTTTTCGAGGCGCACGAGCCCGTCATTGACGAAGGTGCGCAGCAATTCGGCCTTGGTCTTGCATTCCGCCAATTTGAAGCGTGTGTTCTGGAAATCCATGATGCGGTTACCAAATGCCTTGCGGTCCTGTACATATTTCACAGTTTCATCGATGGCAAAGTCAATGAAGCCTAGCGCGGTAACGCCAATCATCAGCCGTTCCCAAAGGAGCTGCTTCATCAACTGGTAGAAACCTTGCCCTTCTTCCGGGCCAAGCAGGTTCGCCGTAGGCACGCGCACATCCTCGAAGAACAACTCAGCCGTATCCGATCCCTTCATGCCCAACTTCTTCAGGTTCCGTCCCCTACGAAAGCCTTCGGCGTCCTCGGTTTCCAGAACGATCAGCGAAACGCCCTTGGCGCCAGCGTTACGGTCGGTCTTTGCCACGACGACAACCAGATCGGCTGTATGTCCGTTGGTGATGAAGATCTTCGAGCCGTTGATCTTGTAATGGTTGCCATCCTTTTCCGCATGGGTCTGGACGTTCTGGAGGTCAGAGCCCGTTCCTGGCTCGGTCATCGCGATCGCCGCGACACTGTCGCCGCTGACCAGCTTCGGCAACCACTTTTTCTTCTGTTCTTCGCTGCCATAGGCGTTGATATAATGGATTACGATGGACTGGATGCCATAGCCCCAACCCGTGTCACCGGTGCGCCCTTGCTCGTAAACGGTAATCGCATCGAACCCGATGCCGCCACCGAACCCGCCATATTCTTCGGCAATCGAGCCACCCATGACACCCTGTTGACCGACTGTTTTCCAGAAGTCGCGGTCAACAATGCCCTGCTCCGCCCATTTTTCGATGTTTGGAGCCATTTCGGCATCAAAAAGCTTGCGTGTGCTATCCGCGAACATCTTGTGTTCATCTGCGGCCCAGGCCGAACTATTCGTAATCAGAGACATTTTGGAATCCATTCCTAAGGTTGGTATTGCCATAAATCTAACATCTGTTATTTTTTCGGCAATGGCCCAGTCTCAAGGCAAACGCCGCGTTATTTTGCTCGAGACGGCTTTCCTGAACTGGCGCGGTATCAACTTCCTACTCCCAGGCAAGTTCCACCAAGGCACCGAACGCGCAGGTCAGGGTAACGGGCTGACACTGGGCAGTACACGGCCTGCGTGACGCAAAAAATGAAGAACCGGAGTGAAAATGAAAGATATCGTAGTATTGGATGGTGTGCGAACAGCCATCGGAACCTTTGGCGGCTCTCTTTCGGGCACGTCTCCGATCGAACTGGGTAGCATAGTGGCGAAAGAGGCGCTTGCGCGTTCAGGTGTCGAAGGCAAGCAGGTTGGAAACGTTGTTTTTGGCCATGTTATTAACACAGAGCCGCGCGACATGTATCTTAGCCGCGCGGCGTCTATTGCCGCTGGCGTGCCAGAAAAGGCGCCCGCAATGAACGTCAATCGGCTCTGCGGTTCTGGGCTACAGGCTATTGTGTCAGCGGCGCAGTCGCTGATGCTGGGTGATGCAACAATGGCTCTTGCCGGTGGCAGCGAAAGCATGAGCCGCTCGCCCTATATCGTGCCAGCCATTCGCTGGGGGCAGAAAATGGGTGACACGGGTGCAACTGACATGATGCTCGGCGCGTTGAACTGTCCGTTTGGCACCGGGCATATGGGCGTAACAGCGGAAAACGTCGCCGCCGAATACGACATCACGCGCGAAGCTCAGGATGCGTTTGCCCTTCAAAGCCAGGAGCGCGCTCTGAACGCGCTCAAAGAGGGGTATTTCAAATCCCAGATCGTTCCCGTCGAGGTCAAGGTCAAACGCAACACTGCTTCTTTTGACACCGATGAACACCCCAAGGCGAGCACAGTTGAAATGCTCGGCAAACTGCGTCCGGCCTTCCAGAAGGATGGCACCGTGACGGCGGGGAATGCTTCGGGTCTCAATGATGGGGCCGCCGCAGTTGTGCTGGCCACGGCAGATGCTGCATCAGATGCAGGGTTGAAACCGCGCGCACGCCTGCTTGGATATCATGTTGCAGGAGTACGCCCGGACATCATGGGAATCGGGCCAATTCCGGCTGTCGAAGGACTTTTGAAACGTACAGGCCTGACAATTTCTGATTTCGACGTCATCGAGTCAAACGAAGCCTTCGCGGCTCAGGCTTTGGCCGTGAGTAAAACTCTTGGTCTGGATGGCAACAAGGTGAACCCCAACGGCGGCGCAATTGCTCTCGGACATCCTATCGGGGCGTCGGGGGCCATAATCTTTGTCAAAGCGCTCTACGAGCTGGAGCGTACCGGCGCAAAACGCGCGCTGATTACCATGTGTATCGGTGGTGGGCAGGGGATTGCCCTAGCCATAGAAGCCATATGAATTAGAGTCTATGGGCACCTCAAAAAAGCGGTTCCCTTTCAATTAGTAACAAGATGAGCATACAAAAAGGCCCGCCGGATGGCGGGCCTTCTCGCATTTGATGTGACGCAATTTACAGTGCGTCAGTCAGGGCCGGGACGGCCTCGAACAGGTCGGCGACCAGGCCGAAGTCAGCAACCTGGAAAATCGGTGCTTCTTCGTCCTTGTTGATCGCGACGATGATCTTCGAGTCCTTCATGCCAGCCAGGTGTTGGATGGCGCCCGAGATGCCAACGGCGACATACAGTTCGGGGGCAACAACCTTGCCGGTTTGACCCACCTGCCAGTCGTTCGGGGCGTAGCCCGAGTCGACAGCAGCGCGCGAAGCCCCAACGGCGGCGCCCAGCTTGTCAGCCAGCTTCTCGATCAGGGCAAAATCCTCTTCAGATCCGACGCCACGGCCACCGGACACGACCACGCCGGCCGAGGTCAGCTCGGGGCGGTCCGATGCGGCAACCTTGTCTTCGACCCATTCGGACAGGCCGGGGTTGTCGGCAGCACCGATGGTTTCGACTGCGGCCGAGCCGCCTTCGCCAGCGGCATCAAAGGTCGAGGTGCGGAAGGTGATGACCTTGGTCGTATCCAAAGATTTGACGGTTTGCACGGCGTTGCCGGCATAGATAGGGCGTTCGAACGTGTCTGCATCGACAACGCCAGAGGCGTCCGAAATCACCATCACGTCCAGCAGCGCAGCAACGCGCGGCATGACGTTCTTGGCGTCGGTCGTGGCGGGTGCCACGATGTGCGAATAGTCACCGGCCAGCGACACGATCAGCGCGGCGGTGGGTTCCGCCATGCGGTGACCCAGCGACGCATCTTCAGCGACCAACACCTTGGCGACACCGTCGATCTTGGCGGCGGCTTCGCCAGCTGCGGCGGCGGAAGCACCCGCGGCCAGAACGGTCACGTCGCCCAGTGCCCGGGCGGCGGTGACGGCTTTGGCGGTGGCGTCCAGCGCCAGTTCACCATTGTTGACTTCGGCGAGTAGAAGAACAGCCATTACACAGCCCCCGCTTCTTTGAGTTTCGAAACCAGCTCGTCAACCGAGCCGACGATGATGCCGGGGGCACGTGTTGCCGGCTCGGTCGTTTTGACCACTTCAAGACGCGGCGAAGTGTCGACGCCGTAATCGGCGGCGGTTTTTTCGTCCAGCGGCTTCTTCTTGGCCTTCATGATGTTGGGCAGCGAAGCGTAACGCGGTTCGTTCAGGCGCAGGTCCACGGTGACGATTGCAGGCATGTTGACCTTGATGGTCTGCAAACCGCCGTCGACCTCGCGGGTCACCACGGCCTTGTCGCCGTCGATGTCCAGTTCCGAGGCGAAGGTGCCTTGCGACCACCCCAACAGCGCCGACAGCATCTGGCCGGTGGCGTTCATGTCGTTGTCGATGGCCTGCTTGCCGGCCAGGACCAGACCCGGCTGCTCTTCGTCGACAATGGCTTTCAGGATCTTGGCCACGGCCAGCGGTTCGATGTCGGTGTGGACGTCATCGGCGGCGTTAACCAAAATGGCGCGATCCGCGCCCATGGCCAAAGCGGTGCGCAGGGTCTCTTGCGCTTGCTTCACACCGATCGAGACGACGACGACCTCGTCTGCCTTGTCGGCTTCTTTCAGGCGGATGGCCTCTTCGACGGCGATCTCGTCAAAGGGGTTCATCGACATC
This sequence comes from Sedimentitalea todarodis, assembly GCF_032595355.1. Taxonomy (NCBI): domain Bacteria; kingdom Pseudomonadati; phylum Pseudomonadota; class Alphaproteobacteria; order Rhodobacterales; family Paracoccaceae; genus Sedimentitalea; species Sedimentitalea todarodis. The sequence goes on along the minus strand of NZ_JASMWN010000009.1, from coordinate 50,788 downwards.
TTAACGTTGGCAAGATCGACACCGCTTCCGTCCGCTTTGACGCGCACTTTCACGTTGTAGTCGATCACGCGTTTGACAGGCACAAGCACCTTCATCTACGGTCTCCTTGGGTTGTTAGATACGGTTTCTACCGACCTATCGGTCGTTGAATTCGGGCTTTCTTTTCTCGGAGAACGCTTTCATGGCCTCTGGAAAATCATGCGCACACAGCAAAACGCTTTGGGCATCGCGCTCGATGTCCAGCGCCTCCAGATAGCTGCACTCCGCCGCGGCACGCATCACGCGCTTGGCGGTCTGAATGCCGAACATCGGGTGTGGGGCGATCTCGTGGGCAATTTCCAGAGCGCGTTGCTCGACCTGGTCGGGGGGTACGCATTCTTCGACAACTCGCAGTTCCCTGGCGGTGCGCCCGTCTATTTCACGACCTGTGAGAACAAGCATCCGCGCCACGCCCGCACCGGCACGCTGCTGAAGCAGCCAGCTCGAGCCGGTGTCGGGACAGCCGCCGACGCGCGCAAAAACTTCGCACAACCGGGCATCTTCGGCGGCTACGACGATATCCGCAGACAGCGCCAGGCTGAGACCCGCACCAAATGCCACCCCGCATACAGCAGAAATCAGAGGCTTCCGAAACAGATAGGCCGCGCGTCCGCCATCGTGAACCCGGTCGACCATTTCCGATGTCGCCCTTGCGCCTTTCGCGATTTCAGCCTGAAATCCAACGAGATCGCCGCCGCTGCTGAAATGATCGCCGCCTGTCATGACAACGACGCGGATTACATTATCCTGTTCAGCCTCGCGCAGGAGCGCCACCAGTTCTTCGACGAACCCGATGCTGTAAGGGTTGCGTTTTGCCGGCTGAAGAAAACGCAATATTCCGACAGGCCCATCCCTGTCCAGACGAATAAGGTCAGTCATTCCAATCTCCATCATGTACCCGTCCAGACCGGCGCTCGTTTTTCGGCGAATGCCCTGGGGCCCTCAATCGCGTCGTTGCTGGCGTATACAACCTCGTGCAGGCGCTTACCCTCTTCGAGGCCACCCGCACAGCCCAGGTCCATGGTTGCGCGAACGCCGCCCTTGGCAGCGATCACCGAAAGCGGGGCCCCGCTGGCTATGCGTTTGGCAAGGTCGAATGCCCGTGCGCGAACGGCATCGGGGGAGTCCTCGATATAGTTGGTGAACCCGTACTCATGTAGCCGCTCGATCGGCATCAGGTCTCCGGTCAGCAGGATTTCCATAAGGATGGGCTGCGGTAGCATGGTCAGTGCCGGCGAAGCCCAAGGCGATCCGCGACCGATCTTCACCTCGGTAATGCCAACCTTGGTCCCCTTGAGTCCGACCCGCAAATCGCAATTCAGCGTCAGCATCATGCCGCCCGCCATCAGCGACCCCGTCATCGCCGCGATAATCGGCTTCTTGCAGGCGCGCATGGTCTCGTGAAATGGATCGCGCATTTTTGACAGGATATCGACGCCTTCGTCGCGCGCGATTTGCGTAGCTTCCTTGAGGTCCAGCCCGGCGCTGAAAACACCGCAATCGGCCGAGGTCAGTATGGCCACACGAACGCTGTCGTCCGCCTCGATCTTTTCCCAGGCTTCCGTCAGCCCGTTCGTCGCGGCCACGGAAAGCGCGTTCTTGCGTTCGGGCCGATTGATACAGACGGTCGCAATGCCGTCTTCGATTTTCACATCAATTGGGCTCATGATACCTGCTTCGTTTTAACTGGAGACATTCTAGTGCGAAGCTTCCCCGCGACATGTTTGCCGCGGGGAAGTTCCTGCTTATTCGACAGAGAACGACTTGGAACTGTGCTTGATGACTTCCCACACAACGTCGAGATAGTCGGCGCTCCAGTCGGTCAGCGGAACCCAGGTTTCGCCATTCCACTGTTCGACTCGGGTCTTGCCGCCACCGCCGTGGTCTTCACCGGTTACGGTCACCGGGGCCATGACGCCGTCGCCATCGAAGTTCTCGATCGATTCATAGGCAGCCTTCATGCTTTCCGGTGTGATCGGCCAACCGTTTTCGGTAATCGCGATACGCGCAGCTTCAAAACCGACCGAGTAGATGGCCATGCCCGTGTTGTAGTACACGTCGTGAACCAAGCTCTCGGGACCGCTGCCCTTGCCATTGGCATAGTAGGTGTCCAGCATCGTCTTGACGATCGGAACCTCCTGACCACCGGCCACGTTGGTACCACGCAGGATGCCTTTTGCCTCTGCAGCGCCAATGTTGGCGATGTCGACTTCGTTCAGCCAGTTGACCGACAGGTAACGGTCGATCGGGAAGCGGTTGCGGCGCATTTCCTTGGAGGCGACCACGTGTCCGCCCGCCAGAAGCCAGCTGATCACGTAATCTGGCTTATCACGGCGGATATTGCTCCATGCGCCGGCTTGATCCGACCCGGGGAGCGGCACAGGATAAAGCTCCAGCTCAAACCCTTCCTTTTCAGAAAGTGTTTTCAGGATCTCGATCGGTTCCTGACCGAAGGGATAGTCCAGATAGATGAACCCGATCTTTGCTTTGCTCAGATCACCGCCCATCTGGCCTTTGATGAAGGCGACATCGTTGGCGGCCTGCTGCCAATAAGTCGGACCAACCGGGAACACCCAGTCGAACACATCACCGTCAACCGCGTCGCCGCGGCCAACGAAGGATTGCATCAGGACGTTTCCGTCCTTCATGGCCCGCGGCAGGACCGCGTTCGTGACGGGCGTGGAAAGAAAGTTGAAAAGGAAAACACCGTCACGCTTGAGCTGCTCATAGCATTCCACGCCACGTTGCGGTTCGTTGCCATGGTCGCGAATGATGATTTCAACCGGATGGCCTTCGATTCCACCGTTTTCGTTGGTGTACATCGCCAGGTCCTGGGCTGCCTGGGCCACCTGCGGTGAAATGAACGTGTACGATTTACTGAGGTCGAAGCAAAGTCCGAAGCGGATCGGCTCCTTGTCCTGCGCCGCAGCCACCGTCGCGCTTGTTGCCAATGCGGCAGTAAGGGCCACCGCCTTGATGTGCTGTTTGATTTTCATATTCTCTCTCTCCCGTTGGTTGAGTTTAGGGCGGCTAAACTGTTTTGTGAGCGCCGCCGCCCTGTACAGCGCCACCCTTCCTGCTATCAGTCTGTCACTGCTCGTATTTTGCGGAACTTTCCTTAACCACATCCCACACGACATCGCCGTATTCAGAAATCCATTCGGTTTGCGGCACCCAAGCCTCCCCGTCCCACATTTCGATGCGCGTCTGGCCACCGCCGCCGTGGTCTTCGGCCGTTACCGTAATGGGGGCCATCAACCCGTTGGCGTCATAACCCTTCAACGACTCAAGTCCGGCCTTGTAGGATGTCGGAGTGATCGGCAGCCCTTCGAGTTCGACCGCGTTGCGCGCGGCTTCGAACATGATCGAATACATGGCCAGCCCCGTATTATAGAAAACGTCCTGCGTCTTCTCAATCGGGCCCGAGCCCTGTCCGTTGTCATAAAGCTCGGTCATGATCTCCTTGAACAGGGCGACATCCTGACCGCCCACGACATTGGTCCCGCGCTTGATGCCCTTGGCCGCATCAGTGCCGATATTGGCAATATCGACCTCGTTCAGCCAGTTGACCGAAATGTATTTTTCCATCGGGATGCGATTGCGCTGCATCTCTTTCGATGCGACCACATGGGCACCGCCCAGCATCCAGACGATCACGTGATCGGGCTTGTCGCGGCGCACCTTGGACCATACTCCGGCCTGGTCGCTGCCGGGCAGCGGAACGGGGTAAAGCTCAAGCTCGAAACCCTCTTTCTCGGAAAGGGTTTCGAGAATCTCGATTGGCTCCTGTCCGAAGGGATAATCGAAGTAGACAAACCCCACCTTCACGTCCGACAAGTCGCCGTCGTGCAATTGCTTGATGTAGGCGACGTCGTTGGCGGCCTGCCCCCAATAGGTAGGCCCGATCGGATAGACCCAGTCAAAGACCGTGCCATCCACGGCATCGCCGCGGCCGACAAGCGATTGCATCAGAATGCGCCCATCTTCCCTAGCCCGTGGCAGGACGGCCAGAGACACCGGTGTGGACAGTGTATCGAAGACGAACACACCCTCGCGGCTGAGCTTGGAGTAACACTCGATCCCGCGCTGCGGTTCGTTCCCATGATCGCGCACGATAACCTCGACCGGTTCTCCTCCGATACCGCCCTTCATATTGACCAGCTTGGCGAGATCTTGTGCCGCCTGGGCAACCTGCGGCGTGGCAAAGGTATAGGCTTTGCTGAGGTCGTAGCAGACGCCAATCTTGAATGGCTCAGCCAGCGCCTGGGTGCCGAACATCGCTCCGCCAACCATTGAAAACACGGCCAACGCTTTGGTAAGTTCCTTCATTTGATCCTTCCTGAACAATTTCTGAATAGTACCTCAGCTCAGCCAACGTTTGCGTCGGCTGTAGTGCTTGACGTTGTGAAAATCGGTTTCTTCTCCGCCACCCAGATAAAATTCCTGAATGTCGGAGTTGGATTTGAGCGCCTCGGCCGTGCCGTGCATGACAACGCGGCCGTTCTCAATCAGATACCCTTGCGAAACAATCTCCAGAGCGGCCAGCGCGTTCTGCTCCACCAGCAGGACGGATACGCCCTCCTCCTGATTGATCTTTTGCAGGATGCCGAAGATTTCCTCGACCAGGAACGGGGCAAGGCCGAGACTTGGTTCGTCGAGCATCAACAGTTTCGGCTGCGTCACCAGCGCCCTGCCGATGGCCAGCATCTGTTGCTCGCCACCAGACAAATAGCCTGCTTGCGAATTGCGGCGTTCGGCAAGTCGTGGGAAATAGTCGTAAATCTTTTCTTTTTCCGCATTCAGCGCCGATCGGGACATTCCGCGCGGCGCAGCAGCGGTCAGGTTCTCGTCGGGGGTCAGGTGTTCAAAGACCCGCCGCCCTTCGATGACGTGACAGATACCCATCCCGACGCGGTTTTGCGCGAGCACTTCGGTTATGTCTGTTCCCTGGAAGGTTATTTCACCTCGGCTGATGCGTCCGCGCTCTGCCTTCAGAAGACCGCTGATCGCTTTCAACGTGGTGCTTTTGCCCGCGCCGTTCGAGCCCAAGAGCGCGATCATCTCGCCTGTTGGGACCTGGACCGAAACACCTTTGATCGCCAGCATCACATTGTCATACAGCACCTCTACACTGTTCATGGACAGAATGTTCTGGGCTTCTACTTTTTCTTGCATCGGCATTTCCCTTATTTCTTGAACTGATCGAAGGGCCAGACCATCAGATAGTCTCTGATGTTGCCGTAGAGTTTTCCCAAACCGAGCGGTTCGATCAGAAGGATAATGACGATCAGTGCGCCATAGACCGCATTCGGGATGTGAGCGAGCGTTTCAACATTGATCTGCATACCAAGCCCCTCGCTCACCGTGACGACGAGACCGTTCACCAAACCGGGGACAAGAAGGATCAGAGCAACACCGAAATAGGATCCGATTACGCTGCCGAGGCCGCCAACGATCACCATCGCAAGAACCTGGATAGATACGGTGACCGAAAACTGCTCCGGCGCGGCAAGAAAGAAGAAGGTGGCGACAAGCAAAGCACCACTGACGCCCGCGATGAAAGACGAAGTCGCGAAGGCTAGGATCTTGTAATAGAAACTGTTCACACCCAGGATCGCGGCAGCAAAGTCTTTTTCGCGTACCGCGACCAGGGCACGACCAAGCCCAGTGCGTTTGAGATTCAGCATGAAGATCGTCACCAACACACACCATCCGAAGGCGACATAGTAAAAACCGGTATCAGAGGTAATATCCTGCCCAAGAAACGCCAAAGTTGGTGACTGGAGCGATGCGTGCGAGCCCCCTGAAATCGCCGGCGAGTGGGTCAGAACCCAGTCCATCACGAATTGCATCGCAAGAGTCGTGAGTGCGAGATAGAGACCCTTGACCCGCAATGCGGCAAAGGCGAACAGGCTGCCGATCACAGATGACGTCAACCCGCCAATGATCAGGGCGAATTCCCATGGCACGCCGAAACGCGCCGCGTGGATCGCCGAATACGCCCCGACGGCCATGACCGCAGCATAGCCCAAGTGAAGTTGGCCAGCCCAACCTGTCACCAGGTTAAGTCCAAGGGCGGCGGCCGTCCAGATCAGCCACGGAAGCATGTAACTGTTCAGGTAGAGCGACGGTATGATGAATGGCGCGGCAAGTCCAATCAGGAAGATGAATACAGCCAGGTTCCGGTCAGCAGGTACCTTGAAGATACGACTATCGGATACATAGTTGGCGTGATGGACGCCGGAAAGTCTATAAAACATCCCTTAGACCCTTTCGATGTCGTGACGGCCGAACAGCCCGTGCGGACGGATCATGACCGTAAGAATGAGCACGGCGGCGACGATAAGCTCGCGGCTTCCGCCTCCGACAAGCGGATCCAGAAGATCGGCACCAACGTTTTCGACGACGCCCAGAATGATGCCCGCGATCACTGCGCCGAGGATACTGTCGAGTCCACCAAGAACGGCCACCGTCAGACCCTTCAGAAGCAACAGCGACAGCGCCTGATCGACACCCTGAATCTCGCCCCAGATGACGCCTGCGGCGACGGCAACAACTGATGCCAGTGCCCAGGACAACCCTACGCCGCGCTCAACCGAAATGCCGACCGACCACGAAGCCATGTAATCATCCGCGATCGCCCGCAACTTGATCCCGGTTCGGGTTCGGAAGAACAGCATGAAGGCGACAAAGAGTGCGAGCGCAACACCGGCACCGACAAGATGGATGCGGCTGACGAAGATGTCGCCCAGGAACAGCGGTTCATAGCTGACCCCCAAATCAACCGAACGGGATGTCCCACCCCAGATTGCAAGTGTTGTCCCCCGCAGGAAGATGTCCAGGCCAAGTGTCAGCATCAGGATCATGACGACCGGACGGCCCGCGAGACGGCGCAGGGCAACACGCTCAATGCCAAATCCCAGGCCGAACATGATCACCGCAGCAAGCGGAATGGCCAGCCACAGCGGCAGACCCGCGTCATGTGAAAGGGCAAGAACCACATAGGCCCCGACCATTGTCAGCCCACCCTGCGACAGATTGGGCACCGAGGACGCTTTGTAGATCAGCACGAGGCCGATAGCGAAGAGCGAATACAAGAGACCCGTCAAGGCTCCATTGATCGCAAGTTCAGATAGAAAGACCCAATCCATTTATACCTCCCTGATGGGAAGGCTTCTTTCGACCTTCCCTATTTCCCCTGTCTCGTAAGTCACCTGCGCGCTTACGTGGACATCTTTTGAACCGTCGTAGAGCGCCGCGATCACGTCGGCATAGCGTTCCTGTACAACCTTGCGTCGCAGTTTTCGGGTCCGCGTGATCTCACCATCGTCCGGGTCGAATTCCTTCGGCAGGCTGACAAAGCGTTGCAGGCGCAACGGCTCTGTGACGGCCTTATTTACCCGTTCGAATGCCCCGTGCAGCAGCGCCGCGACCTCGTCACGTTGCGACAAATCGGAATAGGACACATAAGGCACGCCGTTCACTTCGGCCCAGTGTCCCACTGCCTCGAAATCCACGCAGACCATGGCGGTCAATTCATCCAGGCCGGCACCGATAACAGCCGCATCCTTGATATAGGGGCTGAACTTCAACCGGTTCTCAATGTAGTTTGGCACATAACGCTCGCCTCCGGCTGTATGCATGACCTCGGAGACACGGCCCAGAACAACCAGGTGTCCGTCATTCTCCAGATAACCGGCATCGCCGGTATGCAGCCACCCGTCCTCAAGCGCTTCGGCGGTCGCTTCGGGTTTGTTGAAGTACCCCTCAAACACGCTGTCCGAACGCACCAGGATCTCTCCGTCTTCGGCAATTTTCACCTCGACGCCAGGCGCGGGTTTGCCAACGGTATGGAGGCGCACCTCGCCCGGAGACTGAATCGCATTGATCGCGCTATTTTCGGTCTGGCCGTAGAGTTGGCGCAATTTGATTCCCAGGGCTCGGTAGAAAACAAACGTGTCTTCGCCGATTGCTTCGCCGCCAGTCAACGCGTTCTTCAGACGACTCATCCCGAACTGGTCCTTGATCGGACCAAAAACGATCGCCTCGCCCAAAAGTCGGCCCAAAGGCTCTAGTGCACCGCCGCTAATGCCATTCAGCTTGCGTGTCTCGGCGGCAATCGCCCGGTCCATGAAGAAATGGTACAGCCATTTTTTGACCGGGGTCGAGTTCTCGATACCCACTTGGATCGTCGTCAGCATCTGGTCCCAGCTTCTCGGCGCCGCCAGATAGAATGTCGGAGCGATTTCGCGCATGTCGCGAACGACGGTTTCCTGACGTTCAGGCACGTTCACGGTGAACCGGCAGAGCAGCGCCGCCGCGACGGTAATGGCGAAGTCGCCCACCCAGGCCATCGGCAGATAGGCGAGGATTTCCTCATTGTCGTCGAATGCACCCGCTGCATGCCCGTTCCTGGCCGCAGCAAGAACGTTCTTTTGACTCAGAACGATACCTTTCGGTTTTCCCGTGGTCCCTGACGAATGCATGAAAATGGCCGGATCGCCGGGCTTTGCCCGACCAAAGAGATCTTCGCGCAAGCCCGGGGTTTCATTAAGATCGTGCTGACCGACTTCGATCAGGTGATCCCAGGACATCAGCCCTTCAACCTCATAGAATCCGAGGCCTCGCGCTTCATCATAAATGATGTGGTCGATACCCTCGGCGCCCGCGTCCTTCAGTTCCAGGATCTTGTCTACCTGCTCCTGATCTTCGGCGATGGCCGCGACGATTTCGACTTCGCCAAGAAAGTGCCGAAGTTCTTCGATTGTCGCGCCCGGATAGGCAGGCATTGCATAGGCGCCCAGCAACGAAACAGCCAGCATGCCGCCGTACAACCGTGCACGGTTATCGCCCAGAATAAGTACTGCCTTGCCCGGCTTTACGCCGATTTTTTCAAGTCCGGCCGCGCAGGCAAGCACCTCTTCGGCGTATTCCGCCCAAGTGGTTTCTTTCCAGATCCCGCGTTCCTTTTCGCGAAGCGCGATATCCTTTCCGTGGCGCGACGCGTTTTGCGCCAGCAGTGCACCAATCGTATCGCCGCCCGAAGACTGTTTTTGCGTCAAATCAGTCATGCGACCCTCCGATATATGCCTCGATGACCCGCGGGTCTTTTACAACGTCCTTCGGGATGCCGCTGGCGATCATTTCGCCATAATTAAGCGCCAGCATCCGATCACAGATGCCGGTGATGACATCCATATGATGCTCGATCAGCAGAACGCTGACGCCGCGTTCGGCACGGGCATCCAGAATGAAGCGGGACATATACCCCTTCTCTTCCTGATTCATGCCTGCCATCGGCTCATCGAGTATCAACATTTGCGGCTCGGCCACCAATGCCCGCGCAAGTTCGACCCGTTTTTTCAGCCCGATCGGAAGACCATCGACCAACTCATGTCGGATGCTTTCAAGCTGTAGAAACTCGATCACCTCCTCGACGATCTTACGGTTCTCGATCTCTTCATGCCGCGCCGCCCACCAATAAAGCGCCGTGCGTAAGACGCCCGGTTTCATGTGGATGTGCCGCCCGAGCAGGATGTTGTCCAGAACGCTCATCCCGTTGAAAAGGGCAAGATTCTGGAACGTCCGCGCAACCCCGAGCTTGGCAACCTTATGAGGCGCTGTGCCCGTGATGTCTTTTCCCGCCAGCCGGACAGTGCCTACGTTTGGCGGATAAAACCCGGTAATTGCGTTCGTTAGCGTTGTCTTGCCGCTACCATTCGGTCCGACAAGCCCAAAGATTTCACCTTGCCGAATGACGAGATCAACTCCGGTGACAGCAACGATGCCGCCAAACCGTCGTTCGACCCCGTTGCACTCCAGAAGCGCCCCGCCATCGGTACCAACTGCTATTTTATTCTTCGTTGTCATCTGGATCTTATTGTCCCCATTAAGGTTCATGGCTTTCATCAGGAAATCAGGAAATGGTCCGGTCGACCCGTTGGCCATGGGTCCCCCCACAATTGCTGCCCACCGTCGATGTTCAGAACTTCACCGGTAACAAACTTTCCTGAGTTGGCCGCCATATAGACAACACCTTCAGCGACATCCCATTCGTCCCCGGCGTGCCGCATCGGATTGGAATCCTGGAAAGTTGCGGCACCCTCTGGAGGGTAGTTCCCGAAACCGTTGCTTTCGCAGCAACCCGGTGCCACGCAGTTCACGCGGATATCATGCGGCGCCCACTCCACCGCCACCGATTTGGACAGGTAAATCACCCCCGCCCGAGCTGCACAGGTATGAGCGATGCCAGGCATCCCGCGCCAGATATCCGCCACGATATTTACGATGGAACCCGGTTGCTTGTTCTCAACCCAGTGGCGCGTCGTGGATTGCATCATCCACCAGGTTCCGTTGAGGTTGGTGTCAATGACGGCGGTCCAGCCTTTCGGGGAAAAATCCAGCGCAGCCTGTGGAAACTGCCCCCCCGCATTGTTCACCAGAACGTCTATGGAGCCGAATTCCTGATTCGTCTTAGCGACAAAATCCTCGACCTGTTCAGGGTCACGGATGGTCATGGGCACGGCGAAAACTCTGCCCCCAAAACTCTCGAGGTACTCTTTGGCCGAGGCCAGCTTTTCCTCGTTGCGTCCATTGATCGCCAGATTGGCGCCCAGCCTGGCGAACAGAGCCGCAATCGCCAGCCCCAAACCTCCGCCTGCGCCGGTTACAACGACGGTTTTGCCCGCGAACAAATCATGTGCGTAAACGGTTGTGCGTTTTGACAGGTCTTCTCGCGAAGACCCGAACTGCGTCTCACTCATGACGCCTCCTCCCTTTTCCCCTATTGCGGGGCTTTGTCTGATAATCTAACGGACGTTAGAAAAATAATCAAGTAGGGAATACGCGCTATCCCAATCCGTGTCTCGCGGTCAGTAAGACTTTGGAAGTCCTAGCGCTTTTTCAGCAATGAATGATAACAACATCTGCGGCGTCACAGGTACAATGCGGAACAAGAGCGCTTCTCTGACCAGACGCTCCACGTGATATTCCTTTGCGTAACCGAATCCGCCAAAGGTGATCTGTGCGGCCTCGGTCGCCTCAACCGCGGCGTCGGCGGCCAATAGCTTGGCTGCGTTCGCCTCGATGCCGCAGGGCTCCCCCGCATCGTAAAGGGCGGCGGCGTGCATCACCATGAGATTGGCCGATTCCACCCGCGCCCAAGCCTGAGCGAGCGGATGCTGAACGCCCTGATTCTGACCGATGGGCCGGTCGAAAACCACTCGTTCATTGGCATATTGCGCCGCGCGGGTCAGAGCGTTGCGTGCGATGCCGATGCATTCGCCCGCCACAAGGATGCGTTCTGGATTCAGCCCATGCAGAATTTGCCGAAACCCTTTGCCCTCTTCTCCGATCAGGTCTTCGGCAGGTATCGGCAACCCGTCGATGAAGACCTCGTTCGAATCGACAGCCTTGCGCCCCATCTTTTCGATCTCTCGCACATCAACGAAATTACGGTTGAGATCGGTATAGAACAGGCTCAGCCCTTCGGTCGGGTTAGTCACATCCTCAAGCCGCGTTGTTCTGGCCAGAAGCAGCATCTTGTGGGCAACCTGCGCGGTCGAAATCCAGACCTTCTGACCATGCACGACATACCTGTCTCCCTGTCGCACCGCCATGGTCTTCAGCTTTGTGGTATCCAGCCCCGTCGTCGGTTCGGTCACGGCGAAACAAGCCTTTTCATCACCTGCGATTAGGGGGCTCAGCATGCGCGCGCGCTGTTCATCAGTCCCGAACTTCACCACCGGGTTGAGCCCGAAAATGTTCATGTGGATGGCCGAGGCCCCGCTCGCGCCAGCCCCTGACTCAGCAATCGCCTGCATCATGATCGTCGCTTCAGTGATCCCCAGGCCGGCGCCGCCGACCGCTTCAGGCATGGCGATGCTAAGCCAGCCGCCATCGGCCATTGCCCTGTGCAAATCATGGGGGAAACCACCGTTGCGATCCCGGTCCAGCCAGTAGTCATCGTCGAATTGTGCACAAATCCGCAGAATCTGGTCGCGGATTTCCTGTTGGCCGGTGGTCATTCTAAATGTCATGGCGTCCCCCTGCCTTCCAGTCTCACGAGTCCTGCCTCACAAAGGGCAGAGATTTGCTCATCGTCAAAACCAAGATCGCTTAGAATACTTCGGCTGTCTGCGCCGGGCGGTCGTCCCAGCCAGCGAAGTTCACCGGGCGTCGCGCTTAGATGCGGGATCGGACCGATGACCTGGGTCTGCTCGCCCTCGACCGATACGATGTCCCCGCGATGGCGTATCTGCTCATTGGTCGTGATCTCCTCGACGCTCAACACCCGAGAGGCAACCGCATCATGTCGGGCGAATACAGCCGTAACTTCTTCAGCTGTGTGCTGCGTGACGAAATCATTGATCGCGTCAAAGACCACCGCCATGTGCTGCGACATCTCGCCGAGTGTCTCGAACCGCGGGTCATCGGCCAAAGAGTCCCCTCCGACCGCGCGCAACAGGCGTTGCGCTGTTTCCGCGCTACCTGCCGAGACGGTCAGCCAAACCCCATCGGACGTGCGGAACATGCCCCCTGGCGCAAAGTCCATCGGCTGGCGCAGCCCGTTGCGCCGCGGCGAAAGGTTAGCACCCGTCAACGCGGGAACAGGATAGTCCATCAATCGAAGCAGCGCTTCGAACACCGCAAGATCGACAACCTGACCCCGTACTATCCCCTTTTCGCGGGCAAACAGCGCAATCATGATTCCCAATGCGCCCATCAGACCTGTCGTGCTGTCGGCCGCCGGAAATCCGGGGTGCATCGGCGGCCCGTCGGGGAAACCGGTCAGATGTGCTAAACCACTCATGGCTTCTGCCGCACGACCAAACGCAGGTACGTCCCGCATCGGACCTTCCTGTCCGTAACCCGATACGCGCAGAACAATCAGATCTGGGTTCCACTCATGAAGGGTTTCAGGCCCGATACCAGCACGTTCAAGCACGCCCGGTCGGAAGTTTTCGATAAGAACATCGGCACCTTCAACCAATTTGCGCAGGATGTCCCGGCCTTCGCCGGACTTCCAGTCTAGGCTCAGAATCTTCTTGTTGCGGCCCAGCGTCTTCCACCAAACGCCCGCTCCATCCTCTGCCTTGGGCCCGAGGTCGCGCATCATATCCGTTCGGTTGGGTGCCTCGATCTTGATGACATCTGCACCGAAATCCGAGAGCAAGGCTGCCGAAAAAGGTCCGGCAATTACGTGGCCAAGTTCGATGATTTTCAGGTGATCAAGGGGTCCAGGCATTCGTTCTCGCCGCCAGTAATCTAACATTTGTTAGAATAGTAGCCTCGTGGACGGCAAACCTCAAGACTTGAGATTGCGAAATGGGGGTCTGATGCCGCAGAGTGCAAAATAGTACGCTACAGCGCTTCGATCTAAGATTGAATAATTTGGTCTCTTTCTGCCCCCTTCGGTTGAGTGCGAGAAACGATAAGCCATGTATCAATCTAAAGTCGAAACGCTTCAGTTATCCAACGAGCGCTATTGAATTGCGCCGTTTGGACCACGGACTCTACTTCGAAACTCCGCACGAGGCGCCCTGGGATCGTCGGACTCCCGGAGCTTCGCGACGATCCACTCCGGTTTTGTTTTTTCTGGGCCATTCCGCTATCCTCAAATTGGCTCGAAATCCTATTTTAGGGAGGATCGTTGTGTCAGGCGGTCGCCGCTAGGCCGTCCGACTGTGCGTCCCGTTTCGGTGGCCGTATCCGGAACAGAAGCGCATAGAGCACCGGAACCGCGACGAGCGTCAGGACCGAAGCAAAGGCGAGGCCGCCCATGATCGTCACCGCCATCGAGGCAAAAAACGCATCGGGCAGAAGCGGAATCATGCCAAAGATCGTCGTGCCGGCGGCGAGCACCACAGGGCGAAGACGGCTGACTGAGCCGTCGATCACCGCCTTGTAATCGGGCACACCCTGTGCACGTAGAAAGTCGATCTCTTCGATGAGAACGATTGCGTTCTTCATCAACATTCCCGAAAGCGACAGGAAGCCGAGCAGGGCCGTAAATGTGAAGGGCAGACCGGTGAACAGCAACCCCAGGACCATGCCCGTCACGGACATTGGCACCACGAGCCACAGGATCAGCGGTTGGCGGACTTTGTTGAACATCAAAATCGAAATCGTCAACATGACCAGGAAGCCCAGGGGAAGCTGCTTGCCAAGCGACTCCTGAGCCATCTGCGCACTTTCGAATTCGCCGCCCCATTCCATTGCATAACCGTCGGGAAGCGGGATGGATTCGATCTCGGTGCGGACGCTTCGGAATGCCTCATCCGCGGTGAGATCGCTGCGGGCACCGCCGAGGGCGGCGATTGTCCGCTCTCGGTCGCGCCTGTGAATGAGTGCCTCGACAAGACGGGGATCGAACCTTTCGACAAGGTTGGCCATGGGTACATAGGACCCTGCCCCATCGGACCATACCGACAGGTCACGAAGGCGGTCGACCCCGTCGCGTTCGTTCTCGGGAAGCCGGAGATGGATCGGAATCAACACGTCGTCCTCGCGTAGGTCGCCAACGCGCAGTCCGGACGTTCCATAGCGGATGGTATCCGCGATCGCTCCGCGCGTTGCGCCAGCCAGCCGCATTCGTGCCTCATCGACGATGGGTTCGACGAGGATCTCACGCTGCCGCCAATTGGTGCGCGGATTGGTGATGGTTCCTGCCTCCTCGTAAATCCTCATCGCATCATCCGCGAGCTGGCGCAGGATGACCGGATCGGGTCCCGAAAAACGAACTGCAACATCGGCACCGGAGGGCGGTCCGAACACGATATCTTCGACACGGATCAGAGCGTGGGGGAATTCGGCGGGCAAGTCCTGGTTAAGTCTGCTCGCGATCGTCGCGATCGTTGCGGCGTCCGCAACCCGGACGATGAGTTGGCCATAGCTGGCATCCGCCTGCTCGGGGTTGTATGTCAGCATGAATCGGCTTGCCCCGCGCCCGACGAGGGCCGTTACCCCGGTTACGGCATCCTCATCCATGAGAATCCGCTCGAGCCGCTGCATCTCTTCGTCGGTCGTGTTGATATCGGTTCCCTGCGGCATCTGGAACTCAACGTAGAAAATCGGCGTGTTCGAGGCGGGGAAGAAGGCCTGCTTGACCTGTCCGAAAGCCATAACGGACCAAACGGTGATGCCAATGATCGTCAGAACAACCGGAATGCGGACGCGCAGCGCCATCCACAAAATCCCGCGATATGTCGCGTAGAACACGCCCTTGTAGGGATTATCCGAAATGTTTTTGGGGGCCTTGAGCAGCAGCTTGCCGAGATACGGCGTCACCGTGACTGCCAGGACCCAGCTTGTTAGCAGCGAGATGGCGATCACCGCGAAAAGCGAAAACAGAAACTCGCCCGTGGCGTCAGGCGACAGCCCGATACCGGAAAACGCCATGATCCCGATAACGGTCGCCCCCAGCAAGGGGATTGACGTGGCGCTTTCGGTCTCGGCAGCAGCGTCTTCCGCGCTTTTTCCTCGCGCCATGCCGATCACCATCCCTTCTGTGATGACGATGGCGTTGTCGACCAGCATCCCCATCGCGATGATCAGGGCGCCCAGGCTGATCCGCTCCATCTGTATCCCGAACACTGACATGAAGAACAGTGTGGAGAAAACGGTGAGCCCGAGGGTCGAGCCCACCACGAGGCCTGCGCGCCAACCCATGGTCAGCATCAGCGCACCGACCACGATCGCGACCGACTGTCCGAGGCTGACGAGAAAGCTTGAAACGGATTCGTCCACCACGACATGCTGCTCGTAGATCGGTATGATCTCGACACCTTCAGAAAGCCCCAACTTGAGCCGTTGAAGCCGTGCTGAAACCGCCTGACCGACTTCGACCACGTTTTGGTCCGTCAACGCGGAAACGCCAAAGGTAAATGCCGCCGTGCCGTTCTGCCGGATGATCTGGCTAGGCTGTTCGGCCGCCTCGCGGGTCACGCTGGCGATGTCGCTGACAGCGATCTGGCCGACATTTCCGGCCGTGCCCAGCCGCAGCTCCTCTATCCCTTCGGGGCTAATATAGCCCGGCGGAACCGATAGGCCGATCCGGGCAGGGCCCTCGGTGATCTCGCCGTTGGTGAACACCTGGTTTTCGTCTGCGAGAATGCCCAGGATCTGGGTCGGCGGAAGGCCCAGCATCTCGAGGCGTGCAGACGGGATCGAGATGGTGATTACCTCTTCGGAGAGGCCCTGAACCTCGACCTTGGCGACGCCATCGACAGTGACCAGTCCGAGCCGGAGCGTCGTGGCCAAATCCCTCTGCTCCGATGGGCTCAGACCTTCGGTCGTTACCGCATAGAACATGCCATAGACGTCGCCGAAATCGTCATTGATGATGGGCGGTCGCGCTCCTGCGGGAAGGTCCCCCTCCACGTCGCTGATGCGGCGGCGCATTTCGTCCCAAACCTGCGGGATCTCGTCCGGGCCATAGGTCATCTCGATCTCGACGGTGATCTGCGCCATGCCCGGCATCGACTTCGATTCCACCCGGTCGAGCTGCTTCATTTGCTGCAGCGCATTTTCGACGACGTCGGCGACCTCCTCTTCAACCTCCAGAGCCGTGGCGCCGGGATACGGCACGAAGATGAGCGCCGTTTTGAGCGTGAAGCTCGGGTCTTCAAGTCGACCGACCGTGTTCAGCCCCCAATAGCCGCCGAGGAGACAAAAGATGATGGTGAGCCAGACCGCCACAGGACGCTCGATGCTCGCTCGTGAGATGCTGAGTGCCATGGTTCTATTCTTGTCCTGTCAAAAAGAACGGGATCAGAGCCCCGAAACTGTCACGGTCTGATTGTCCCTGAGCCGCCACCAGCCGCCGGAAACAACCAATTCGTTGCCCTTCAGGCCATCCAGAACGACAATCTCATTGTTGATCGGAAGACCCAAACGGACCGCCCTGCGCGCGACCTGGCCGGACGTTTCTTCGTAGATCCAGATGGACGGTTCGGTTCGGCTCGTCGTATCCACCGCCGAAACCGGAACGATCACGGATTGCGGGCGATCTGCTTCTGCGGCAATGGAGATGCGCACATCCGCAGTCATCCCGGGCAGAAGACGCGGGTCGATATCACCCGTGATCGCAAATTCCACGTCGTAGGTCTGCGCCGTCCGGTCGGCATCGGTCGCAAACGAGCGAAGCACCAGAGGCGCGGTGTAACCCGGAACAGCCGGAAAAGTTGCAACGATCTCGAAGGCATCGGGTGCCGACCGCGCAATGGCCGCAAGTTCCTCTGGCAGGGAGATCACGAGCCGCATCTCGCTGACATCCTGTAGACGCGCGACAGGCGCGGCCGACGTGACGTTGACATATTCTTCAACGAAGGTGCGCGCCACAATCGCGTCGAATGGCGCGACGATTTTCGTTTGGGACAGGCGCCGCTCTGCCTCGCGGAGCGCGACTTCTGCCTGGACGAACTGCGCGCGGGCCGTGTCGAGGCGCGCGTCGGACGCCACGCCACGATCGGCGAGGTCCGAGGCGCGCGCGAGTTCGGAATTCGCCAGGTCGTAGGACGCCTGAGCCCGGTCGACGGCGAGTTCGAAATCGATTTGGTCGAGCTCCGCGATCACCTCGCCCTCGCGAATCGTGTCGCCGGGCTCAACCTCAAGGCGAATGATCTGCCCGGGTATCTGAAACGCAAGGTCCACCGTTCGAGCAGGTTCGACGCGGCCTGCAACGCTGCGAGACTGACTTACGACGCGATTGAGCGCACGGGTCACTTCGACCGTGACTGGTCGCTCCACGTTCGCTGCAGGCCTTGTATCGACTTCTGCCTCCAGGGTGTCCGTCGCGGTCTGGGCCAGCACATCGGTCAGGAACGGCGAAACAAACGGGACGGCAACGGCCGACACGGCCGCTACCGCAATAACAAAAACGATCCGCTTCAAACTTCGTGTCTCTCTATTCGAGTTCATTAATCATGGCCCTCAATTGCTCGATGACGCGTCCCCTGAGATCCGCGCCACCGTCGGGAAGGCCCAGAAGTTTCTGGAACCGAAGTCCCTGGATCGCTAGGACGACAACCATAGCACCCGGAGTGTCTTGTGTGTCGGACAGGATACGCTCAAGGTCGCCGGTCAGTTCAGCCCGTAGCGGATCGAGCAGCCGCGGATCTGACGCGGCAGCCGCGAGAATCGCCATCGAGAGGTCGTCATCGACGGCTCTGGCTTGCACGATTGCTTCCAGGTGCCCACGCAGGGTGCGGGATCTGCGATCTTCCGGGACTGATGCCAGGCGTTCGTGATGTTCTGCGAGCATCTCATCAAGCAGCCCGGCAAGAAGCGCTCTCTTGGTCGGAAAATTGTATAAGACCCCGCCTTTACTGAGATCGGCCTCACGCGCGACGGCGTCGATCGTAATCTTTCCCGCGCCCTCTCTGTGCGCAATTGCCCGCGCAGCGCCGAGGATCCTTGGTGACGCATTCTTTGCCTGCATTTTGGATTGTATGGTCATTATTCACTGTCCATTCGGCAATTTTATTGAGAGATTTGGAGCACTGCCCCGTTGTCGGAAAGCAAGGTCAGTTCAGAGCTCTACTCTATGTCCGCTCCCGTAGAGTCGCAGGAATGCAGTGACTGCATCGGCCGCATGCTTGTCCCGCTCGACTGTTCTTTGCACGGCCAGCAGGCGTGGCATCAACAGTCCAGAAACGCAAAGATGTATGAAGTGATCCGCAACACGCGGGGGGTTGTCGATCTCAAGCGCGCCTTCCCGGGAAAGGCGTTCCAGAACTTTACTGATGAGTTCGCGTGCCCGTTTCGGTCCGGCACGAAAATACACCTCCCCGACCTCGGGAAGCATCTCGGTGGCACCGATACACGTCCGCAGAAGGCGGATGTAGGTTTCGTCCAGAACGAGATCGATCATGCGCAGGGCAAGTTTTTCCAACTGGGCGCGCGGCTCGGGACCTGCGGACAAGGGTCGGAGGATCTCTTCCGCAAGCCGACCGCATTCGGATTCCACGACGCTCAGAAACAGCTGCTCCTTGGTCGGGAAATACGAATACATTGTTGCCTTCGACACTTTCCCTTCGGCGGCAATGGCATCGACGGTGGCGCCTTCATAACCGCACCGGAAGAAGACCTCCCGCGCGCCGAACAAAACCTCGGCCATTTTTCTCTCGCGCATCTCGCTCTTCCTGTCCTGTGCAGCATTGCGGGATTTCAAACTTGACTGTACCGTCTAGTCGGTACAGTAAATTGATTTTTATGTGGCGGCAAGCCGCAAACCTGGGCGGATCGTTCGGAGTGAGTGCCGCCTGTCAGGCATACCCAACGCGGCTTTCAATTCGTCATGAGCTTCGGGCCGTGCTCCGTTCGCGGTGCTTTCTGGCGCGGGATTATTCCGCGAACAGGACGGACGTCATCATTCCGCCGAGCGTGCCGTCCCGTCGAAAGCACCCTCCGCCTCCCAGCGGCGTGCAATGGATCCAAGGGTGTCCAGCACACCGCGCAGCTCCGCGCCGCGTTCAGTCAGCCCGTATGTGACAGCGGGCGGGATGGTCATGGCCTGCTCGCGCCAGACCACGCCGGCATGTTCCAGCATTCTCAGCCTCTCAGTCAGGACCCGGGTGGAAATTCCAGGCACCAGCCGTTTGGTCGCGCCGAAACGCTGTGGACCCTGTTCGGACAGAACCCAAAGGATATAAATCGTCCAAGGTCCCGTGATGACACGCAGCAGCGCCTCCATCGGGCAGGAAGCTGGTTGGACGCTTTTCATTGTGGATAGCCCTCGCAGCCCACGAAAGTAAGTTACTTTTAAGTGCCTACTTTAACTGATGAAGCAAGGCACCTAATGATACTATATGGAAAACGGCAGCCTAACAACCCGCCGAAAACCGGGAGAGCGGCAGTGAGTGACAACGTGGCAAAATATGTCTACTGGATCGCGACCGGCCTTGTGGCATTGGTCTATCTGGGTGCGGCGGCCTTCTACATCTCATCCCACGACATGGTCGCGGGCATGTATCGCGAGGTGTTGGGCTATCCCACATACATCATCTGGCCACTCGCAATTTTGAAGATCGTCGGTGCCGTTGTGATCCTCTGGCGCCCTTCGGCGGTGCTGGCAGATTTGGGCCTATGCGGCAATGTTCTGGCATCTGGTGCTCGCCTTCGGGGCCCATGTGGGCGCAGGCGATCCGGGTTGGTCGCCGGCTCTGGCGACCTGGGTACTCCTGATCGTCTCGTGGCTGACCGCCAATCGCGTGCGTGCGGTCAAGTCGGCCTATGCACCGGCAGTTCCGGCAGCGCCAATCTGATCTGCTGCGGAGTTGCCACGGGGGTGCCCATAGCCTCGGACTTGGGTTTAAAAGGACGACAACATGACTGAAAAGCAGCCGACATTGTTTGTTCCCCATGGGGGTGGCCCCTGTTTCTTCATGGACTGGAACCCGCCTGACGCCTGGGATCGGCACCGCAAATTCCTTGAGGACTTGCCTGCGAGCCTGCCGGCAAGGCCCAAGGCGCTCCTCGTGATCTCGGGCCATTGGGAAGAGCGGGTCTTTACCTTGCAGACCAACCCCGCCCCGCCTCTGCTGTTCGACTATCAGGGATTTCCGCAGCATACCTATCAGCTAACCTGGCCCGCGCCGGGCGAGCCCGCGCTGGCGACCCGCGTACGCGCACTTTTAGAAGACGCGGGATTCCAAACCGGGGCCGATGCTGCGCGTGGCTTCGATCACGGGGTATTCGTTCCACTAAAGGTGGCTTTTCCTGAGGCCGACATCCCCACCGTCCAATTGAGCCTGCGCGACGATCTCGACCCCGAGGCGCATCTTGCCGTCGGTCGCGCGTTGGCGCCCTTGCGCGACGAAGGGGTGCTGATCATCGGATCCGGCAATACCTATCATAACATGGGCAAGATGATGCGGGCGATGAGGGGCGGACCGGACGGCCCGGTGAACGGCGGAGACTTTGACCGATGGCTCACGAGTGCGGTGACCCATGAAGACCCCGCAGTGCGCCATGCCATGCTGGCCGAGTGGGATCAGGCGCCCGGCGCACGCGATGCCAATCCGCGCGAGGAACATCTGATCCCGTTGCACGTCGTGGCCGGGGCTGCGCTTGCGGATCGGGGGGAGAAGACCCTCGAGGATCACGTGTTGGGCGCGGTCGAAAGCGCGTTCAGATTTGGATAGGACCAACCATGAGCTTCGAACTTCCCCCGCGGCAGGGCCCGCGCCCCGACACCACCGATTGCGCCCCGCATGAGCAGGTGTCGCAGAACTCCTCGGCAGAGATCCACGCATTTTTCAAGGAGAAGGCCTTCGCCCTGCCCTTCGTCGAGCGCTGCCGGTCGGGCATCTCGGTGCCCGGCGCCGAAGCACTGGTCTTGCCGGTGGCGCATGCCTGCGGCCCGCGTGAAGCCTTCATGATCGGACGCGAATTTGCCCATGTGCATCCCTCCTATGACGGTTCGTCGCACATGATGCTGCCGCTGGCGGCGGTCGATGAACTCATCGCCAAGGGATGGGGCGAACCGCACCCGATGGCGTCGGCCGGACACATCCCGGCAAATGCCGTCATGGCCTTTGCGCCGCGCGATGGGTCAGAGGTCGACGTCATGATCAAAATCCTGACAACGAGCTGGGACTTCGCCCGCGGCAAGCTGGCCAACCCCGCGCAGGTTCACATCCACGGCTGACTCTCTCTCAAAGAACAGGAATACGCCCATGGCAAGCTTTCAGAACGGACCATTTATCGTCACAGGCGCCTCCGGCCAGCTTGGACGCCAGGTAATCGATCAACTGATCGAGGCGGGCGCCGGTCCGATCATCGCGGTCACGCGCAACGCCGACAAACTCGCCGAGTTCAGGGACAAGGGGGTGGATGTTCGCCAAGGCGATTTCAACGCGCCCGAAACACTGGGTCCGGCCATCGCGGGCGGCAAGCGGATCCTGATCATCTCCACCGACGATCTGGAGCCGGGCAAACGGCTCGCGGCTCATTCCAATGCGATCACCGCCGCACGCGAGGCGGGTATCGACCACATCGTCTATACCTCGCTTGCCAGCCCGGTACCCGAAAGCCCCATCACTTTCAGCAAGGATCATCAGAACACCGAGAAGCTGATCGAGCAAAGCGGCGCCAGCTACACGATCCTTCGCAACAACCTTTACACGGATCTGTTGCTTATGAGCGGACCGCAGGCGATCGACATGGGGCAGCTCTTTGCCGCGGCAGGGGACGGACGGGCGAGTTACGTCACGCGCGCCGACTGCGCCCGCGCCGCCGCTGCCGCGCTGATGAATGCGACCGACCGCGAGGTCCTGGACATCACCGGGCCCGAATCCACCGGCCAGGCCGATATCGCGGCGCTTTTGTCGGACATCGCCGGCAAGGACATCCCCTACGTTCCGATGCCGGCCGAAGACATGGTGCAGGCGATGATCGCAAATGGCCTGCCCGAGTTCATGGCGCGTGTTTTCGTCTCTTTCGACCAGGCAATCGCCGAAGGCTACCTTGATGTGGCCAGCGACGATCTCAAGACGCTCACCGGCAAGTCCGGACAGTCGGTTACCGATTTCCTGACCGAAAACCGGGCGGTGCTTCTTCGGGCGCCGCAGTAACTATAGAGGCGGACAAAATCATGAAACTCTACAACGCGAATTTCTCGCCCAATGCGCTGCGTGTGCGGGCGGTGGCACACGAACTGGGCGTGGACCTCGAAATCGTCCAGGTCGACATCCGGGCCGGGGACAACCGCGCGGCGGAATTTCTCGCTCGCAATCCCAATGCAAAGGTGCCCGTTTTGGAGGACGGGAATTTCGTGCTTTGGGAATCCCGGGCAATTTGTGCCTATCTGGCGGGGCTTCGGCCCGAGGCGGGCCTCTATCCTGAGGGCCGCAAGGCGCGGTCCCTCGTCGATCAATGGACCTGGTGGCAAGCGATCCACCTTGGCCCGGCGATGCAGAAATTGTCCTTTGAGCTGTTTCTCAAAGAGAAATTCGGCATGGGCGATCCCGATCCGACTGTGGTCGAAGCGGAACGAAAAGCCACAGATCAGTTCCTTGCCGTTCTGGAAACCGGACTCGACGGCAAGGACTGGATCGCAGGCGCACTCAGCCTTGCCGACTTCTATCTTGCGACCACCTTCATGTATCGCGATCAAGCGGGGATTTTACTGGACCAGTACCCAGGAGTTGCGAGTTGGATCGACCGGCTAGAAGCGCGTGACAGCTGGCAAGAGGCTGTGGCACCCCTAAGGGCGCTTTTCCGCTGACGTCGTGATCCAGGGGGTAACATACCCCTGACGAGTGCCGAGGTTGACGATACGGTCGGCCGTTGTCATCGCTTTGATCTGATCGTGGGTCAGAAAGTCAACTGACCCAGCCTCCCGATCAGGTCATCCAGTTCGCGGATCATCCGCTCACCTGACAGTGAGCGATCCACCACAGTGGCCGCCAAGGCTTCGCGCGTGCAGTCATCCACGATGCACAACACACGGAACCTTTGGCCATTAGCAAAGGCATCGGACACGAAGTCCAACGACCAACGCTGATTGGCGCGATCCGGCACTAGGATGGGCCTGCGCGTACCCAGTGCGCGTTTGCGTGATCACCTGCGGCGCACGGCCAGCCCTTCCTCGCGATAGAGACGGAAAAGCTTCTAATGGTTCACTTCAAAACCCTCTCTGGCCAAAAGGATGCCCTAACTACGATATCCGAACCGGCGACGTTTATTCGCCAGTTCCCGCAGCCATTGGCGCAGGGCGTGGTCGCTCCGATCCTGATTCCGATATGACTGGGAGTTCCATAAGTCCTTGATCCAGGCCTGTGGGTCACAAAATCTGTTGTCGCTTCATGCAGTTCTTTACGAAAAATATCTGCGGTACCAGATGTTGGTTCTTACATACCGTGGGCAAGAAGCCGTGGAAGAACATCGAAAAAGGCCTAGTCCACATGCTTGCGGCCTTCTGACGTTCTGCGAACTTGGCTGGCATGACCCCGGGTCCGACGCGGATAGCGGACTTAACTCTTGCTGCGGGTCTTAGGCGCGCCGCTTTCGCCCGAGAAGTATTCGTCCCAGGTGCGCCCGAGTCATGCGCACTCTTGGCCAAGAGCCAACTTAACATATGCGTGCTTATGCGTGTTCTGGATCACCTTCAGGTCGCTGCTTGCCACATCCGAAACCGCCCCTGCCCGGTCACTTCCCGGATGAGGCCTCGCGCTTCCATCCATGCGAGGTTGCGCTGAACCGCTGCCCGACTGGCACCGGTCAAGGTTTGGGCCATAGGAGCGGAAACGAGGGGCCATTCGGTCAGGGCCGCAAGCAAGTTTGGCGAGGTTTTACCCGAGAGCGCGGCCGTCTCAGCTTCCGCCCGCGTTGACCATGCTTCGAGATCGTCGAGATGTCGCATCGCGGTCAGGCAACCAGTTTCCATCTCATCCAGCCAGCGGGCCAATCTTTCAGCTGGACGGCCGGACGCACGTAAGCCCCCTGCCCCGCCCATGGCCAGCGGCGCAAAGATGGCTCCATTGCCGTCGCTGGCCGCGATCCTGCCAGCAGTCACAGCGGCCTCAATCCGGTCTCCATATCGGCCGAGGCCAGCCAGACTCCAGAGCTGAAACCCCATGCAAGCGCGCGTGATCGGGTGGAGGTCAACCGCGGCTGTCATCACGTCCAGCCAGCTCCCTACACGCTCGTCAAAGCGCTCGGCATTGTCCTCGAATTTCTCAGGATCACGCCGATCCAGGAAGGCCGCCAAATCTACCATTGGCTCCGGACCACCTGTCAGGCGTCGCACGGCCCATCCGGCACGGGCCAGTGCTTCCGAGTCATCCTGCACTCCAGACAAACGCATGGATAACCAAAGCGCCAGCCGATCGGGGCTCACACGATCTCCTGCGAACCAGCTAAGATCCGCCGCCTCGATAAGAGCGAGCCGATGCCGCCAGCCTTCCGGACCGCGCAGCAGCCGGTCATCCAGAGCTCCAAGGCGTCCAGCCAGTCTTGCCAGTCGCGCAGCGTGAACCCCCTCTGCCCTTGCCCAGTGTCGCGTTGCCCTTAAATCGGTTCTGCCTCAATTTGTGTGGCGCAACTATCCTGAGCTTGGAACATTCGGGAGGGATAGTCGTGATTTCAAAAAAGCACTGGTCGCCCGGGAGCGACGTTTCGGTTCAAGGCGTTAAGCGACGTGATTCCGGCGGGTGGCTTGTATCCGGTGTTTTGGCACCGAGAGGCATCTGCCCAGATTGTGGTTTGCATTCTCGGCGTCGTCACGGGTGGCGGCAAAGGCGGCTACAGGATTTACCTGCACTTGGCGACAAGGTAACAATCGCACTCTGGGTCTGCAGGTGGCGATGTCGCGCTTCCACGTGCCCGCGGCGGACTTTTTCGGACTACACCTCGTCAATTGCGCGTCCATTTGCACGTCGAACTTCGCGTGCTGATGACATTGTAGTTCATCTGGGGCACGCCACGGGTGGACGGCCTGCCGAGCGGCTCTTGCGCCGTTTAGGCGTCGGTGTCAGCAATGACACGGTGCTGCGACACCTCAAGAAGTGTGCGGAAAGCGTCGCCCCGCCGCCAACGGTCATTGGCATCGACGATTGGAGCTGGCGCAAGTCGCAGACTTACGGAACCATCATCGTCGATCTCGAGCGGCAGACCGTAATTGATATTCTTCCGGATCGGAGCGTTGAAAGCTGTGCGAGCTGGCTGCGGCAGCACCCTGAGATTGAAGTCATCAGTCGGGATCGTTGTGGCGGATATGCGAAGGCCGCACGTCAGGGTGCACCGCAAGCCCTGCAGGTCGCAGACCGTTTCCATCTCGTCCAGAACCTGCGCCAGGCCATTGAAGAGCAGATGAATATGCATGGCCGCGCCACCGGGCGGGCGCTATTGTCAGATGCCGAAAACATCAGCACGGCCAATCATCTACTGCGATCGCGTCTTGCTCATCGGAAATCACGTGAGGAAATTTTCCGAAACATCCATGCGCTTCGTGATCAAGGGCTGTCTTGTAGCGAAATTGGACGTCGGACCGGCTTCCCGCGTCGTAGTGTGGCGAAGTGGTTGAGCTCCGACTCGCCACCAGACCGCCGCCGAGCTGCATTGAAGCCCACGTCGCCGTGGTATTTTGAGAGCATACTGGCCGATCTCTGGAAACAGGGTATCCGGTCCGGCCAGGAATTATTGGTCGAAATTCAACGCCATGGCTATGAGGGCAGCTTGTCTCATTTGCAACGTCTGCTGGCCGGATGGCGAAGGGATGAACAAACCGTTCTAGCAGGCCCGACCGACACGCCGCTGCCCCTGGCGCCTGTGCGGGACCCGCAAACCGGTCACGCCATTTCGCCGGTTGTCGCAGCGGCGCTCTGTATCAAGCCGCGACGCAAATTGACCGCAGACCAGGCCCAAAAGGTAGATGCATTGAAGGCCGGATCGCCAAGCTTTGCCACGATGCGGAGCCTTGCCATGCGGTTTCAGGGCATTTTGCGCGGCGACCAGTCCGCCCCGCTGGACGCATGGATCGACCTGGCCATTGAGACTGGCATCCCACCAATCATGCGCTTTGCCCGCACGCTGCACCGCGACATCGAGGCCGTGCGCAATGCCATCGAACTTCCGTGGAGCAACGGTCAGGCTGAGGGCCAAGTCAATCGCCTGAAGACCCTCAAGCGCGCCATGTACGGTCGCGCCGGACCAGAACTCCTCAGAGCCCGAATGCTGCCACTGCGCCACACAGATTGAGGCAGAACCCAATTAAGGGCTACGCGACAACACCTGTTGGCGTGTCGACGATCCGTACGCGATAGCCCCAGCGATCCACTAGTCGGGCAAATCCGTCAACGCCCGCCTGATCAGTTCGGGCGGACAGACCAATGAGGATTTCCCGTTCGGTCGTCAGGATATCACCGCCTTCGATGAAACCGTCTCCTTCGATCCGCAGCACCTCGCCATAAAGCGCCTCAAGATGCGGGACCATCACTGCCGCTTCGCCAAGACGGCTTGGCGCGCCCGGGCGCATGACAACTGCGCCTTCCTGAAGACAAAGTGCAGCGTCTTCAACAAAGACCGAATCCGGAAACGCCTCCAAGGGGTCAAGCACGGTGACCTCTGCCCCAGTGCTGCGCAGCGCGGCGACGTAATCGGCGTGATTTTCGGCAAACACGTCCAAATCAGGCATTCCGGTGTCCACCGCGCGCAATCCATCTACAATGGTTCGCGAAGGTTTGCGGCATAACGCGTGAGTGAATGTATAGCTCTTGGAGGTCATGGCCGATCTTTCCTTAATTTGCCCCTACCAGCCGCCAAACCGCCGCCATGAGGCTAGCGGCGCATCGGCCTCTACCGGGATGACGTGATAGTGCTGATGTTGCGCGGCGGTGGCGCAGGCGTGATTGGGCAGGATGCGAAGCCGGGTGCCAAGCGGAAGATCCGGGAGATCGCCATCGAATTTCGGATATGGTGCGATGACACCGTGCTCTTGGTTGGCTTGAATGACGATTAGGCCCGGAATTACTTTGCCCGACTCGTCACAAACAACGCCATAGCCTTGATCCACCCGCTGGCTCGCCGTGCCGCGATCACGCGACATTGCCATCCAGCCTGCATCACAGATGGTCCAGCCACGCGTTGTCTGATGCCCTATGACTGTGGTGAGGACGCTTAGCGCGATGTCATCAACGTCACAGACTTCGATCCCTGCCATGACCAAATCAAAGAAAACATAGACGCCAGCGCGCAGTTCCGTGACACCGGTTAGATCTTTGGCCGCATGGGCCGTGGGGGTCGAGCCAGCGCTGACCACAGGGCAGGGCAGACCTGTGTCGCGCAACCGGTCACTCGCGTCAACAACTGCGCGCCGTTCCTGTTCCGCGCAGACGGCCTGCGCTGCGCGTCCAATAGCGCCATAGCTTTCACCCGCATGGCACAATACGCCGCAAAGCTCTGCACCACCTGCATTCAAGATGCGGCCCACGTCGATCAAAGCCGGATCGTCTGCCGTTAAACCGCTACGGTGTCCATCGCTGTCAATTTCAATCATGGCCGGGATCGCGATCCCAGAATCCTTGGAGGCCGCCGCTACGGCCTCGGCCTGCGCGATACTATCCAGCAATACGATAAGTCGGCATCCTGCGCGGTGCAGGGCAACGACGCGATCCAGTTTATCTGGGCTAATGCCAACAGCATACAGGATATCCGTGATCCCTGCCTCGGCAAAGATTTCCGCCTCGGCAAGCGTTGACACCGTCGCGGGCCCATATTCATCCGCCAAAACGTACCGAGCGGCCTCGACGCTCTTTGTCGTTTTCAGATGCGGCCGTAAAGTGACACCGAGAGACGCCGCATATCGCGAGAGGCGATCAATGTTGCGTTTCATAATGGCCTCATCGACCAGCAAGCATGGGGTAGACAAATCAGATAAGCGGACGTCGGACATAGGGACCTCATGCATATTGGGATTGGGGGACAATATTGGTGATTCAAGCTGGAATCACGAGGAAGTTTCCTTCAAGAACACTTACTAATGAACATCCAACATCATGCTGAAAGCGAAAACGGACATGGCCACCCTACCCGGCTTTATCGACATCCACGAGGATGTATTGAACGCATTGAACCACGGCAAACCCGTCGTCGCCCTTGAAAGCACAATCATCACACATGGCATGCCCTTTCCCGAAAATGTGGACATGGCGAGGAACGTCGAAGGCATAATCCGCAGGCACGGCGCAGTTCCTGCCACCATCGCTGTGCTGGACGGTCGCCTGAAGATTGGCCTGACTGAAACGGAACTCTTGCGTCTGGCAAAAACCAAAGACGCCCTGAAAATCTCTCGCGCAGACATGGCCTTCGCGATTTCGCAAGGAAAAACGGCCGGGACAACCGTTGCGGCCACGATGATCGTGGCAAGGATGGCAGGCATTCGGGTGTTTGCCACGGGCGGAATCGGCGGCGTTCACGCCGGGGCCGAAACAAGTTTCGATATTTCGGCGGATTTGACCGAACTTGGCAAGACAGATGTGATTGTCGTGGCGGCTGGCGCCAAGGCCATTCTCGATGTGCCAAAGACATTGGAAGTACTTGAGACACAAGGCGTCTCTGTTGTGGGTTATCAGACAGACACGCTTCCAGCCTTCTGGACAAGCGGGTCGGACCTAGCTGTTCCGCTTAGATTGGACAGTGCTGCCGAAATTTCCGAGTTTCAAAAAGTCCGAGACCAACTTGGCCTTGATGCTGGGCTCTTGGTGGCAAACCCAATTCCGGCGACAGACGAGATACCCGCTGACATCATCAATGAATACATCCGAATGGCGCAATCAGAGATGGAAACGCGGGGTATATCAGGCAAAGAGGTGACGCCGTTCCTGCTACAACGGATCTTCGAGCTTTCGGACGGGCAGAGCCTCAAGGCCAACATTGCTTTGGTCGAGAACAACGCGTGGCTGGCCGCCGAAATTGCTGCCGCCTTTCACACATGATTTCCGCCATCAGCAACTGCCAAAACGGACAAACGAAAGACATCAACGCAAAGGTGGTCAACTCCAGAGAGAACGCCTAATTCAACGATCGTCGAAGCGCCAATGTTGCCTCAATCAAGGCAAGAGCAGCGACAAACGCCAAAAGTGGCCAGGTGCCCAATTCTACGATAAACCAGCCTGCAATCAGCGGGAAACCGAATATGCCAATAAAATAAGTGAGCGCAAAGAGCTGTAGGGTCTGTGCACTGAGGTGCTCCTCGGCATCGTTGGCTGTCACAGTGACAAGGAGCGGATAGGATATCCCGTAGCCAACCGCAAAGAGAACAGCCACCAACATGTACAGCGGAAAACTTGCGCCGCTGAAGATGAATATCACGACGCTGATAGACATCACATATAATAGCACTGCAATCGTGCGATACGGGTTTGTTCCACCCTTGAAACGCGACAAAATCAAACGAAAAACCACAACTGTAATGGTATAGATCAAGAAGAAACTGGCGTAATTAAGGCCCCTTGCATCTGCGAACACCGTTTGAAAATTGATCATTCCAGCGAAGACACTGGCCCCGAGGCAGATCATCATGATCGGCAGGAACGAGCGCGATGCGATGACGCCCGACAAAGCGGCGCGTGTGATCCTCGAAGGCAGTTCGGCCCGCGGGTTGATCGCGTGTGCCTTGATCGGGCGATCGAGAAACAAAAACAGGATGGCACTGACGATGCACAGGGCCGCAGTCACGAAAAATGCATGGCGCACTGAAAATCCGGCACCTTCAAGGACAGCTGCCAGGACAGGGGAAAGACCAAAGCCTGCCATGACGAACACCGAAAGGAGGGTAAAAAAGCGTACGCGCATGTCCGCGTTGACAAGCCTCGACAGTACAACAGGACCGAGCGAATAAGTGAGCCCCCACCCAAACCCCAACAAGAGGCTGGCCACGACCAAACTGATCCCAACGACATCAACAAAGCCATAAAGAAAAAGGGAAACGGATATCGCAATGCAAGCCCCGCTCAACGTGCGCTGTCGTCCAAAATAGTCAGACAGATGACCCGAGAAGTAGACAGTCACGATAGTTGAGATCGTCGTCGCAAAAAGCATGCTGCCCACGACTTTTTCATCAGCCCCGAAACTGTCAAACAGCCTCGGCAGCATAAAGGTGAGGCCATATGCTCCAGCTTGCAAAAAGATGGCCGTGAAGAATAAAACGTAGAGATATCCTCGCGACATTTTCACGATCCTAGAGAGTACTTCTTTGCATGGTATTCAAGATGTCAGAATTTCTGACCAGTTTTTTTTCCAGATTGCCTGGACTCCGATGATCTGGAATTCCGGATTCATTCCGTTTCGTTGTTAAGTCTTCGTTTCTTTGACCAATACCACCCGAGCTATGTCATCGCAGCGGGCGGCGGGTCTGCGCAACGCAGTGCTGTATGCGGCACTGTGATGTTCGTCGGCGGCTACGTAAAAACCAGCGTGCGCTGCCCGCTCAGCATGACGCGTCCTTCAAGGTGCATCTTGACTGCGCGCGCCAGAACCCGCGCTTCGATATCACGGCCGACCGCCACAAGATCGTCCGGGGTCATGGAATGGGCGACTCGCTCAGCCTCCTGCTCGATGATCGGCCCTTCGTCGAGGTCGGCGGTGACATAGTGCGCCGTGGCCCCAATGAGCTTGACCCCACGTTCATGCGCCTGGTGATAGGGCTTGGCACCCTTGAAGCTGGGAAGGAAGGAGTGGTGAATATTGATCACCCGCCCCGACAGCGCGCGCGAAAGTTCGTCAGACAGCACCTGCATGTAACGCGCCAGAACCACCAGATCGGCGTCTGTTTCCTCGACCAGCTTCAGCAGTTCCGCCTCGGCTTCGGCCTTGGTTTCACGGGTTACAGGCAGGTGGTAAAAGGGCAAGCCTTCGTGTTCCGCGATGCGGCGCGCATCCGGATGGTTCGAAACGATGGCCACGACTTCAGCATCGAGCCAGCCAACACGAACTTGGTACAGAAGATGCAGCATTGCGTGATCAAAGCGCGACACCATGATGAGCAGGCGCGGCTTGCGTGCCGTATGGCGGAGGTTCAAATCCATATCAAACTGCACCTTGATCGGTGCGAGCGCGTCGAGGATGCGGGTCTCATCGCCGTCCTCTGCCAGAAACGCCACGCGTAGGAAAAAGCGATCACTCTGGCGATCCCAGAACTGCGCGGTCTCGACGAGATTGGCCCCCTGGGAGGCCAGCGCGGACGTCACC
Organism: Sedimentitalea todarodis; assembly: GCF_032595355.1. Taxonomy (NCBI): domain Bacteria; kingdom Pseudomonadati; phylum Pseudomonadota; class Alphaproteobacteria; order Rhodobacterales; family Paracoccaceae; genus Sedimentitalea; species Sedimentitalea todarodis. The sequence goes on along the minus strand of NZ_JASMWN010000009.1, from coordinate 19,060 downwards.
GCCGCCACGATCCCCGGTGCCGCGTCGCAGGATAGTTTCAGGATGAATTGTGGTTCGGATGGCTCCCGCAAAACTGGATTTGGCTCAGCATTCCGGCAGGTTGACAGCAAGGCCTCCAAGGCTCGTCTCCTTGTATTTGGTGTTCATGTCTTCGCCGGTCTGGCGCATGGTCTCGATGCAATTGTCGAGCGGCATGAAATGTGTACCGTCCCCACGCAGCGCGAGACTTGCAGCGCTGACCGCCTTTATGGCCCCCAGACCGTTGCGTTCGATACAGGGTACCTGCACCAGCCCAGCGGCGGGATCGCAGGTCATGCCAAGGTGATGCTCAAGCGCGATTTCAGCCGCGTTTTCAATCTGTTCATTTGTGCCACCAAGTGCTGCGCACAGTCCAGCTGCTCCCATGGCCGAGGCGCTGCCAACTTCGGCCTGACAGCCACATTCCGCCCCAGAGATCGACGCGCGGTGCTTGATCAGCCCGCCAATGGCCGACGCCGTCAGCATCATCGTTTCCACACCTGCATCCGTGGCGCCGATGCAGTGGTCGCGGTAATAGCGCACGACCGACGGCACGACACCGGCCGCGCCGTTGGTGGGCGAGGTGACAACACGGCCCCCGGCGGCGTTTTCTTCGTTCACGGCCATTGCGTAGACCGACAGCCAGTCATTGGCGACATGCGGCTGGCTGCGGTTGTTTCCGCGTTCCGCCAGAAGCTGTTCGTGCATCGCTTTGGCGCGCCGCTTGACGCTCAGACCACCGGGCAGAATGCCGTCTAACCGAAGGCCGCGGTCGATAACGGCGTTCATCACGTCGCAGATACGGGTGATCTGACCCGACAGCTCGCGTGGCTGGATGTTCTGATGGGCACACTCATTCGCGCGTTTCATCTCAGCGATGCTCTTGTCCGATGCGCGGCCCATCTCCAGCATCTCGGCTGCTGACCCGAAAGGATAGGGATAACCCATCGCCTCTTTCTTGGCGTGCAGCGTCTTCGTCTTGGCGGCCTTTTCGGTCTCAAGCTCGGCCTCGGTCACGACAAATCCACCGCCGACCGAATAGTAGGTCTGCGTCATGTAGGGATTCCCGCGTTCGTCGAAAGCGCGCAGGACGAGCCCGTTGGCATGGCCCGGCAAGGGTGGGCCAAAATCAAACACAAGATCGCTCTCGGGGTCGAAATCGAGCGTACCCAGACCTGGCGGGCTGATGCGTTTGATGCGGCGGACTTCGGTCTCAAGTTCTTCGGCAGCATCGGGATCAAGCGAGGCAGGCAGGTACCCGATCAGCCCGAGGATGACCGCGCGGTCCGTTGCGTGGCCCTTGCCGGTAAAGGCGAGCGACCCATGAAGTGACGCCCCTAGGCGGGTCAGCGTGCCCGCTCCAGGAATTTTTTCGGCCCCGCCGCGCAGATCGTCGAGGAAACGCGCGGCAGCGGTCATCGGCCCCATCGTGTGCGACGACGAAGGGCCGACACCGATCTTGAAGATGTCGAAAACCGACAAGAACATGACTTACACGCCGTCGGCGTAGATTGGGTGGGCTTCACAAAGCGCGCGCACCTCTTCCAGCACCGCTGCCTCCACAGCCGCGTCACCTTCAGGATTCGCCGACAACGCGTCGATCACCTTGAGAACTAGTTCACCCACCTTGCGGAATTCAGCCTCGCCAAAGCCGCGCGTCGTGCCTGCGGATGTGCCAAGGCGCACGCCGGAGGTGACAAAGGGCTTTTCAGGATCAAACGGAATAGCATTCTTGTTGCAGGTCAGCCCTGCCCGTTCGAGTGCGATTTCCGCCGCCTTGCCGGTCACACCTTTGGGGCGCAGATCGACCAGAACCATGTGGCAATCGGTGCCGCCCGACACCACGCCAAGACCGCCCGTAACCAGCACCTTAGAAAGCGCACGTGCATTGGCAATCACGTCCTTTGCATATTGCTTGAACGAAGGCTCCAGCGCTTCGCCAAAAGCCACGGCCTTGGCCGCAATCACATGCATTAGCGGGCCGCCCTGATTGCCAGGGAACACGGCGGAGTTGAACTTCTTGGCCAGTGCTTCGTCATTGGTCAGAATGATCCCGCCACGCGGGCCGCGCAACGTCTTATGCGTCGTCGAAGTCACGACATGAGCATGCGGCACCGGATCAGGATATTCGCCCGCCGCGATAAGGCCTGCGTAATGCGCCATGTCGACCATCAGATAGGCACCGACTTCGTCGGCAATGGCGCGGAATGCTGCGAAATCCATGTGCCTTGGATAGGCCGATGCGCCCGCGACGATCAGCTTTGGCCTCGTCTCAAGCGCGACTTTGCGCACGTTGTCCATGTCGATGAGTAGATCGTCCTTGGAGACCTCATAGCTGACCACATCGAACCATTTACCCGACATGGTGACGGGCGAGCCGTGCGTCAGGTGCCCACCATGCGCGAGGTTCAGACCCATGATCCGGTCGCCCGGTTTCAGCAGGGCAAGGAACACGGCCTGGTTGGCCTGCGCGCCGGAATGCGGCTGTACGTTTGCAAAACCCGCGCCGAAGAGCTCTTTGAGACGGTCGATGGCGATCTGCTCGACAGTGTCGACATGCTCGCACCCGCCGTAGTAGCGACGACCCGGATAGCCCTCGGCGTACTTGTTGGTAAGCACCGATCCCTGCGCCAGAAGCACATCGCGGCTGACGATATTTTCAGATGCGATCAGTTCGATCTGGGTCTGCTGACGGTCAAGCTCAAGGCTGACGGCATCAGCAATGGCGGTGTCGGTGATGCGGGTGGTTTTAGCGGAATCGAGCATGGGATGGGTCCTTTCAGACATAAGGAAGGGGTCGCGCCCTTTGTCAGGGCGCGTCAATTGTACGGTTGAGGTCGGGCGTTAAAGACCGATAGCCAATTCGCGCGCAGCGATTTCAAGCAGGCCGTGCACATGCGGAAAGAACGACCGCCAGACTTCAATGCGGAAAGCGTCTTCGCCATCGCGGATCAGCACAACTTGGGCATAATCGAACACCGTCCGCTTGGCGCTGCCGTTGGCCATGCGCGACAGGTCAAGTGGGCACGCCACGGACAGCAAATCCAAGGCAGCAGGACCAGTGACGCTGATGGTCAACTCACGGTCCGAGATCACCACAAGGCTGTGTGGTGTCTTTTCGCGCACGGCGTTAAAGGCCGCGACAATCGCGTGCTGGTCAGCCTCTGCGGCGTGTAGCAGCCACTCGTCAGGACCAATGCAATAGGCTGCGCGATCCCCGTTCTGTTCGCCCTGCCCGATCTTGGTGGGCAAGGTCAGGCCAAAAGCCTTGGAGACTGTCGCCAAATCGGCAGGCGCGATGCGCAGGTTAAAGCGCGCCACTGGTGGCAGTACAGAAACCGATACCGCGTCAAAAGATGTCACCGGAGCATTCATGATCTTGTTCTCCTCATTCGACCTTCAGGCGGTCGCCCGCGGGGTCATAAAAAACGGTTCCTGTAACCTTAGCTTTAACGATCGCGCCATTCTCGGCTGGGATGTGCAGGGTGTCATCCATCCGATCGAACCCGCCCTCGACCACCGCCATCGCGATGGAGCGGCCCAGCGATTCCGACCAGTAGGATGACGTCACATGCCCGATCATCTTCATGGGCTTGGGCTGGTTTGGGTTGTCCACGATCTGTGCGCCTTCGACCAGAAGGGTTTTGGGATCCTCGGTCAGAAGGCCGACAAGCTGCTTGCGGTTCGGCGCCACGATGTCGGGCCGGTCGAGCGATCGTTTGCCGACGAAGTCGGACTTCATCTTGCCAATCGCCCAGCCGATGCCAGCATCCTGCGGCGTAACGGTCCCGTCCGTGTCCTGACCGACGATGATGAAGCCTTTTTCAGCGCGCAGAACGTGCATGGTTTCAGTGCCATAAGGACAGATGTCGTATTTCTTGCCCTCTTCCCACAGCTTTTCCCAAAGCGCGCGGCCATGACGGGCGGGCACGTTGATCTCAAAGCCAAGCTCTCCAGTGAAGCTGATCCGGAAGAGCCGCGAGGGAAAGCCTGCCACGGTGCATTCGCGCACGGACATATGCGGGAAGGCATCGGCGGAGATGTCCGCACCTTCGACGAAGGGCTCCAGCACCTTGCGCGCGTTGGGGCCGTTGAGCGCGATGGTCGCCCATTCCTCGGTCGTCGAGGTCAACCAGACCTTGAGATCAGGCCATTCCGTCTGGATGTAATCCTCCATCATGTTGAGAACCCGCGCGGCACCGCCGGTTGTCGTGGTGACATGGAAGAGGTCATCGCGCATCCGGCCAATGACGCCGTCATCGCGGATGAACCCGTCCTCGCCCAGCAGCAGACCATAACGTGCACGCCCTACACCCAACTTGGTCCACGGATTGGTGTACATCCGGTTCATGAACTCGGTCGCATCGGGGCCGGAGACCTCGATCTTGCCGAGGGTGGAAGCATCGAAAATGCCCAAGGATTCACGGGTCGCCTTGCATTCGCGGGCCACGGCCTTGTGCATGTCCTCGCCCGCTTTGGGGAAGTACCATGCCCGCCGCCAAAGAGCGACCGGCTCGAACTCTGCGCCATTTTCCTCGGCCCAGCTGTCGATCGGCGTGCGGCGTGTCACCTCGAAATGGGTACCTTTGTGATAGCCCGCGAACGCCCCGAATGTCGTCGGTGTATATGGCGGTCGGAAGGTCGTGAGACCCACTTTCGGCGCCTCTTTTCCAAGCGCGTCGGACGCGATGGTCAGACCGTTCATGTTTGACAGTTTGCCCTGATCGGTCGCCATGCCGTTGGTGGTGTAGCGTTTGACATGCTCGATGGATTTCATGCCTTCACGCACGGCCAGACGAATGTCCTTGGCGGTCACGTCATTCTGGAAATCCACAAAAGCCTTGGCTTTGCCGGGGTTGCGGTCGGTGGGCAGTTCCTTTTGAGTTATGCCGGTGCCGGTACGATCTTCAGCAACTTCGTAGGTTGCGCTGCCCGCTTTGCCACCGAGCGACTTGACCGCATCCATGCCAGCCTTTGTACCATCGTCAAGCGCGGCAGCGATGCCCCAGAGCCCGCGGCCGGCACCTGCGATATGCACGTCTTCGGTTTTGTGGCCCGGCAAATAGACCTTGGCGTCCGCATCCCAATCGAGTGAGCCTTTGGTGTGTGAGAAAAGATGCAACGAGGGCGTCCACCCGCCGCAGACCAGGACCGCGTCGCAGAACAGCATATGCCCGGCGCCGACCTTGCCGTTGCGCACAGGATTGACGCGCAAAGCGCTGACGCGCAGGCGACCCTTTGTCCCTGTGGCCGTGTATCCCAGATAGGTTTTGATCCCACGGGCCTTCGCCGCATTCTGTAGCGCTTTTGGCACTTCATTGCGCGTATCGACAATCGCAACCACGCTTGCGCTTGCGCCTGCGTCGGCCATGTCGAACGCGCTGTACCACGCGCTGTCATGGCTGGTCAGGACAACAGGTTTCTTTCCGACCAGCACGCCAAAGCGGTTGAGGAACGTCTGTGCGGCCCCGGCCATCATCACGCCGGGCGTGTCGTTGCCATCAAAGACCATCGGACGTTCAATCGCCCCCTGCGCCAGCACAACCTCTTTTGCGCGCACCCGCCACATCCGTTCGCGCGGTGCACCGTCGGGCACATCGCCCATGTGATCGGTCAGTTTCTGAACCAGCCCGATCATGTTCTGATGGTAATACCCCATCGCAGTTGTGCGCGTCATGCGACGGACGTTGGGCATGCGGTCAAGCTCTGCCATAGCACCCTCAAGCCAATCCCAAGCGGACTGTCCGTCGATCGACACAGAGGGTTCGGACAGGATCGTGCCGCCCATTTCCGAGTTTTCATCCACCAGAACCACCTTGGATCCTGCGCGCCCAGCGGTCAGCGCAGCAGCGATGCCTGAGGGACCAGAGCCAACAACCAGCACGTCGCAGTGCATATAACGGCTTGCATAGATATCGGGATCGACCTCGGTTGGGGCTTTCCCAAGACCGGCCGCCTTGCGGATGATCGGTTCATAGACGCTGTCCCAGAAACTGCGTGGCCACATGAAGGTCTTGTAGTAGAAACCCGCCGAGAACAGCATGTAGAGCCGGTCATTGATCGCGCCCAGATCGAACTTGAGTGACGGCCACTTGTTTTGGCTCTCGGTTTTCAAACCGGGGTAGATTTCCTGGATCGTGGCACGCGTGTTCGGCTCGAACCGGCCTTTGCCACGGGTCGTGCCGATCAGCGCGTTGGGTTCTTCGGAACTGGCTGTGACCACCCCGCGCGGGCGGTGATACTTGAAGCTGCGTCCCATCAGGTGCACGCCATTGGCGAGCAGCGCCGAAGCAACCGTGTCGCCCTCAAAGCCCTGAAACGTCTGGTCGTCGAATGTGAACTTGATCGGCTTGTCCGTGTTCACACGGCCTCGGCCTTTTACGCGAAAATCGGTCATTCTGCAGCCTCCAATGTCGTGGTGTCGGGGCGGGCCTCACCTGCCTTGTAGGTGGTCAGGAAACGGTCACTCACCGTGTCGCGTAGCGCGTTGAAGAAGCGGCCGCATCCATTGATGTGGCGCCAGCGTTCGGCGTGAACGCCTTTGACGTTGGTGCGGATAAACAGGAAATCGCGCCATTCCTCATCACTGAGTTTCGATGGATCAGCGGGGCGTGCGATATGTGCCTCGCCAGCATAAGAAAATTCCAGCTCGGGAAGCGTATCGTCGCAGTAGGGGCAGTGGATCAAAAGCATGGGTCTGTCTCCTCAGTGAGCAACGGCGGCTGCGGCGGCTTCGTCGATTAGACGGCCGGTGGTGAAGCGCTCAAGCGTGAACGGCGCGTTGATCGGGTGCGGTTCGTCTTTGGCAACCGTCCAAGCCAGTGTATGCGCTGCGCCCGGTGTGGCCTTGAATCCCCCCGTGCCCCAGCCGCAGTTGACATACAGCCCTTTGACCGGCGTCTTGCCGAGAATCGCCGATCGGTCTGGCGTCACATCGACAATCCCGCCCCATTTACGCAGCATCCGCATGCGGTTGAAGATCGGGAACACCTCGCAAATGGCAGCCACGGTGTGCTCGATCAACGGCAAACCGCCGCGCTGCGAATAACTGGTGTACTGGTCCGTGCCAGACCCAATCACTAGCTCGCCCTTGTCGGACTGGCTGATATAGGCATGCACGGTGTTTGACATCACGACGCACGGGAACACAGGCTTAATCGGTTCGGAAACAAGCGCCTGAAGCGGATAGCTTTCGAGGGGCATCCGCACACCCGCGCTCTCCATCACGACACTCGTGTGACCGGCTGCGGAGACCGCGACCTTCTTGGCCTTAATGAAGCCCTTGGCGGTATCTACGCCCTCGACCGACCCGTCGGGCGCGCGCCGTATCGCGATGACCGGGCAGTTCTGGATGATGTCGACGCCGCGCTTGGCTGCAGCCCGTGCGTAACCCCAAGCGACAGCATCATGCCGCGCGGTGCCAGCGCGCTTTTGCAACGCAGCGCCCATCACCGGATAACGCGCATCAGGCGAAATGTTCAGCGGCGGACAAAATTCCTTGGCCTGCTGCGGGTTCAGCCACTGGTTGTCGACGCCGTTAAGACGATTGGCGTGGATGTGGCGCTGGAATGACTGCACGTCATGCACGTTATGCGCCAGCATCATCACGCCGCGCTTGGAATACATGACGTTATAGTTTAGCTCGGTCGACAGGTTGTCCCACAGATCCAGAGCGTGATCGTAGAGCTTTGCGCTTTCATCATATAGGTAGTTCGAGCGTATAATTGTCGTGTTGCGCCCAGTATTGCCCCCGCCAAGCCAGCCTTTTTCGATGACTGCGACATTCGTTATGCCATGTTCCTTGGCCAAGTAGTAGGCCGCACCCAGACCATGGCCCCCTGCCCCGACGATGATCACATCATATTCGGCTTTGGGTTGTTTGTCGGGCCACTGTTCGGGCCAATTCTTGTGGCCGCTCAGCGCGTTTTTTAACAGCGAAAAGCCGGAAAAATGTGTCATTTTAGGTAGCCTCGAATCTATATGGAACCTGTCCTCCTTTTGGTCGCATATCACCCCATTTCGACATTGTATTTTTACGCCAAAAACATAGTATATCTGCGTCTCGGGACGCTTAATGAAGAGGTCTAAATGGAATCCAAACCCGTTCTCAAAATTGGGTTCATCCTGGCACGGAGATTTACCTTGTCAGCTTTCGCAAATTTTGCGGATGTCCTGCGATTGGCGGCAGATGAGGGAGACCGCTCGCGCCCGATACGGTGTTCATGGCGCATCGTGTCTGCGACAATGAACCCGGTGGTTTCCAGCTGTGGCATTCCCGTGCACCCCGATGAACGCCTTGGCGACCCAGAAAAGTTCGATTATGTGGTCGTAGTCGGCGGGTTGATCCCCGCCATTCAAGACCTCAATCCTGACTACATTGCCTATCTTAAACGTGCGGCGCTGGCTAACGTGCCGATTGTTGGGGTCTGTACCGGCGCGTTCATCCTTTACAAAGCAGGGTTGATGAAAGGATATCGCTGCTGCGTGAGCTGGTTCCATCACAATGACTTTTTGGAACAGTTCGAGGGGCTCATTCCGGTGTCCGATCAGATATTCGTGGTTGACCGCAATCGCCTGACCTGTTCCGGCGGTGTTAGCTCGGCGCACCTCGCCGCCTACCTGGTGGAGCGGCACATTGGGTCGGCGGCAGCACGCAAAAGCTTGAATATCATGATCATCGACGAAGCGCAGACGCCCGAAAATCCTCAGCCTGGTTTACCGCTTGAATTTGCCACGTCGGACAAGCTTGTCAGGAAAGCGTTGCACCTCATTCGCCAGAATGTGGCCACACCGATGACGGTCGATCGGCTATCAGAACGCTTGAAAGTCAGTCGTCGGATGCTGGAGCGCCATTTCAGAGAGGCGCTTCAAATTTCGCCTGCAGAGGTAGGCTTGTCGGTCCGACTCTCAGTTGCGCGTCATCTTTTGAGTGGCACTGATACCTCTATCACACAGATTGCCGCGGCAACGGGATTTTGCGATGCATCGCATTTCGGCAAGGTGTTTCGCACCCGCGAAGGCGTTCCCCCGGATGCCTGGAGACAAAAAGATCGCGCGACTGCTGCGCGCGATCTTTTGGCTTGAAAATGACCGCGTCCGGCGGGCACTTTGCCACACGCCTAAGACGCGTTGCTCAGTTGGTCTCGCCGAGCTCTGCCGATGCTTCTGTTTTGTGCTCAAGCGACAGGCAGCGAACGATGGCGACGCACATCAGAACCATGATTATCGAGAACGGCATCGCGGCAATAATCGCCGCCGTTTGCAAGGTGCTCAGCGCCGCGCTGCCGCCTACGATCAGTAAGACCGAAGCCACGACGCCTTCAAAGGTGCCCCAGATCAAGCGGTGACGATACATCGGGTGCTCATTGCCTTCACTCAGAATCGTGGCCACGACCAGCGTGCCAGAGTCCGACGACGTGACGAAATAGGTCGTCACCAGGATCGTTCCAAGCACACCCGCGATCACGCCGATCAAGCCGACATTCATGGCCTCAAAGGTTGCGAAAAGCGCCATGGACACATTTGCGCTGACCGCATCGGATACGCCGCCCGGCCCAAATAGTTCGGTCCACAACGCCGTGCCGCCATAGGCCACGATCCAGACGAAAGACACAAGCGAGGACACCCCAACAACACCGAAAATGAATTCCCTCACGGTTCTGCCCCGAGATACACGCGCGACAAACACCCCAACAAACGGCGCCCAGGATATCCACCAGCCCCAGTAGAAGGTTGTCCACCAGCCCTGCCACATGTCGCTCCAACGGGCCGCTTCGGCGGGCACGCTTTCGACATAAACGTTGAACGAAAACAGGCTCTTTGCGTAAGACAACGTGGCATCACCCAAGCTAAGCATCAGATACCGCGTCGGCCCCCAGGCAAAAAAGAAGATCAATAGGACGATGGTCAGCCACATGTTGACCTGAGACAGCCACTTGATGCCCCGGTCCAAACCAGAAAGAACCGAACACAATGCAACGGCGGTGATGACAGCGATTAAGACAAGCTGGACTGCATCCGAAATCGGGACGTCCCAGATATGGTTCAGACCCGCGTTGATCTGCGTAACTCCTAAGCCAAGCGAAGTAGCGATGCCGAAAATAGTCGCGAATACTGCAATCACATCGATCACGACGCCGAGCGCCCCTTCGACCCGATCCCCAAACAGCGGGTAGAGGGTGTAACGAATTCCTAGCGGTTTTTTCAGGCGATAGCTGACAAGACAAAGAGCCAGTGCGACTATGCAATAGATTGCCCAAGCGTTTAGGCCCCAGTGGAAGAAGGTTACCTGAAGCGCCATATCCGCCGCTGCTTGATTGCCTGTGCCTTCAGCAAACGGCGTGCCCCCGGCATAATGGAACATCGGCTCGGCGATCGACCAGAAGATAATGCCAATCCCCTGCCCAGCAGCATAGAGCATGGCGAACCAGGTGAAGTAGCTGTATTTCGGTCGCTCATCCGCATCACCAAGCCGGAGAGAGCCATATTTGCTGACGGCAATCGCGATCAAAAAGACGAGAAAAACACCCGATAGGACAACGTACCACCAGTTGAAGTAGAAGGTAACGAATGTCCGGGCTGAATCAATCCAATCTGCCGAACTGGCCGGAAACGCCAGCACCAGAAAGACGAAAAGCAGTATGACGCCCGCCGAAATTAAGGACGAGTACGGATTTACGCCTCTGAAGACTCCAGATCGAATAAGCATGATAACCGGCCCCGTTGTTCGAATTGATTGCGCGGATCGTAATCTCACGCGCGCGCTGATGTTAGACCAAACTCACTTGTTCTCGCCAGGCAGCACGTGACAGCTTCCGGATTCCCAATGCACGACCACTTTCGAGCCGGGATGCAGATTGAGCACCGACAATTCGTCATGGCTTTTCTGTACTTTAAGCTCTTGGCCGCCAGCGGTCTCGAGAAAGACCATTGCCGTGCCGCCAATGAATTCCTCACCTGCAACGCTGGCCTCTATCCCGGGTTGACCACTGTCTGGCAAGCTCAGTTGCATGTTCTCCGCGCTGACGATGAAAGTGACCTTTTGACCCTGCCTGGCATCCGGCCGCTCGCTCTTTGGCAAGATGGTCTCTCCACCCTCATAGGCGACCTGCCAGCCATCTGCACCGGCCGGGCCCTGAACCACACCATCAAAGATGTTGGCCGAGCCCAAAAACTCCGCGACAAAGCGATTGTAAGGCTCGCGATAAATTTCTTCAGGCGTTCCGATCTGTTCGATCTGACCCCGGCTCATGATGACCACACGATCGGCCATGGAAAACGCTTCTGACATGGAGTGTGTCACATAAACAAATGTAATCCCCAGATCCTTTTGCAGATTTGACAAGACAGCCTGCATGCGCACTTTGAGGTGTGCATCAAGCGCTGAGAGAGGTTCATCCAGCAGCAGGATCTTCGGCTCGGTCACCAAGGCACGGGCCAAGGCCACACGTTGCTTTTGACCGCCAGACAGCTGATTGATGTTGCGGTTCGCAAACTCTGTGATCTGCATCTTCTCAAGCCACTTTTCCGCGCGCTGCCGACGTTCCTCTTTGCCGACACCCCGCATCTTGAGCGCAAACTCGACGTTTTCCTGAACAGTCAGAAACGGGAACAAGGCCAAAGATTGCCAAACCATCGGCGTATCGCGATCCCACGTGGCTTTGCCGTTCACCTTCTCGCCATCAAGATAGATTGCGCCTTCAGTGGGATCTTCCAAGCCTGCAAGCATACGCAGCGTCGTGGTTTTGCCACAACCAGATGATCCCATGATGGCCAGGAACTCTCCGCGACCAATCTCGAAATCAGCTTTTTCGACTGCAGTGAAGTTTCCGAACCGCTTTACGACGTTGTGGAACTTCACGATCGCTTCTGATTGCTGTTCCATTTGTGCGTTCGCTTTCATTATTTTTCCTCCTCCGGGCTGCGCAGCAGAAGCTGGGCCAGAATGATCAGTGTCATTGAGCTTAGGAAGGCGAGTGAGCCGATGGCGTTGATACGCGGGCTGACCTGACCTTGCAGGAAGCCGAGAATCTTCACAGGCAATGTTTCGTTGAGGCCTGACACGAACCACGCGACCGCAAATTCATCGAACGAGACTGCCATGGTGATGAAGAGCGCGGCAAAGATCGCAGGCTTGGTGAACGGGATGATCACATAGCGAAGAGTCTGCCATTGATTGCCGCCCATGTTCCACGATGCCGCCTCAAGGTCAGGGTCCATCTGCGACAGGCGCAAGCGGATGATGGCCATTGCAAACGGGCTGCACATCACACCATGCGCGATGATGACGGAAATGGTCGTACCGGACAGGTTAACACGGCTCAGGAAGGCCAGCATGGCCAACCCCATGATCACGACCGGAATGGTCGGTGGCAAAAGTGCCAGAGCTACGTAGACGGATTTACCGGTGAAGTTGTACCGGAAATCTGTATACGCCCCGCCGAAGCCCAGGATGGTTGCAATGACAGCGACGGTCAGCCCCACGACCAGCGTATTGCCGAAGCCCTGCCAAACCAGCGGGTCTTCCCAGATCAGGCGGTACCATTCGGTCGAGAACTCGCCCAGAGGCAGCGACGGGAAGCGGTCGGAGTTGAGCGAGAACACAAAGCTTCCGGCGATCGGGGCAAATATGAACAGCAGGCAAAGCACGATGTGCAGTTTTAGCAGCGCGTTGATTATGCGGTTTTCGTTACCCATCTTATTTGCCCCGCTCTTTATACGCATAGGTGACTGCCGCGAATGCTGCGGTGAGCAGCGTGATAATCATCATGATCGCAACCACCGCCGCGCGGGGCCATTGCTGACCGGATTTGGTGAAATCGGTGATCATGATCGACAGTGTCGGAGGGTTGCCGCCCCCAAGATACAGCGGGCTGACGAAGTCTCCAAAACTGAGGATAAATGCAAACAGCGCAGCGATCACAAGACCCACTTTGGCTGATGGAACGATCACCGCAAAAACCGTCCGCAATCTACCACAGCGCAGGTTATGCGCAGCCTCGATTAGGTCGCGATTGACGAAGTTCAGGCTGAATGTCTGCAGCAGAACAACCAAGGGCAAAGTCAGCGTCACCATGCCCACGATGATCCCAAATGCGTTGTTCAACATCGGGAATGGCCCAAGACCAATATACGCGAATGCCGCGTTTATGATGCCCGCATCAGACAGGAAGACCTGGAGCGAATAGACCCGGACAAGATAGCTGGTGAAGAACGGAATGATGAGAATAAAGATCATCCACCGCTTGGCTTTCTCACTCATCTTGAATGAAATCGCATAGGAAGCCGGAAAAGCGATAATGCTGGTGACCACGGCTGCCGTCGTAGCAAGGACCATGGTCCGGAAATAGGCGTCCCAAAACACACCACGTGACAGGACACGCTCCCAATTTCCAAAGTTGAGGTCGGGCGTCATCTGAAAGTTGCGCACTGTCCAGAAACTGATCGCGACCAGAAACAGGAGCGGAAAAAGAAAAAACAATAACTGCCAGAGCAGCAGCGGCATCGACAAGATCAATGAAAAAAGTGTTGGTCGCTTGGTCATATCAGATCCCATAGCTGAGCAATCGGGCGTCTTGTTGGGGCGCAAAGAACCATGCGCCCCAACTCAAAAGCGCCTTACGCGCCTTTGTAGTCGGACCAAAAATCATTCCAGTCTTCGAGGCTCTGCTGAACCGGAAGCTGACGATACTGGATCAGCCCTTCACGGATCATGTCCATCGCATTGCGCTGTCCCAGAACCATGTTTTGGCGCTGTGCCTCGGCGGGATTGGTCTCATTGAGCACGCGCCATCCTGCCTGCGAGGGCACGATAGCCGGATAGGCTGCCATGTCAGCAGATTTCGCCTGGCCTTCCGGGGAGGTGATGTACTGGATCCACTTCTTGGCCATTTCCTGATTTTGTGAGCCTTTGCCGATCGAGAAGCTCTCGGTCCACTGCAAGCCACCTTCCTTTGGAATGACGCTGCGTACCGGACTGCCGTTCTTTTCCAGGGTACCGGTGATCCAGTCACCAATCCCTGCAAAGGCCAGCATTTGCCCGTTGTCGAGCGACGAGAAGGTGCCGCCATAATCGAAGAAGCCGCCAGCTTGACGGCGCAGGCCCATGGTATGCTCCTGCACTATTTCCCAAGCCGCTTCGTCGATATCGTAAGGCGATGAATTGCCGACATGGAGGCTCATCTGACCCAGGTTGGGCAGGTGCCAGTCAAAATGGCCGAGCTTTCCAGTCAACCGCTCGTCTGCAAAAAGATCGTAGCTGGAGGCCTCTTCTTCGGTGAAGGCATCCGTATTGTAGGCTACGCCGAGAAAGCCAAATCGCGTAATAACGGAATAGAGCTTGTCGTCCTGCCAATGGCCAGGGAACTTCTGGAATTCGGGGAAGAAGTCGTCAAAGGCGTAGTCAGCCGGATCCAGCTCTTCGATATAGCCAGCAGCGTTAAGCTGCTGCACATATTCGCCATCCGACAGGATCACATCAAAAGTACCACGCGGGGATTGCGCAATCAGGCCCAGCATGTTGTCACCGCCGGTGTAGTATTTAGGCACGAACTTGACGTTGTTGGCCTCTTCGAATTCACCAACGATATCGGGCTCTGCGTGACCATACCAAGCAAGCATCGACAATTCGGTCGTTTGCGCCGCGGCACGGATGGACAGGAAAGGCGTAGCCAAGGCTGCGGCACCTGTCATCTTCAGCAGACTGCGGCGACTTGGTCGGATCAATTTAGTGGACATCGGGTTACTCCTTGTTGGGATCATTTTCTTCTTTTGATGGGAGGATCAGCTTGCACTCGCCAGTGCGGCGGCTTTGCCGAACTCGTTTGTGAGCGCCGCAATAATACCCTTGGTGCACACATCCAGAAGGATATCGCCCTTTTCGGCGGTAGCTTCTTTTGGTGAGGACAGCGTCCCACTTGCTGGTGTCCATTCCGGCTTAGCCGGGTAGACGTCGTAGGGCGGAAATGTTGCCGGGGCGTGCTCTACCGCGCTTTGAAGTGACACGAGATCGGGGTGCAAACGCAGCATCAGGGACGTTTCCAGAACCCCTCCATGCTCGATGTCCCATCCGAGAAAGCCGTTCGGATACAGCTTCTCGATCGACGCCTGATCCACAAAGTCCCAATATGACAGGACTACGACCTTGACGTCATGAATGTCGCCCCAACCCAGCTCGCGCAAGGCAAGGTCAATCGCTTCCGTAATGAACCAGGAATTCTCAAAGTGGCCATTGACGATGCACAGATTGCGCACGCCGTGACGCACGAATTCCTTGACCACGTCCTTGAGCGCGTTCACCAAAGTCGCGCCATCAAGGCTGGTCGTGCCGGGAAAGAAGTTTCCGCCACCGGATTTCTGGTGCGATTTGTATCCGTAGGTGAACGGCGGCGCGACAAGGGCGCCGACCTGCTCGGCCACGCGGCGGGCGAATTCGGTCGGCAAAAGCACATCGACATGCATCGGCATATGATGGCCGTGCTGCTCCATTGATCCGAGCGGGATCAGGATGGGCACATCGCCGTTCTGGACTCGCTTCTGGTAGTCGGGCCAAGCCATTTCGGCGGCGAAAACTGTAGAATGTGACATTGCACCCCCTGCATCTGAAGATCGTCAGACCTTAGGGCAGCTTGCTTTGCCACAGAAATTCATAGTAACAATGCTTGGATAAGGATTGTTAATGATGCGCAAATTCACCAACCTGCAAACTGACCTTCTTCGGACCTTCGTGACTGTGGTCGACCTACGCAACTATACGGAAACCGGGAATATTCTCGGGCGGACGCAGCCGGCGATATCGTTGCAGATTAAGCGCCTTGAAGAGGTTGTCGGTGCCAAATTACTAAAGCATGAAGGCAAGCAGGTAGAGTTGACGCCGGACGGGCAGACTCTCCTGGGCTATGCACGGGAGATGCTGCGCCTCAATGACCGGGCGGTAGCCAATTTGCAGCAGGCAGCCTTTCTTGGAACGCTCAGGATTGGCCTGCCGGTCGACTATTCAATTGAGTATTTCCAAAGCGTTATTGCCAAGTTCTCGCACGAGAACCCTGCTGTTTTGTTGGACATTCGCTGTTACCGAAGCCGTGAGCTTCTTGCAGCCCTCCATGTTGATGATCTGGATATGACCATTGCCATCACAGATGAAATGCCCGCGCCCCACGTCTCCATCTACTGGTCGGAACGTCCGGTCTGGGTTTGCGCCCGCGATCACAAGATAGATCCGGACCAGCCACTCAAGGTGATCGCGCATCCCGACGGCTGTTTCTATCGCAAGCGTATGATCGACGCGCTGAATACCGAAGGGCGCGATTGGCGCGTATCCTTTGAAAGCCTCGGCGTCTCAGCTCTCCAAAAGGCAGTTTTGGATGGCATGGGCGTCACCGCGTTAACAAAGAAGACGTTGCTGCCCGGTATGCGGGTCCTCACCGCCAGCGATGGCTTCCCGAAGTTGTCAAAGATCCACATTGGGCTGTTCTACAAGCACATAAAGATGTCCGATGCCGCGCTGAAACTGATCGAGCAGATCACGGAGGATGTGTCATCCTTCCGCTTGCCGACGCGTGCTCGCGCCGGATAATGGGCACGCCCACCAGGGTAAATTTGTAATTCTTATGGTAAGATGATTGCAATTAATTTTTCGTCGCATCGCCACACTGCTACGCAGACAAGGTCACTGTTAGCAGAGAGGAATATCGACAATGGACGACATGCTCCACGTCATGGAATGGCACAACGGCGAGAAGGAGTTCTCGCCCTTTTCAGATAACGAAATGGCCCGTCGCCAGAACGAATTGCGCGACTGGATGGGCAAGAACGATGTCGATGCATCACTCTTCACCTCTTATCACTGCATCAACTATTATAGCGGATGGCTGTACTGCTATTTCGGTCGTAAATACGGCATGGTCATCGACCAGAAGAACGCCACTACGATCTCTGCCGGCATCGACGGCGGCCAACCCTTCCGTCGCAGCTTCGGCAACAACATCACGTATACTGACTGGCGTCGTGACAACTTCTACCGCGCGATCCAGCAACTGACACCGGGTGCCAAGCGCATCGGTATCGAATTCGACCACGTGTCGCTGGAATACCGCCAACTGCTTCAGGATGCCCTGCCGGGCGTCGAGTTCGTTGACGTCGGTCAGCCCGCGATGTGGATGCGGACGATCAAGTCGGCCGAAGAAATCAAGCTGATCAAAGAAGGCGCCCGCGTCGCCGACGTTGGCGGTGCTGCTGTGGCCGCTGCGGTCAAAGCCGGTGTTCCCGAACACGAAGTCGCCATTGCCAGTACCAATGCGATGATCCGCGAGATTGCCAACTCTTTCCCCTTCGTCGAATTGATGGACACCTGGACCTGGTTCCAGTCCGGCATTAACACCGACGGCGCGCACAACCCGGTAACGAACAAGAAAGTGCAGTCGGGTGAAATCCTCAGCCTCAACACTTTCCCGATGATCTTTGGCTACTACACGGCGCTGGAACGCACACTGTTCTGCGACCACGTTGATGATGCAAGCCTCGATATCTGGGAGAAGAACGTCAAGGTCCACGAGCGTGGACTCGAGTTGATCAAGCCGGGCGCGCGCTGCATGGATATCGCGATCGAGCTCAACGAGATGTATCGCGAATGGGACCTGCTGAAGTATCGTTCGTTCGGATACGGCCACAGCTTTGGCGTTCTGAGCCATTACTATGGCCGCGAGGCTGGCGTAGAACTTCGCGAAGACATTGAAACGGAGCTCAAGCCAGGAATGGTCGTGTCCATGGAGCCCATGGTCATGATCCCGGAAGGTCAGCCTGGCGCTGGCGGCTACCGTGAGCATGACATCCTAGTGATCGGCGAGGACAACACAGTCGAGAACATCACCGGATTCCCATTCGGCCCCGAGCACAATGTCATCAAGAACTAAGATCAGTGCTATCTCGGTAGCAAACAATATTGCTATGATCAGCGCCCTGTTGGCGCTGGTCATAGCGGTAACCCTCCTATCGCGTGAAACCCAAAAGCACGGCTACACAGTGATTGCGCGCGGCGGGGGCCTACCGATCTTCATCCAAACGAACAGCGCCTACTAATCCATGCTGGACATAATGGTTGGCGTTACCGTTTCGTCGTCTGGCGGCATTGGCCGTCAGACAACTTCAATCATTTTGAAACCCTGATGTAAAAATGCGAAACCGAGCCCTACAAGAGTTTCTAGATGCGGCAAGAATTGCCTATTCTGCCCGTGCGCGAGATCCGAACTCTGTCAGCTTGGTTGAACAAGTCTTTGCCACCCTTGAGTCTCCCGCACCACAATCACAGTCCGACAGCGGTCGACTTCCGGTCTGCAAGTATCTCACGGATATTGCGAACCCGTCCGTCTCCGACGAACCTGATCTTCGACAGGTGATGACGACATTCTTTAGCATCGAACCGACGCTCCGGTGGCGGCGCCGTCAAGGGGATTGCAGCGGTGCAAGCGAAGGTTTTGCCGAAAACCATGCAAACGCGATGATTGTCGGTCCCGGTGGCCTCGAACCGCGAGAGGACGTTTGGCTGGGAGTGTCGCTTCTCGGGCCAAACGTGCAGTATCCCAATCACAGGCACCCACCCCAAGAAACCTATCTTGTCATGAACACGGGCGACTTTCGTCAAGGTCGGAACGAATGGGTTCATGTGGCGAAGGGCGAAACCTTCTACAATCCGCATAATATCCCGCACGCGATGCGGTCAAATGATCTTCCACTCCTCGTTTTCTGGGTCCTGAAGGAATAGCCGGAGCGCAAAAGATGCTGTGCATGCTTCTGTGATGAAAAAGAGGCGCCACTCGCTCACCCTATGCGGATTAAATTGCTTGAGGAATATTGGGCAGGCTGGAACTTAACAGCTTCAGACCTGAGACAAAGCGGTCATTGCAAGGCGCTTGGTACATAAGCGTGCGGTATTGCCAAGTTGTTGACTGGGTTTGGTAGAGGTATGTCTGCCTCATGAACATTCCAATCGATTTGCCGCCCCTGAAGGGCTTTCGCTACCCACGTGAAATCATCGCGTTCGCTGTCT
>NZ_JASMWN010000008.1:0-170793 GCF_032595355.1 Sedimentitalea todarodis | reverse complement strand
CCGCCAGATCAGCCCCATGCCAAGCCCACAGCCCAAATCCCCATAGCAACAAACGGCCCACCAAGACCAACCCCGCGATTTCCCGCCTGAGCGCTTCTCCGACGCCAGGCAACGCCACGCGCTACCCAAACGTCGCTCATGGCGTCCGAGAAACCTGCATCTGAGCCGCCATGCGGTGCTGCGGCATGACTGTAAGCCTCGGATGCCAACCCGGCGACGCGCCCGGCCCTAAGCTGTCCTGTATGGCGAGTGTAGCGAACGACCGCTTGACCGCTCTACTTGCCGCTTTCTTCCTTTCTGAACAGTCTTTCAGTCTCCCTGACCTCTTCGAAGACCAGTTCGGGCACAACGACTTCCCAATTGGCGCGTTTCAGCAAGTGATGAAAACGCTCATCGGCATCCTCTTTACGCCATTGTATGAAGGCTGCGATCTCGCCGGAGACAAATTTCGTTCCAATCGGTGGCGCGAATGCGTGTGACATCCTCCCGAGGGCCCGCCCTCGAACATCCTCGATTTGCCAGAGATCCCTGACCCTAGAGAGCCTGACTGGCGCGCCGACCTTTGCTTCGGCGATCGCGTTATGAACAGCGTGCCGATCACCTTGGCGTCCAGCGAATGACAGATCGACCATCTTCATCTCGGGCGATTGAAAGAACCGGCGTGGGCCGGGGACTGTCGCCAAGTCGGGCACCACGTGCCGCGTGACCACGGAAGGCGACAGGTTGGGAAGGTATTCGTGATTGTCGTTGCTCATGACGATCAAGTTGCGCCGCGCACGTGTCATGGCGACATAGAACAATCGCCTCGGCGCGTCCTGATCTTCCTTGCGTGAGGGCCGTTCCCAGCCGCCATCCATGATCACGACATCGTCAAATTCGAGGCCCTTGGCCCGATGCGCTGTCAACAATTTGAGTCCGCGCTGCTCTCCCCAAGAATCCTTAGACCATTCGGCAAACCATTCGATCACGTCAGGGATCGGAAGCGCTTTGCGGTCAGTGTCACGCGCAAGTTGCCCAAGTCCTTCGCCAATTCGGTCGGTCCAACGGCTTGAAGGTATCGCGTTAAGGGTTTCGATCATCTCGCCTAAGCCGACCATGGTCCCGTCTTTCTCGCGCAGGCCACCGATGAACCTTTGCATTTCGCGGGTGCGCCAGACACTCGGCAGGTTCTCGTTCGCCATTTCGACGGGAATTCCCTGCGCCTCGGCAAAGTCGCGGACCGGCAAAAGCTTGCGCCAATCCCGAGAAATGATGGCAGCCCCTTTCCAACTCCAGTCAGGGACCAGCTTTGACAGGCGGATCATCTCGTTGACCGCCGCAAGGGCCTGCGCGTCATTTCCAGCGGGACAGCCAAGGATTTGGACCCGTCCCCGCGCTACCGGGTCAAGTTCTTCCATGACACCCCCGGCCGGGTCTCTTTGCCGCGATTGGTCGACGTTGATCCCATGCCCCGTTTTCATGCGTTCACGGGAGCCTTCGATTACGGCGTTCGCGGCGCTGACAATGTGCTTCGACGAGCGATAATTGTCGGTTAGAAAGACCGGCTTGGCTGAATAATCCTCTTCGAATTGCCGAATGTGACGCACCGATGCGCCCGCAAACGCATAGATATTTTGGTCGTCATCGCCGACAGCGAACAGGCTGATTCGTTGATCGGGATCGTCAATGCTGCGACCGGCCACCGCAGCGATCAGGGCGTATTCCTCTGGCCCTACGTCCTGATATTCGTCCACGAGTATCCAGCGAAACCCCTGGATCAATGTCTCTCGCAAGGCTTCGGCCTCGACTTTGTCCAGCCCGTCGCCGCGCAAGAGACGTGCCGCATCCGTCAGAAGCGTCTTGAAGTCGGGCTCATCGGCCTTTGACCATCCTACGAAACTCGCGCCAACCAACCGCATGGCCAAGGCATGGATTGTCAAAACTGTCACGAAGCGCGCATCTTCGCCGATCAGACGACGCAAGCGTTCCCTGATCTCGGCGGCGGCGTGACGATTGTAGGCGAGCACAAGAATACCGTTTGGATCTTCGCGCTTGATCCGAACCAGATAGGCCACACGATGGACCAAAACGCGTGTCTTGCCCGAGCCCGGCCCCGCAAGAACAAGCACATTGGTTCGTTCGCGATCATCACGCACAATCTGCGCCTGTATCGCATTGCCCAGATTGTCGACGATTTCGGCATAGGATTGCGGCGTCGCCTGCCGTCTGAACTCCGACATACGCCCGGGCATCCAAGCTTTCATAAAGTCGGATTGCTCCATCTTGAAATAGTCATAGGAAAGCCGCTGGGACTGGCCGATATCGTCAATGCCCTTGGTCGCATAGGCCGCCATCACATGGGTCTGGACGGTCTGTTCGCTGTAATGATCTTCGAGCGGGGCGAAATGCTGGGTGGTGAAGCCGCCACCCTTGGGATTGATGTGCAGCGTCATGGCCGAGCGGAACACCGACAATCCCTTGCCCAAAGTCACCACCTGCTGTTCGTGCAACCACAAAAGCGCCCGGTCCATCAGTTTTGAAGGATCATTGACTGACGCCTTAAGCAGCGCGTCGCTGTTGATCGCACCAAGAAGGTCGCCAAGCGTGGTCTCGACGGGGATATCTTTCCCCTTTAAGCCCGCCTGAACCTTGTCGACCAGATGCGACATCAACTGCTCTGCGGCCTGCCTGCGAAGCTGAGCGGTCTGCTCGATGACCGTCCACGATCGCTGCATCCGGACCACAAGACTGCCTTTGGACACTTTGCGCAGGCCGATATTGCCTTTGCCTCCGTCCATGTCGCGGCCATCTTGTGCAATCCCGCGGAGCAACCCCTCGACAATATCCGGCCGCACCGAGGCGTGCCCCAGTTCTCGCAGGGCCTGCGCCACCGAGGCCAGATGGCAGGGCCAAGCCTCGCCAATCCCCACATCGGGTGCCCATTCTCGCAGGGTCGAAATCAAGTCTGCTTCCAACCGGGACGCTGCTTCAAACCGTTTCGGCGAGGCATTCTCAATGCGCACATGCACGAAGATGGTGATGTTTGTATCATCCCTAGCAATCCCTAAGGCTTCGAGATCTGCCAAGGCCTTGCGCAGCACCGACACCGTCAGGCCACTGACCCCGCAAAGCTCGTCGGTCGTAATTCCCTCTTCTTGCGGCGCGTTGATAATATGCTGCACGATGGCGGCCAGGTCCTTGCGCCGGCGTTCGGTAATGTCAGCGGATGCAAGGGTCTCGCGGACCTCCCTCATGCTCTTTATCCGCAAGGACGCTGGAAAAACCTGCACCCGGTTTTCCTCGCGGTTCAGAAGGTGCGACTCCTCCAGCCAGGCAACGGCCGTCTTGACTCGCGTGTCGTCGGTATTGCTGTCGCGCTGGAAATCGCGGTCTTTCTCCTCATGCACGATCTCACCGGAGGTGACGACGATTTCGCCGTCCTTTCCGGTCCGGTCGTTGAGCCGCCGAAGCGCCTTTAAGATCGCGCAGATTTCATGCTGCGCAAGCCGAGACCGCGCGCTGAGGTTGAACTGGCGATCGACGTCTTCTGTATTGAACAGAAGAACGCAGTTTGCAGGGTCGCGATCCCGTCCGGCGCGCCCCGCCTCTTGCAGGTAGTTTTCCAGCGATCCCGGCACATCCCCGTGGATCACCAGACGGACGTCTGGCTTGTCGACACCCATTCCAAAGGCATTGGTCGCCGCGATGACGCGCAGATTTCCCACGCGAAAATCCTCCTGGATCTCACGTTTGTCATCGGCGCTAAGGCCAGCGTGATACCGCTCTGCGGCGATGCCCTGTTGTTTCAGGAACTCCGCCACACGTTCGGTTGCGCTTCGGGTCGCACAATAGACGACCGCCCCGGACACGCCCTCGCGTGGGAGGTGGGACTCGATCGTGTCAAGGATATCCGCCATCTTGGTTGCCCGCTGCGTTGGCAACACCTGAAAGCTCAGGTTCGACCGCGATGCACCGCCGTCTATCAGCGTTAGCTCAGCGCCCAACCGGTCTTTAAAATGACTGCGGATGTCCTGCACAACATCCGGCTTTGCCGTTGCGGTCAAGCAAAGTACCGGAGCCGGTTCGTCCCCCGAGCTTTCCTTGATAAACCGCGATACGTAGCGATAGTCTGGCCGAAAATCGTGGCCCCATTTGGACACGCAGTGCGCCTCGTCCAGAACCCATAACCCCACCTCGCGCTGCGCCAGAACGGACCGGACCGTCGTGCTGCGCAATTGTTCCGGTGAAATTAGCAGGATCGCTGCATCCCCAAGCCGCACCTTATCAAGCGCGTCCTGACGTTCGGGTAATGATAACAGTCCGTTGACTGTGACAGCCGACGAAATTCCGGACCGCACCAAGCCCTGAACCTGATCCGCCATCAGCGCGACAAGCGGCGAAATAACGACCGTCAAAGCCCCGGTCTTGTCATACCGCGACAGGGCGGGGATCTGGTAGCAGATGGACTTGCCGGTGCCCGTCGGCAGGATGCCCAGCAGGTGGTCGCCGTCCATAGCCGTCGCCACGATTTTCTCTTGCAGGGGACGACCGTCTTTGTCGACCGGTTCCGGGCGGAAACTTGGGAAGCCGAACCAACGTTCCAGCGCACGGGCAGGATTGTTGTGCTCTGCGCAATAGGCACACTGCGGATCCCGACAGTTCGTATCCCTCAGGTCTTTTACGAGCCGTGCTGCGTCACGAAACTGCAAGCGCACCCAGGGCGGCATGACAGAATCCCCACCAGCGACCGAAATCCAGGCAAGGGCGTATGCCATCGGCCAGCCCAGCCCAGCGTCCGGGAGCCGTTCGAGTACAGCGTCCACCTGCGCGCCGCAGGCCGCCTCCTTAAGCAGCGCCCGAATAGCTCCATGCGCTTCCGTTTCAGTCGGGATGGACGCCCCGCGCACATCGCTGAACAGCCGATCAAACCCGTCACTACCCGGTCCTCGGCAGCACAGCCAGTGATAGGCCATCATCGTCTCCGGAGACGACGTATTCAGCGATACGAAGGCGTCGATCTGGTTGCGAAGGACCTCAAACACAAGACGCGCGTCGAGCTCAGGATCGTTGACGTGACCACTTTGAAGCCGCCCATCGTGGTAGTGTTTTACCAGATGGTGATACGGATTTCGCGGAAAAGCCAAAGGGTTGAGCCACAGTGTGTCGATCGGTCCGTCCGCAAGCTTTGCAAAGCGCGGCGACACCGCCTTCAGATGTGGCAAGTCGTGGCGCAAGATATTGTGCCCAATGACATGTGCGAAGCCAGCGCAGAACAGGTCCAGTTTTTCAAGCGCGGCCCTCGTGTCACCTTTCCGATGAGTAATCCCTTCTCCCCCACCTTCCGGCACGGCTGCAAAGGCGAATATCCGGGCTTCCTTGGGATCGACCTCCAGATCAATCGACAGGCAGCGCGACAGGATTTTGGATTGGTCCCGCGGCATTTGAATACCGCTTTTTTCCGGCGGATCAGCCTTTGGCTTTTCAGGCTGCTGTGGTCGTCTACGGCCAAAGGCTTTCGATATGCCGCGGGAAATTATGTTTTTCATACTGGCATTTTAGTCCTTATTCCCAAGGAGCGGGACCTTCGGCAACCAATTGACCAAAAATGTTCTCCCGATGCCATGCCAGATTTGCAGGGTGCGGCCAGTTTCTCTTGTCTTCGGGCATCCAAATCTTCCCATCCGGACGTAACAGCCGATCGGTTACATCTGCCGGAACCTTGTTGCGCGACACGAGGATCGTCTTATTGTCATCCGCGACCGAGATTAGCCCACGATCGAACATCCAATGCAGTGTTCCTGACAGCGCCAGCCCGTTCCTCACGGAGTCGCTGCCGTTATGTTCGACAGGGCGGATATGGGCAGCTTGCACCTCTGGGCGCCCGCCGCCATTTCTGAGCTTCAGCCCGGACATGGCGCAGCGGTAGTCGTAAGCCTCACGCACCTTCCGGCGGAACGCAACATCTCGGTATGGCCGCCGCGTAAGGCGTTCCAGAACCGGACGTTCGAAGATCGTCGCCTCCTCGGCAATCTCCGAACCCTTCGGATCATATCGAGTGGCCTCTTGCCTCTCGAGGTCTTCAGGAAGCCCCAGCCGGACGATCCGAACGAAATCCTCATCTGGGAGACGCCGTACCGCGAGCTGCACGGCCCCACCCTTCTTCGGGGTTCCATCTGGCTCTGTGAGCGCCTTTTCCAATGGGCTGCCGTTGATTAACCGCGGAACCTCAGTATCGAGCGGCAGGAAGCTGCCCGGTTCGATCATGGCGAGATAGCGCCCCTCGACTCCGGGCTTTGGAATCACCCTCTCGATCTTCGCAACCGCGAAATACCCACGCGGGCCAGCCTTCACCGGCTCATAGTAAACAACCCAGTCCCCAACGGCCTCTTTGACAGCCTTGAGGTAGGCACGCGGAAAGTCATAAACGACGTCAGGTTCGTCGTCGTAAATAGAGTCCGCCTTGTGGAGCAGCACCAGCTTTGTCATGCTCTCAGAGAATACGGCCCTGAGCAGAACGCAAGCGATCAATCGAAGTAAACCCCACAAACCGATCTACAGAGCATCCGCTAAACCATTGAAATAGCGTGACGTAGAATGCAATGGGCATGCAAAAAATCCAATGAAATCAGGAGCCGAATGCGGATTGGATACCCGTCCACGCATTTTTTGGCATCAGCCGCGAAAATGGGAAACTGTTGGCGAAATTTGCTAACTGCCGCACGCTACCGGTCTCCCGCTCGCACGGGCCGCAGGCCCACCGCATGCAACCATGCCGTTGGCGCTGTGACGGCGTCGCTAAATGACCCAGAGCGGCCGTTTAGCTGATGCGCAGCGATCGGCAGCATTCCGCCGTTCGTGTCGAATACTGCATCGCAGAAAGTCTGTTGGACCAAGCTCCTTTGGACGCCTGATCTAGTTCGATCCCAGGTCCATCTGACCGGACGAGACTGGCATCGAAGTGAATTCTCAACTTCGTAAAAATATATTAAATATCAATCTGTTACAATCTAATCACCAAATCGTTGCAGTCAACAGGTCCAGAGAATATCGGCCCGAGAGAACGTTTTTGGGCCTCTTGGTAAATAGGCCAGTGTTCAGCCCACCTCGCATAACCCTCTAAAACAACGAGAAAATCTGGCTCGGTCAGGATATGGAGAACAGTTGCGTAGGGGCAAGTGGCGGAGAGACAGGGATTCGAACCCTGGAGACGGTCTCCCGCCTACACACTTTCCAGGCGTGCGCCTTCGACCACTCGGCCACCTCTCCGTGGGGGCGATATGTGCCGGATCGCGCGATGCAATGCAAGCTGGAAAACACCAGTTGAACCAACCCGGAAAATCCGGAAGCACTTTCCTACAATTCCGGGATATTGGCCTGGTGTCGCCGCCCCGTTCGGGCGGGACTCGTCAAGTGGGTTGCACGATTGTTCCCATGAAGACGGCGCGGCTCTGTCAGCCGACGTTCAGTTTTTATTGCGCCGTGCAGAACAGAGGTGCTCCGGTCAATGTTTCGCCAGGATTGCCGTGCACCGGGGATCGCGAAGGGTTGTCGGGAGACTCCTCGTTTGACAGATCGATTTCACCAGCGCCTCCTGTCCAGTGCCGATGCGGGCGTTAACCGCGACGACAGAAGCAGGCGCGAGGCATGGACAAAACCCGGCGGGCATGGCACCCCACTTGTCAAATCAACAGGAGCACGCGTTCATGTCCGACATCACCATCATTCCCGGCCCTGACACCAGCCGCGCCTATCGAATGGCGCTTGGGTGTTTCGGCACAGGTGTGACGGTGGTCACCACCGCGACCGACGAAGGGCCCCTTGCGATGACCGCAAATTCGTTTGCCTCGGTTTCGCTTGATCCCGCGATGGTGCTTTGGTGTGCCGCGAAACATTCAAAGCGTTATCAGGCCTTTGTTTCGGCGCAGGACTACTCAATCCACATTCTTGCCGAGGATCAGATGGACCTGGCTCTGCATTTCTCGCGCATCGGAACCGATTTTTCCCCGACCAGCTGGCAACCGGATAGCGCCGGCGTTCCGATTCTGCGCGGCTGCATCGCTCGGTTTGATTGCCGTCAAACAGCGCTTCATGACGCTGGCGATCACACGATCATTGTCGGGCTGGTCCAGCGCGTCATGCGTCGCCCCGGTACCGGGCTCTTGCACAAGTCCGGCCAGTATGGCGGGTTCTCCGGCTTTGACCAACAGGGTTAGTCGTCGAGCGAGCCGTGAATGGCGAACTGATCAATCCCCGCCGCTTGCGCCTCGATCGTGCGATAGGCTTCGCGCACGCCTGCCTCGGTCAGTTCTCGCGCGACCGTGATCAGCGTGTTGGCATCGTGGTCTTCGCACAGGTCGGCCATATGGGCGATTTCGTTTTGCGCCACGCCACTCGCCTCAGCAATCGAAGGTGCGCCGTAGAGATCCACGAAATGCTGCGCCAGCGCCGCTGTCAGCGCTGCGACTTCGTTCGGTTCGACCTGCGTGACTGCAACGAAAGTGACCCGGCCAAAGGTCTCCAGCCCCAGCCAGCCATTGGCAAAGGCCTGCCGCGCCTTGCCGATCAGATCGGCCTCTGTCCAGTTGGAGAATTCGAACCCGCCTGAAATGCACCATTCCCCGGTCCGCGCCGGGTTGTGAAACACGTTGCGGTCGCTTTCGTCGAAATGAATCGCCCGCGCCAGCTTCATTCGCTCTCTCCCAACAGGTTGCTCATTGGCACCAGGTGTGTCGTTTCGCCGTTCCGGATCAGCATCCCGAACCGCTCGTCCGCGCCCAGGAACGTGCCGCAAATACCGGCACGCGTCACCGTCTCGCCGATGCCTTGCAACAGCCCCGACCAAGCAGCATGCACCGGCGCATTGCCCTCGTCGCTCCAGCGGTTGATCCAGACCAGACAATGCCGCGCCCAACTCTCCAGAAGGTGCGCGGGATCGACCTCGGCACAGCCTTCCTCATAGAGCGCCGTCACATCCGGATTGGTCCCCGGATCGCATTCCGTTTGCAGGATCGGCACCTCCAACCCCACGACCAGCCAGTCGGGCACCTGATCCGTGACTGCGTCAGCCGCGGCCACACGCAGACGACCACAATGTGCGCCATTGACACGAATACCACCGCTCCAATCCAGATGCACCGCCACTTCGGGTGGCGCAAGCGCCCCGACGGCGTTCTGGAACCCGACGCCACACAGAGGCAGCATCGCTATCGCCTTCTCTGTCGCGACCTCGGGCGCAAAAATGATCGCTGCGCGCAACCGGTCGGCCTGCACCTTGTGCACGACCGTGCCGCCTTCACATCCACGTACGGCCATGGCGCAGGCCGTTTCAAACGGATCGTTCTCGCCAATTGCCGCCACGCCAGCCATCAAAGGTGGAAAACGCGGGGTATCGCTCATGCAAGCCCCTTGGCGATCAGATTACGGGCCACATGACGAAACGCGTCGGCCTGCGGACTATCAGGTTTGCTCACGACAATCGGCGCGCCGCCATCGGCCGCAAGCCGGATATCCAGATGCAACGGAATCTCTGACAGCAACGGCACTCCCAGCTTTTCGGCCTCGGCGACGACGCCACCATGCCCGAACACATGCTCTTCATGCCCGCAGTTTGAGCAGATATGCGTGCTCATGTTTTCGATCATGCCAAGGATCGGCGTCTTCAACTGATTGAACATATCGATGCCCTTGCGTGCATCGAGCAGCGCCACATCCTGTGGTGTGCTGACGATGATTGCGCCATCAACGGCGAATTTCTGGCTCAAGGTCAGTTGCACATCCCCCGTCCCCGGCGGCAGATCCACGATCAGCACATCCAGAGCGCCCCATTGCACCTGCATCATCATCTGCTGCAACGCCCCCATCAGCATCGGGCCGCGCCACACCACAGCCTGATCGTCGTTGGTCATCAGTCCCAGCGACATCATCGTGACGCCGTGGTTGCGCAATGGCAGGATCGTCTTGCCATCCGGACTCGCCGGCCGCCCGGACACACCCAACATGCGCGGCTGGCTTGGTCCGTAGACGTCCGCATCAAGCAAGCCAACACGCCGGCCCTCGGCTGCGAGCGCGCAGGCGAGATTGGCAGCGACCGTCGATTTCCCAACGCCACCCTTGCCTGATGCAATCGCGATGATCCGATCTACACCCGGCACTTTCTGCGGCCCCTTCGGTTCCGCCGGCTTGGAGGTCTTCAGGTCCGGCGGCGCTTTCTGGCTGTGCGCGGTCATCATGGCCGAGACGTTCCCCACGCCCTCCAGCGCCTTGACCCGCGCCTCTGCCTCGGCACGAACCGGCTCCATTGCCTTGGCATGCGTCGGGTCGACTTCCAGCACGAACCGCACTGCGCCGTCCTCGACGTTCAGTGCCCTCACGATCCCGGCGGCCACGATGTCCTGCCCGCTTGCGGGATCGGTGATCTGTTTCAGTTCGGCCAGAACCGACTCGCGCGTTGCCATCTCTTACTCGGCCCCTTTGATGGTGCCGCTCACCACGTGTTCCACGTCTAGTCCGTCAATGGTCAGAACCACCTTGGCCTCATAGCTCTTGCCCTTGGTGTCCCCTGCTTCGCGCAGACCGTCCTCGATCGCCTGCTGGCTGGTTACGCCAACCTGTTTCAGGAATTTGCGCATCGACATGTTGAAATCGTCGCTCATGGTCTGTGTCTCCCATCGTTTGCCGCAATTGACGCCACGCCTTGTGCCCCCGTAAGGTCGACAAGATGCGTGCGCTGCTTCTTTGCCTCACTCTGCTGCTGAGTTCCAGCCCGGCTGTCGCTCAGGATGGCCTTGGCCTCGCGGCGCCGGAGCCGGTGGTCGACAGCGGCTTGCTGAAACATATCCTTCCACGCTTTTCGCTCAAGACGTCCATTCGTGTCACCCCCGATACTTCCGGTCCGATGACGCTCGCCGCCGCTCCGCCCGGCGTGCCGGTGTTTCATGATGACAGTGTCACCTATCATCTGCGCATTGCAGACGACCCGCGCCAGCAGCGGTTTCGTGACTGGCTGCTGTCCGAGGTCGGCAAGGCCACGATCGACAGCTTTCAGCGTGACGGGGTGCATCCTTTCTCGGCACGATTTTCGGTTGTGGAAACGGCCGATGCCCCGGTTGTGTCTGGCAACGCGAAACGCGGTGCGGAATTGTCGCTTGTGCATTGCGGTCGCTGCCATGTGGTTGGCCCCGAAAACCGGATGAATGGCCTTGGCTCCACACCGTCCTTCGCGGCCCTGCGCAGCCTGCCCGACTGGATCGAGCGATTCGAGCAGTTCTTCGTGCGCAACCCTCACGGCGCCTTTACCCAGATCATCGGCGTAACGCCTCCTTTTGAACCGGAACGCCCGCCACCCATCGTGCCGGTGGAACTGACGGTCGACGATATCGATGCAATCATTTCCCATGTTGCCCAGACCCGTGCCGCAGACCTCGGCGCGCCGCTGGCGCTTCAGTGATCCCGCCGCTTTGACAGGTAATCGTCGGTGGTGCGCACTCTTGGCTTGGCGTCACCCGCAAACGGATTGTCCTTGCTCTGAAACTGCGCATTCACCCGGCAATCGTCGCACATCTGTATCACCCGCGCCTGCTCGAAACTGGCGAACATCGGGTGATTGCCGGCCAGTTTCTCCATGATCCGCTCGACGGTGGATTTCACTCCGTAAAGCGCACCGCATTCGATGCAGGCGAAGGGTTCTTCCTCGTTCAGCACCCGCTGCGAAAGCGCACCCTCGCTGGTATCCATTTGCGGGGTCAGGGTGATCGCGTTTTCCGGACAGATCGTGCGGCAAATCCCGCATTGCAGGCACGCATCCTCCTGAAAGCGCAACTGCGGCATATCCGGGTTGTCGATCAAGGCACCCGAGGGGCACAGGGACACGCAGGACAGGCACAAGGTACAGGCATCCGTATCAACGAGAACCGCGCCATATGGTGCCCCGTCCGGCAACGGCAACGGCGCATCGACGTCCGGATTCAACGCCTGCACCGACAGCCGCGCGATCTGGCGGCGATTGCCAAGTGGCAAGATTGGCGATGCAGGGCTCGGCTTCGGTTCGGCCGCGTAAAGCGCGTCGCTCAACAGGTCAGGGTCCGCCTCGTCCAGCAATGCCACCCGCCCTGCGCCGGTCATGGCCTCGGCCAACGCCTGCTCTCGCACCAAGGCGGCCCGCTCGGTAGCGGGGCCAGTCAGCACGCTGACCGTGGCAAACCCCTGCGCCAGTGTCGCCAGCATTTCTGCATGGCCAAAACCGGATACAAGGCCGAGTTCCATCGGGATCACATCGGCGGGCAACCCACGGCCAAACCGCGCGGCCAGCCGGATCATCTCGGCCCCATGCGCATCATGCACCAACAGGCGCGGCGCGTCTCCTCCCGCCGCGCGATAGCTATCGGCCAGCGTGCGGATTCGCGACAGGATATGCCCGACAGGAGGATCCTCGTAGGTGATCGCCGTCGATGGGCACAACGCCGCACAGGCGCCGCAGCCCGCGCAGATCATGGGGTCAACTGCCACCTGATCGCCATCCGGCGTGATTGCCCCTGTCGGACAGATATCCAGACAGTTGGAGCAGCCAACCTGCCCCGCGCGGGAATGCGCGCAGAGGGACTCATCCAGACTGATATACAGCGGTTTTTCAAAGGTCCCGATCAATTGAACCGCTTCGAATGCCACGCTTCGCACGGCAAGTGGATCACGGGGATCCGCGCGCAGATACCCTTCGCGTTTTTCTGGCGCAGGCACCATCGGCGCAGCCCCGGTTGCATCGATCACCAGATCGCAGGTTGACCGCGCGCCATCCTGCGGAGCACCCCACCCGAACGCCCCACGACCTCCCGGCGCGATCTGCTGCAGCGCATCGATCAAGATCGCAAACCCGCCAAGCGCACCGCTCACGCGTTTCAGCCTGCCGCGCACCGCATCAAACCTGCGGGCGACAGGCGGGTCGGTCTCATCGGTAATCAGCACCGTGATTGCCAACACACCGGCCAGTTGTTCCGCCAGCGGCAGCGCAACATCACCCGGCCCCGTGATGAAACAAATGCCTTCCGAGACAACGTCGACACTGCGAACTGCTGCGGCAGGCAACAGCGCCTCGGCCACCAGCGCCGCCATTTTCGGCGCGGCATCCGCACCCTGCTCTGACCAGCCCGCCCTGTCGCGCAAATCGACGAATCCAGGCGAGTCGACTCCAATTTCCTCGGCGAGTTCCTGGAAGCGAACATGTTCCTGTTGGCAGGCGACGATCGCGTCCCCCTCTTCCATCAACCTGGCCGCGGACATGATCTGGGTCGTGCAAAGCGCCGTGTGGACCCGTGAACACGTCACATCACAAGTATCCGATATTGCATCCGGATCAACGGGCTGCGTGCCCATGCAATCACACAGGATCAGCGACTTGGCCATGGCAACCCTCCCCGGTTCTGCACCGCTGCGCATTGGCAACCGCGCATCAAGAACCTAGGCCGAGCAGATCACCAAGGTAAAGCAATTACATCTGGCCCAACAGAAATCGCGCGGACCGTCATGCATTGGAACGTCAGGGTTTTCGCCCGCTTCTTTGCACCCGGCACCGCCCACCTACGACTTTGGTCTTAATTCCGCACAGGATCCCACCCAAAAAACTTGGCGAAAACTCAATTCTACCCCATAGTCGCAAGATGCGCGTGGGAGGAAACGTGGCAAAAACTGCCGGACAAAAGATCGAGATGCCCCTTGGGGTCGTGGTTCGCAAGACGCCGGGCGTGACCCGTTGGGCGAAATGGAACTGGTCGGCGGTTGCCGTTCTTCCCGGCGCTGCGCCCGCACACTGGGTTGAGTTGCGCCGCGAAGGGGATGCGGTGGAGTACCATGCGGCCACCCTGCCGCTGACGCTCTGGGCCACCGATACCGAAGCGTACCTCGCCAACCTCTCCGACAGTTCGCCGTCCGTATACGCGGTGATGCGCGACGAAGGCCCGGTGGATGCGCCGCTCTCCATGCTCCTGCTGACCGCATCGCCCTACGAAGGTCAGGACTATGCGGACAACGGCGACGATATCGTCGAAAAGGTGCCCATGCCCCAAGGGCTTGTCGCCTGGGTGCGGGATTTCGCACTGGCCCATCATGAACACGAAGCTTTCGTGAAACGCCGCCGCAACCGCGAGAGGATCGATCTGCAGGAAGATGGCAAGGGTGATGCACGCATTCGGCAGGCCTCCGACGTCTACAGGACGCCCAATCGGGGGGTGCTATGACCGGTGATCGCGATTTCTGGTCCCGGCGCCGGGCAGCGGTCGAAGCCGAAGCAGGTGCCGACACAGAGGCCGAATTCGAATCGAAGCGCGCCGCTCTGGAGGCGCGTGAGGACGTCGAGATACTGCAAGAGTTGAACCTTCCCGATCCCGACACGCTCAGCGCCGACGACAACATCAGCGCGTTCATGGACCATCTCGTGCCGGACCGTCTGCGGCGTCGGGCACTGCGCCGGTTCTGGCGGCTCAACCCGGTTTTGGCAAATGTGGACGGGCTGGTCGACTACGGTGAAGACTTCACCGACAGTGCGACGGTGATAGAGAACCTGCAATCCGCCTACCAGGTCGGCAAAGGCATGCTGAGTCACATCGAGACGATGGCTGCCGAAGCCGCTCGCGAAGAGCCCGAAGCCATCCCTGAACCCATTGAAGAAATCGACATCGCGGCAGAGGCTGCACACGCAGCCGACACAGGCGAAGAGGCGGTCCCCACCGGGGACCCCGAAGAGACTGTCGCCCAGCCCGCACCGCACCGCATGCGTTTTGACTTTCCCCAAGAGACCGCGAGCGAGAGAGCCTGAATGAACATTGCATCCGAAACCGCAACCAACGTTACTGCCGAAGACCGGTTGCGCGCGGATTTCTACAATTTCCTCGGTCTCCTGCTGGCAGGGCCGCCCGATCAGATCGTGCTCGATCAGGTGGCCGCTCTCAGCGGGGATAGCACCGATCTGGGTCAGGCAATCGGTGGCATGGCGCGCGTTGCCAGGGTCACCAGGCCTGCGGCTGCGGAACGCGAGTTCAACGCCCTCTTCATCGGTCTCGGGCGCGGTGAACTGCTGCCCTATGCCAGCTACTATCTCACCGGTTTCCTCAACGAAAAGCCACTGGCGCAATTGCGCGGTGACATGGCGGCGCGTGGCATCACTCGCGCTCCCAACGTCTATGAACCCGAAGACAACATCGCCAGCCTGATGGAAATGATGGCGGGGATGATCGTCGGTCGTTTCGGCGCGCCGGCAACGCTGGAGGACCAGAAGACCTTCTGGATGCGCCATATTGGCCCCTGGGCCGGGCATTTCTTTTCGGATCTGGAGGCCGCCGAGCATTCGGTTCTCTATGCCTCGGTCGGCACCGCCGGTCGGGTATTCATGGAGATCGAGCGCGATGGCTTCAGAATGACTGCGGGATAGCCCCGCCCTTCACCGTCCCGGCACCGGGGCAAACCGCACAACGCAAAGGAGACACTCAGATGAGCAATCCCAAGGAAGACGGCACCAGTCGCCGCGATTTCCTGAAACTGGCCGGAACCGCAGCGCCCGCTGCCGTTGCCGCCGCCGCCCTGGGCGGGTCCGAGGCCGAGGCAGCCGCGCTGCCGGTCGACGAGACCCGCATTCAGGACACCGCGCACACCCGCGCCTATCTCGACTCGGCCCGTTTCTGAGGCCGGCTAGTTACCACGACTGCGCCCGGCAACCTCAACCGGACGGCATCCCCAAGGCAGACGGTGGCATGACGCCCTGACGCCGGATCAAGGACACCCAGCCAGCCACCGCTTGGCCAGCACGGAAGGAAATGAACATGCTTAGGAAAAAGACCAACGGGGTTGCGCGACGCCCTCAGCGGACAAGTATCCTGTCCGACGTGACAGAGAAATCTGTCGATCGCCGTGCGTTCCTGCGCGGTTCGGGCCTTGCCATCGGCGGCCTCGCTGCCATCAGCGCCACAGGCGGCACCGTGACCCCGGCCACCGCCCAGACCGCTGCGGGCAACGCGGTCGAGACGATAAAATCAGTCTGCACCCATTGCTCTGTCGGCTGCTCCGTGATTGCCGAAGTGCAGGACGGTGTCTGGATCGGGCAGGAACCCGGCTGGGACAGCCCGTTCAATCTGGGCGGACATTGTGCCAAGGGCGCCGCGGTCCGCGAGCACGCCCATGGCGAGCGCCGCCTCAAGTATCCGATGAAAAAAGAAGGCGGTGAGTGGAAGCGCATCAGCTGGGAACAGGCGATCGACGAGATCGGCGATGGCATGATGCAGATCCGCGAGGAAAGCGGCCCCGACAGTGTCTATTGGCTCGGCTCGGCCAAGTACAACAACGAACAGGCCTACCTGTTCCGCAAGTTCGCCGCCTATTGGGGCACCAACAACGTCGATCACCAGGCCCGAATATGCCATTCGACCACGGTTGCGGGGGTTGCGAACACATGGGGCTACGGCGCCATGACCAACTCTTACAACGACATCCACAATTCCAAGGCGATTTTCATCATCGGCGGCAACCCGGCCGAGGCGCATCCCGTGTCGCTGGTGCACCTTCTCAAGGCCAAGGAACAGAACAACGCGCCCCTGATCGTGTGCGATCCGCGCTTCACCCGCACGGCCTCGCATGCGGATGAATATGTACGTTTCCGGCCGGGCACAGACGTTGCGCTGGTCTGGGGCATTCTCTGGCACATCTTCGAGAACGGCTGGGAGGACAAGGAATTCATCCGCACCCGTGTCTGGGGGATGGACCAGATCCGTGAGGAGGTCGCCAACTGGACCCCCGAAGAAGTCGAACGTGTGACCGGCACACCGGGCAGCCAGCTGCGCCGGGTGGCACGCACGATGGCCAACAACCGGCCCGGCACCGTGATCTGGTGCATGGGTGGCACCCAGCACACCAACGGCAACAACAACACGCGCGCCTATTGCATCCTGCAACTGGCGCTTGGCAACATGGGCACATCGGGCGGCGGCACCAACATCTTCCGCGGCCACGACAATGTTCAGGGTGCGACCGATCTGGGCGTGCTGTCTCATACGCTGCCGGGTTACTATGGTCTGTCCGCAGGCGCCTGGGCGCACTGGGCGCGTGTCTGGCAGGAAGACCCGGAGTGGCTCAAGGCGCAGTTCGCCAGCGGCACCGATGCGGACGGCAAGGAAACGTCACTGCAGAACCTGACCGGTATTCCGGTCAGCCGCTGGATCGACGGTGTGCTGGAAGACGTCGACAACATGGACCAGCCGAACAAGGTTCGGGCCATGGTGCTGTGGGGCCACGCGCCCAACAGCCAGACGCGTGGCAAGGAAATGAAGACGGCGATGGAAAAGCTCGATATGCTGGTCGTGGTCGATCCCTATCCGACGGTATCCGCCGTGATGCATGACCGCACCGACGGCGTCTACCTGCTGCCGGCCTGCACGCAGTTTGAAACACGAGGCTCGGTGACCGCATCCAACCGGTCGTTCCAGTGGCGTGATCGTGTGGTGTCTCCGCTGTTTGAAAGCCTGCCGGACGAGGTCATCATGGCCAAACTCGCCACCAAGTTCGGCTGGGCCGACCGGCTCTTCCGAAATATCGAGATGGAAGACCCCGAAACGCCCAACGTTGAAAGCATCACACGCGAGTTCAACAAGGGTCTCTGGACGATCGGCTATACGGGCCAATCCCCCGAGCGGATCAAGCTGCACATGGCCAATCAGCACACGTTTGACCGTACGACGCTTCAGGCGATTGGCGGCCCTGCCGACGGGGACTATTACGGGTTGCCCTGGCCCTGCTGGGGCACTGCCGAAATGGGCCATCCCGGCACGCCCAACCTCTATGACATGTCCAAACCGGTGGCGGAGGGCGGTCTGACGTTCCGCGCCCGGTTTGGTGTTGAGCGCGAGGGGCAAAACCTGCTGGCCGATGGGGTTTACTCCGCCGGTTCCGAGATTCAGGACGGCTATCCCGAATTCACCTATCAGATGCTCGTGGACCTTGGCTGGGATGGCGATCTGACCAACGAGGAGAAACGGATCATCGGTGAAGTTGCCGGTGTCGCCGACCTCGGCAATGTTGGCGAAAGCGACGATGGCGACGATACGGCGACGGCAGACCTGACCCAGCCCAGCGGTGAACAGGGCGCGAACGAAGAGGTCGGCGAGCAGTCGATGTCGCCGTTCCCGTCCGACTTCAATGAAAGAGCCTCGAAAATCAACTGGAAAACCGACCTCTCAGGCGGCATCCAGCGGGTTGCGATCGCCCATGGCTGCGCGCCCTTCGGCAATGCCAAGGCGCGGGCCGTGGTCTGGACCTTCCCCGATCCGGTGCCTGTGCACCGCGAGCCGCTCTACACCCCGCGGCGCGATCTGGTGGCGGATTATCCGACGTATGAGGACCGCAAGTTCTATCGTCTGCCGACGATGTATGCCTCGATCCAGAAGAACGACTTTGCCAAGGATTACCCGATGATCCTGACATCCGGTCGACTGGTCGAATACGAAGGCGGCGGCGATGAATCCCGCTCGAACCCCTGGCTGGCCGAGCTTCAGCAGGACATGTTCGTCGAGATCAACCCCCGAGACGCCAATGATCTGGGCGTGCGTGACGGCGCTCAGGTCTGGGTCGAAGGGGCCGAAGGGGCCAGGGTCAAGGTCATGGCGATGGTGACCGAACGGGTCGGTGCGGGCGTGGCGTTCATGCCGTTCCACTTTGGCGGCCACTTTGAAGGCAAGGATCTGCGCGACAAATACCCAAGCGGAGCCGACCCCTACGTCCTGGGCGAAAGCACCAATACGGCACAAACCTATGGCTATGACAGCGTGACCCAGATGCAGGAGACCAAAGCGACTCTCTGCAAGATCTCGGCAGCATAAGGAGTAAGAGACATGGCAAGAGCAAAGTTTCTCTGCGACGCCGAACGCTGCATCGAATGCAACGCCTGCGTCACCGCCTGCAAGAACGAACACGAGGTGCCCTGGGGCATCAACCGGCGGCGGGTTGTCACCATCAATGACGGCAAACCCGGCGAAAGGTCGATCTCGGTCGCCTGCATGCATTGTTCGGATGCACCATGCATGGCGGTCTGTCCGGTCGACTGTTTCTATCAGTCCGAGGAAGGCGTGGTGTTGCATTCCAAGGACTTGTGCATCGGCTGCGGTTATTGCTTTTATGCGTGCCCGTTTGGCGCGCCGCAGTATCCGCAAGCGGGCAATTTCGGATCGCGCGGCAAGATGGACAAATGCACATTCTGCGCCGGCGGCCCAGAGGAAAACCACTCTACCGCCGAGTTCGCCAAATACGGCCGCAACCGGATCGCGGAAGGCAAGTTGCCGATCTGCGCCGAGATGTGTTCGACCAAGGCATTGCTGGCCGGAGACGGTGACGTTGTGTCGGCAATCTATCGCGAGCGCGTCGTGGCGCGCGGCTTTGGATCAGGCGCCTGGGGTTGGGGCACAGCCTATGATCAGAAGGGCGGCTAGACCCTTCGCTGTTGCAGGCGGCCCCTTGTCGAGCCGCCTGCGCCTTTTTTTTGTAGGTATTGGACAGACGATGGGACACGCAATATGCGCTTTCGCCTACTGACGCTGCTTGTCGGCCTCTTAATGCCGCTTTCGCTCGCCGCACAGGATGCGTCGATCCGTCAACTGACAGAGCCGTTGGCCGTTGACCTCGGCGCTGCTCCAGTCGATGACGCCGATGCACGCGCCGCCACCGGCGGGGCACAGACGCTTGACGATATCATGGCCCGCCAGCGTGGTGAAAAGATCGACGACGAATTTCGCCGCAGTGCTACCGGCGATCCCGACAGCGCCAGTGCCATCGCGGCCCAGCTTGGCACGCTGGGCGGCAGCTCGGATTCCGAACTGCTCCGCGCTATGCGCTATGGCAGCGCCGATATCACGGTAACGTCGCGCAACCCGGCCGCCGATGTGATCATGCAGGATCGCGGCATGTGGTGGCTGCAGGTGCGGCAAGGCCCGCTGGCCACCTACGGCGCATATCTTCTGGGCGGCACGCTGATCTTGCTGGCGCTGTTCTTTCTGATCCGTGGCCGCATCCGTATTGACGGAGAAATAACCGGGCGCACCATCACCCGGTTCAGCAGCTTTGAGCGGTTTGGCCATTGGCTGTTTGCAGGCAGTTTTCTGGTGCTGAGTGCGACCGGGCTGATCACGCTTTTTGGTCGTACAATCCTGATCCCCCTCTTTGGCAAGGACATGTTTGCAACGCTCGCACTGGCCAGCAAATGGGTCCACAACAATGTCGCCTGGGCGTTCATGCTCGGGTTGATCATCGTAATCCTGAACTGGACGCTGCACAACATTCCCAACAGGCACGACCTGAAATGGCTGGCCGTGGGCGGCGGGCTGTTTTCCAAGGGTGTGCATCCGCCGGCACGTAAATTCAACGCCGGGCAAAAGATGATCTTCTGGGGGTGCGTCATCCTGGGCCTGTCGATCAGCGCCTCGGGCCTGTCGCTGCTGTTCCCATTCGAACTGCCAATGTTTGCCAAGACATTCGCGCTGATCAACGATATTGGCGCGCCCGGATGGTTTGGCCTGGCACCGCTGCCCGAACAACTGGCCGCGCAGGAAGAAATGCAGTTTGCCCAACTCTGGCACGCGGTTGTCGCCTTTGTCTTCATGGCGATGATCTTCGCCCATATCTATCTGGGCAGCATCGGCATGGAGGGCGCGTTCGACGCCATGGGCACCGGCGAAGTCGATGAACAATGGGCGCGCGAACATCACGGTCTGTGGGTTCAGGAAGTCAAGGCCAAGGAGGCGGCTGCCGGATCCGCCGCCCCTGCCGAGTAGACATGCGGCGCGCGGCGGTCCTGGCACTGGTCCTGCTGCCATCACTGGCAGCGGCGCAGGACTTTTTTACCCTCAAAGGCCACGGCGGGCCGATCATGGGCATCGCGGTTTCCCCATCCGGCCAGATCGCAACGGCCAGTTTCGACAATGCCATCGGCGTGTGGACCGGGCAAACGCCACATTGGCTGGAAGGTCACCGCGCCGCCATCAACGCGGTCACATTCTGGGACGACGCAACCCTTGTGTCAGCCGGTGATGATTTCGAGATCCGTGTCTGGGATACCCTCAGCGATGTTGGCACGCGGATCGGGCGGCACGAGGGCAAGATCGTCGATCTGGCGCTGTCGCCTGCAACGGGGCTTGTCGCGTCGGCCAGCTGGGAAGGAACCATCGGTCTGTGGCCGCTGCCGTCCCCCTGGGCCAAGGCTGCGCATTCGCCGCCCGAGCACCCGTCAATCCTGCTGGAAGGTCACGATCAAGGCGTCAATTCCGTTGCATTCTCGGAGGATGGCACCAGGCTCTACTCGGCATCGGTGGATGGCACGATAAGGGTCTGGAACGTGGATCAGGCCGAACAATGGCAAGTCCTCGTCAGTCATGGTTTCGGCATTAACGAAATGGTCCTCAACGAAGAGGGCAACTGGCTCGCCTATGGTGCGGTCGATGGTGTCACCCGGGTGATTGATCTGACCACCGGCGCGGAACTCCAGGATTTCACACTCGACCGGCGGCCAATCCTCGCATTGGCCCAGTCCGGTGACGGGCGCCTTCTCGCGGTCGGCGATGGCGAAGGCTACATCATGGTGATCGACACGCGGAACTGGCGCATCGCCCATGACTTTCGCGCAACCCTGCACGGCCCGATCTGGGCGCTGGCCTTTTCTCCCGATGGCGCCA
Source organism: Sedimentitalea todarodis (assembly GCF_032595355.1). NCBI lineage: Bacteria > Pseudomonadati > Pseudomonadota > Alphaproteobacteria > Rhodobacterales > Paracoccaceae > Sedimentitalea > Sedimentitalea todarodis. Next base: position 149,125 of record NZ_JASMWN010000008.1, on the reverse strand, counting down.
ATATTCACGCCGGAGGACTCGACGAGGCGATGTACAGCTGGCCGGTGGCGCACCTGGGAGAACATGGGCCGATGGCGGGAACCGAACAGAACTATCTGAAAGACCCTGCCGAAATGAGCAACGGAGAACGTCAATTCGCCCGAAAATGTTCCATCTGCCACAGCCTCAGCCCCGGCAGCGCCCGGCGCGCGGGGCCATCACTTTACAGGCTGTTTGGACGCGCGTCCGGGACCGTTTCGGATTATTCCTATTCCGACCGCCTGAGCACATCCGACATCATCTGGAACGCCGACAGCATAAATGCGCTTTTCGATCTTGGCCCTGACCATTACATTCCAGGAAGCAAGATGCCGATGCAGCGGATCACCGACCCGGATGACCGGGCCGACCTGATTGCCTACATGCGCGATGCAACAGCCGGAGAGCCGACCAAATGAAAGCCATGCTGAGCGCCTTTGCCGCCATCGTGCTGATCGCAATTCTGGCCTGGTACGGCCTGGACAATACTGGCTTCTCCGAAGCCCGACGCACCAGCGGACCAGATGTCCGATTGGATGGGGAATGAGCGATTACCTGACCACGCGCGAACTGGCCGATCTGTTGCGCATCGGCGAGCGCAAGGTCTATGACCTCGCGGGCAGCGGCGAGGTGCCCTGTGTGCGGGCCGTCGGAAAACTGCTGTTTCCCCGCGCCGAAATCACCGCGTGGTTGAATGCTTCGCGCAGCGGCCCGCAAATGGCGGAACCGCCCCTGCCCCCGATTATCGCCGGCAGCCATGACCCGTTGCTCGACTGGGCCCTGCGCGAAAGCCGCTCGGAACTCGCCAGCTTCTATGATGGGTCCTACGATGGGCTGACCCGCCTCGCGTCGCGGTCGGCCCAGGCGGCCGGGCTGCATATCCGTGAAGACGACGACTGGAACCGCACGGCGCTGCGCGCGGCGGTCGGCGAAGCCCCTGTGGTCCTTGTGGAAATCGCCGAGCGGCAGCGCGGCCTGCTGCTGGCCCCGGCGATCAAGGGGGTTTCCGGATTTGCCGATCTGGCAGGCCGCCGCGTTGCCCTGCGCCAGAGCAGCGCCGCCAGCCAGCACGAGTTCGAGACAAGGCTCACGGCTGCGGGGTTGACCCTGCAGGACATCACCCCATTGCCCACCCGCGCCCGCACCGAAGAAGAACTCGCGATCGCACTCCATGACGGCAAGGCCGATGTGGGCTTTGGGCTGGGCGCATTGGCAGGTCTCTATGGCCTCGACTTCGTGCCGCTTGCGGTCGAGCGGTTCGACCTCGCGGTCTGGCGCCGCGCATGGTTCGAGCCCCCCCTGCAAAGGCTGATGCACTTCCTCGCATCTCCGGCCTGCGCGGCCCGCGCAGCCGAACTGCCCGGCTATGATCTCACTGGCCTCGGAACCGTTCACCACAACGGTGCCAGCGGATAACCCCCGACACACCTCGCCCAAACCTGCAAGAGGCAAGCCTCTTCATCTTTGGAAAAATACTCCGGGGAGTCTGAGGGGCAGCGCCCCTCAGCCCTGCTCAGGCCGAACCGCTCAATCCGCCCGGTACGGGTTCTTGGCTGACCGATCCGATGACAGGCTGTCCTGTCTGGCGACAACAAGGTCTTCGAGAGCGTCCGCGAGATGGATACGGTCGATATGATGATCGCCGCGCGCCACGCGATGCCGATGTGCCCGGATCATCACATCCGCGTGGCTGCAACCCAAAGGCGGCTCGAAGCGGTAACTCGCCAGTTCGATCAGTAACCCGAGTGGATCCTTGAAATAGATCGAATCCATGAACCCGCGATCCTTGGGTCCCGAATGCTTGATCCCGCGCTCGTCCAGCCGCTCGACCGCCTGCCAGAATGTCGCCTGGCTGACCGAAAACGCCAGATGATGCACACAGCCCGGCTCGGTGGGGGTGTGGTCTGCGGTCCCGCTGCGGTTCTCGTTGGTGAACACCGTGATCAGACGCCCGTCGCCCGGATCAAAATACACATGCCCCTCGTCCGGATTGTCGAGATTGGGCTGATCGAACACGAAGGGCATTCCCAGAACGCCTTCCCAGAAATCGATGGTCGTCTGCCGATCAACGCCAGTCAGCGTGATGTGATGCACCCCTTGGGTCTGTAACTTGCGCATGTCTGTTCCTCCCCTGCTGACGCCAGACTGTCACGCGACTTTCCGCCTGTCACTTACCCTTGACTTGGCAAGGACCTGCCGATCGGATCAACCGGACGCGACGTGCGGCATGGTCATCCCTATGTCAGTGGAAAGGAGACTGTTTCATGCGAATGACCTATGTGATCCCTGTACTGGGCTTCTGCGTGGCCCTGCTGGCCTCGGCATTTTCCGTCGACGCGAAAGACAAGATGAACCATGCAGGAAACTGTCCTCCGGGGCTGGCCAAGAAATCACCCGCCTGCATTCCACCGGGACAGGCCAAGAAACTCTATCCACAGTATCAGGTGGGAGACCGGGTCACGGGTGACTACGTGCTTGTCGACAGGCCGGGACGCTACGGGCTGGACCCCAGGCAGACCTATTACCGGATCGGCGACAATGTCTTTCGCGTGAACCAGCAGACTCGCGAAGTGCTCGACTTCATCGGGGCCGCCTCTGCATTGCTGAACTGAACCGGCGCGGACCTACTCCGCCGCCAGCCGTTTGCCCGACAGCATCTGTTTCAGGTAGCGTCCGGTGTGGCTGCGCGTTTCCTCGGCAACCTTCTCGGGCGTGCCGGTGGCAACGATTTCGCCGCCACCGTCACCGCCTTCAGGACCTATGTCGATGATCCAGTCGGCGGTCTTGATCACATCCAGATTGTGCTCGATCACCACCACCGAATTGCCTTGTTCCACCAATTCGTGCAGCACTTCCAGCAGTTTGCGCACGTCTTCAAAATGCAGACCCGTGGTCGGTTCATCAAGAATATAGAGCGTCCGTCCGGTCGACCGTTTGGCCAGTTCCTTTGACAGCTTCACCCGCTGCGCCTCGCCGCCCGACAGCGTGGTCGCCTGCTGCCCGACCTTGATATAGCCCAGCCCGACCCGCATCAGCGCATCCATCTTTTCGCGGATCGAGGGCACGGCCTTGAAAAATTCCTGCGCATCCTCGACCGTCATATCGAGGACATCCGCAATGCTCTTGCCCTTGAAGCGGATTTCCAGCGTTTCCCGGTTGTATCGTGCACCATTGCAGGTTTCGCAGGTGACATAGACGTCCGGCAGGAAATGCATCTCGATCTTGATCAGCCCGTCGCCCTGACAGGCCTCGCAGCGCCCGCCCTTGACGTTGAAGGAAAACCGCCCCGGCTTGTAGCCGCGCGCCTTGGCTTCGGGCAGACCGGCAAACCAATCGCGGATCGGGGTAAAGGCCCCGGTATAGGTCGCCGGGTTCGATCGTGGCGTGCGCCCGATCGGGCGCTGGTCGATGTCGATCACCTTGTCCAGATGTTCCAGCCCCTTGATGGTTTCACAGGGCGCGGGAGTCTGGCGGGCACCGTTCAGGCGCATGGATGCGGTCTTGAACAGGGTTTCGATAGTCAGGGTGGATTTTCCTCCACCCGACACGCCGGTCACGCAAACGAACTTGCCCAGCGGGAACTCGGCGGTCACGGATTTCAGGTTGTTGCCCGTGGCCTTGACCACCTTCACCGACTTGCTCTTGCCCTTGCGACGCTTTGCCGGGATCGGGATAGAGCGGGTGCCGGACAGGTATTGCCCGGTAATGCTCGCCGGGTCAGCGGCGATCTCGGCCGGCACGCCTCTGGCGACGACCTGCCCACCGTGCACACCCGCGCCCGGGCCGATGTCAAAGACATAATCCGCCTCGCGGATGGCCTCTTCGTCATGCTCGACCACGATCACGGTGTTGCCCTGATCGCGCAGGTCCTTGAGCGTACCAAGCAGCCGGTCATTGTCGCGTTGATGCAGTCCGATGCTGGGTTCGTCCAGCACGTAAAGCACACCGGTAAGACCCGAGCCGATCTGGCTGGCCAGCCGGATGCGCTGGCTTTCTCCGCCGCTCAGCGTGCCACTGGCGCGCGACAGGGTCAGGTATTCCAGCCCGACATTGTTCAGGAACCCCAGCCGTTCCCGGATTTCCTTGAGGATCGCGCGGGCGATCTCGTTCTTCTGGTTGCTCAGGTGTTCGGGCACGCTTTGGCACCAAGCATAGGCCTCGCGAATGCTCATCTGCACCACCTGTCCCACGTGCAGCAAAGTGTCCTTCTTTCCGTTGGCAGGGCCGATCTTGACCGCCAACGCCTCTTCGCGCAGTCGATAGCCTTCGCAAACGCCGCAGGGGCGGTTGTTCTGATACCGCTCAAACTCTTCGCGGATCCAGTTACTGTCGGTCTCGCGATAGCGCCGCTCCATGTTCGGGATCACGCCTTCGAACACGCGCGTCACCTGATAAACACGCCCGCCCTCGTCATACCGAAACGGGATTTCATCGTCGCCCGAGCCGTGGAGGAACACCTGCTGCACATGCGCGGGCAGATCTTTCCACTTGGTGTTGCGATCAAATTCATAGTGCTTGGCGATCGCTTCGATGGTTTGCAGGAAATAGGGGCTCTTGCCCTTGCGCCAGGGGGCCAGCGCGCCGTCATAGATTTTCAGGTTCTGATCCGGCACCACCAGACGTTCATCGAAAAACAGTTCCTTGCCCAACCCATCGCATTCCGGGCAGGCCCCGAACGGCGCGTTGAAGGAAAACAGCCGGGGTTCGATCTCAGGAATGGTAAAGCCACTGACCGGACAGGCGAATTTCTCGCTGAAAGTGATACGTTCCCCTTCGCCTTCGCGCGGCGCGGTTTCCAGGATGGCAATACCATCGGCCAGGTCAAGCGCGGTGCGCAGGCTGTCGGCGAGGCGGGTTTCCAAACCCTCGCGCACAACCAGCCGGTCCACCACGACGTCGATATCGTGGCGATACTTCTTGTCCAGCGTCGGCGGCTCGTCCATCTCGTAAAATTCGCCGTCCACCTTGACCCGCTGAAACCCCTGCTTGCGCAACTCTATGAATTCCTTTCGGTATTCGCCCTTGCGGTCGCGCACAATGGGCGCGAGGAGATAGCCCCGCGCGCCGTCTTCCATCGCCATGATGCGGTCAACCATATCCTGCACCTGCTGCGCCTCGATCGGCTGGCCGGTGGCGGGCGAATACGGCGTGCCCGCACGGGCAAAAAGCAGGCGCATATAGTCATAGATCTCGGTGACCGTACCAACCGTCGAGCGCGGGTTCTTGGACGTGGTCTTCTGTTCGATGGAGATCGCCGGGGACAGGCCGCTGATATGATCCACATCCGGCTTTTCCATCATGTCCAGGAACTGCCGGGCATAGGCCGACAGGCTTTCGACATAGCGGCGCTGGCCCTCGGCATAGATCGTATCAAAGGCGAGGCTGGATTTCCCCGAGCCGGAGAGGCCGGTAATGACCACGAACTGATCACGCGGAATATCCACGTCGATGTTCTTGAGATTGTGCTCGCGCGCTCCACGCACTTCGATATTCTTCAGTTCAGCCATCATGCCCTCGATTCACGGTTAACACATAGTGACCTCGGGCTGAGTCTCCAACAGAAAAAGAAGAACATTGCAAGAACAAACATGGCGCGAACAAGAAATACAACCTGCACACGATGCCGAGCCGGGATGCCGGTGCAGGTGATCCCATGCCGGCGATGTGCTAGGGTAGGGTCATGGATCCGTTCGCCCGCCTCATTCCCGATGCCCGCGCCTTTCTTGGCGAACTTGCTGCGAACAACAATCGCGATTGGTTCACCGCGCATAAAGCCCGCTATGAAACCGATCTGAAAGCGCCTGCCACCCTGCTGCTGGACCAGATCGCCCATGATATCGGGCGGGAAACCGGGTTGGCCCTGACACCCAAGCTGTTTCGCGCGCATCGTGATGTGAGGTTTTCCAAGGACAAGACACCATACCACACGCATCTTCACATGCTCTGGAGCATTGATTTGCATTGCCGGCAGAGACCCGGACTGTTCTTCGGGATTTCTCCGGATTACGTCACCGTCGGCGGCGGGATCATGGGCTTTGACAAGCCGGTTCTGCTCGACTGGCGGCAGTTGGTCGATGGACCGTTCGGCGACAAGGTCCAGAACCTGCTGGAACAGGCGGCGGAGTCCGGTCTGGCGCTGCGCGAGCCAGAAATGAAACGGGTGCCGACACCCTATGCAAAGGATCATCGCCACGCTGACCTGTTGCGCCGCAAAGGTCTGGTTCTCTGGCGCGATGTAGCAGCGACCGAGCATGCAGCGCCGCTCACGGCGCTTAAGGCCGCATACCACGATCTGTCGCCGGTGCTGCAAGGTTTGCGCCCAGTTCTCTGACGTGACGGGTTTTGACAGGGCAATGGCGGCCCGGTAGGATTCATCGGCGCGAATACACGACCCACCCCCGCCCCCCGTTAGCGAAAGGGTTTTCGGATGCCTGCAATCTACCTGGTCGCGAACGAAGTGCTGTTCACCTCCTATGGCCATATCCAGTTCGTCTATGACGCGGATGACAGTTTTGACAATGGCGACGAGAAAGAGATCGAGGTCCAGCCGACATCGCTGGGATTTGGCGATTGGGATGTCAGCCCGGTACAGGATCTGGATATCCCGTTTGGCGTGGACAGTCTCGCGGTCAGGCTCGACCTGCCCTCGGGACGCGATGCCGCCGATCTGTGGAACCTGCTGGGCAATGTGCGCGATTTTTTTGCCGGAACCACAATCGACTACCGTCTTGGCATCACCGGGTCGCTGGAAGGGCAAAACAGCAATAGCTACGTCACCACGCTCGCGCATATTGTCGGATTGGACATCGCTCCGGCCATCGCGACCTTCCTCGCTTCGCCCGATTTCAGCGCGTTCCCCGGACTCGCCCGAAACGTTCTGTTTGACCATGTCGCTTCCGATGACACGCCGCTGTCCCCTGTTGCACTGACCGTGGCGGGATCAGACGGGTTTGATCTTATCGCGGGCGGCAACGGGGCGGATACGCTGGACGGGGGGCACGGCAAGGACACGTTGTATGGCTATGGCGATAGCGATCTTCTGAGCGGCGGAAATGGACGCGACACCATTTTTGGGGGCGCCGGCAACGATACCGTGAACGGCAATGGTGGCCGGGACAGGATCAAGGGCGAAGATGGTGACGATTTCCTCAACGGTCAGAGACATGACGACCGGCTGATCGGCGGTGACGGCAACGACACGATCCGGGGCGGTAGCGGATCGGACTGGCTGATCGGCAACGGCGGACAAGACACGCTGTGGGGCGGCATCGACGCCGATGTGCTTCGGGGTGGCGGTGGACAGGACGAATTGTCAGGTCAGGCTGGTGACGATCTGCTGGAAGGCATGAGGGGAAACGATGTGATGAGCGGCGGTGGTGGTGCCGACGTGTTCCTGTTTGACGGCCTGCTAAACGAAGGCCGCGACGAGATCACCGATTTCCTGCCCGGAACCGATACCCTGCGCATCGAAGGATTGGTCTTTGCGGATATCACCATCGGCGGTGGCGGCAATGCGGTAATTTCTCTGGATGGCAGGACCGAGATATCGCTCAGCGGTCTGGCCGAGACGGCCATCGGCGAAAGTGATTTCGATTTCATCTGAACACCGCAGCAGCGCGGCGCGGCATTGATCCCGCACCCGATCCGTTGTCACATTGCAAACCGAAGCCGGTCATCGCAATTCAGACCCCTGCAAGTGGCAACGCGGCCTTGGAGTTCAACCGAGGATGTACCCGCAGCCCTTTATTTGCTATCATGCTCCATAGTTTCAGACCGTTCGGCCACGATTTTGGCCCAATCTAATTTTCGATGGAGGCGCTTATGACGACCATCCACAGTACCATTTCCAACGACGTATTTCCGACCGAGCTAACGGATCCCAACAAGATCGTCACAGAGTATCAATCCTATACACTGATCCCGCGTCTGGGGCCCCTGTCCTACGCGTACATCAAGAAGGCCGCCCGCCGACGCCTCTGGTACATGAACCGCACACTCGTCCTGCTCAACATGGTGGCGACATACAAGGCGACGTGGAAGGTCAAACCGGATCTTCAGAGCCTCGCACTGGGTGCGATGGTAACCACCGGCCACACGGCCCCCGGTGTCAACACCGATCCTGCCATTGTGCGCCGCGTTCCTACATCTGACGAACGACGCATGATCGGTCCCCGCGTTCTGATGAACAACGTTCGGCGGTTGCCGGATAGACCCACCGCTGCCCCTGCGGGTGGCGTGGTGGCCGCCTCTCCGATGGCCGACCTGAGGATCGGGCTTCAATCCGAGAGCGACCGCGATATTCTGGGGATCTTCCGTGAATCCAACCCGGTCATTGACCGGCTGGTCGCGACTGGCAGGCTGCTGGATGACAAGGGCGATATCAACGATGAACTTGTCGATATGGATCCAATGGGGCGGCTTAGCGCAATCATCGAAGCCGCACCGGCACCCGAAAGCGAAGCCAGTGCCTTTATCAGTTCGGTCTCGAAATCCGTAACCGTGGACGCGCTGGCGCATGATCGGTCGCTGTCTCCGGTCGCGAAAGTCGCCAAGGCTAACAGTGCCTTGCAGGATCGGGTCGCCGCCTCGGTTGCTGACTCAGTCGCCCAACTCGATATGCTCATGGGGGTGGCGACCTATGACGATGCGCCGATCGTGGATAGCCGCGAATGGGCATTCCTGCGCCGCGAGAGGGTCGAAATCCTGCTCTCGCCACCCAAATTTCGCGGGCCGCTGTCCGTCAACTCGGTTGCACCCAACAGCGAGCTGACACTGACGGACAGCCAGAGCACAACATCGCAAACATTCGATATCAGCGCATCTCAATCCGCCCGGACAAGCGGCCAGAACATGCTGATCTCCAACCAAATTCGCGAAAAGCTCGGCACCCTTCATGACTTTGGCTCAAACCTCGGCCAGACCATGAGCGAACAGGGATATGAAAAGGACAACTCAAAGGGTGAAAAACGCACCATCATCGAACAGACCCTGAGCGAGATATCCGAAACCAATGCCGCAACGACCATATCGTCTTCGACAGTTGGTGCATCCAGCGTGCGTGAATACAAGACGCGCGGAAACGACACCAACTTTGCGACAACCGAAGTTTCGTTCGAGGTCTTTTCATCAGTCCAGGTCACGCATTTCCTGGATGGGATCGGCGCTGTCTGGTGCCCACGGATCAAGAACCCCTACGGCATGCTTCGCCAGACCATCAACGACTATGAGGCGCAGGTTCGATCAGACTATGTCGTCGAAAACCATGTGACCGATCCGGCCGAACCGCTGCCGACCTATGAGGGGTTTGCGCCCGTCCCGGGAGATGCCAAGAAAATCTCGGGAGATGACATCGAGGACGACACCGAATTCACCTATCTGGTAACAATCGCGTTGCGCGATCAGGACAAGGCTCAAGGCTACTTTCTGGACGACAACGTGACGTACGAACTGATTCAGGAATCCGAATGGGACGAAAACGAACTCGACGCCGATCAGTACGACATCTTGCCTCCAGTCGTTAAGGAATATGTGCCGAACTCTCATATCACGATCGAGACCACGCTTAAGGTACACGAGGAACCCTGGGGCTGGAACCCGAGCTGGGTCTGGGTCCGTGTCACGGTGAACAAGTTCAAATACACGGCTTCGTATCTTCAGCAACTTGAGGATTACATGAACACCGTCGGCCAGCTGAACCCCGCACGGCGGTCGGCGGTCGAGGCGCAGGCCAAGCGATATGCCCGGCTGAAAAAGGAAGAACTGATCCGTCGGTATGCAGACAATCCGGCCGAACTGCGCGAGTACACCTTTATCGCGCTGATGCGGCAGATGTTCGGGAATGGCAAGAACTGGTCCTATTATCACGGCATTATCAAAACCTGCATCAACTGGGATCGCGCGCAGATACAACCCGAACCGGCCAAGCCCGAACACCTCGCGGCGGACGGGCTGTCTCCTTTCCACTTTCTCAACGTGGTTGCGGTCCGGTTTTTTCTCCCGATTCATGAAGGCTCCGAAGACGCGTTTTTCGAAGCGGTCAGCAATACGCTCGACACCAACTGGAAGCAGCTGTTTGCCAAGGTCAAAACCTATGTCGACCTTCAGCGCGACAAGGTCGATACCATGACGGAGCGCATGAACGAGGCTGACATTCAGGAGCTGACGCTGGATGCCTATGACTCCGAACTTGTTCTGGGTCGCCACCTGGAAGCTGTCCTGAGCAAGACAACGTTTCTTGAATCGTGAGCGGTTCAGCCAGCAGCGCGGACGCCGGCCACCCGACAATTGCCCCGACGCCGGAAGACGGTGTGGTTGAAAGCGCGACCGCAACGCTTGCTCCGGTGAAGTATCCCAACCGGCTGCAGGATATCGCCGTTGTCGGGCGAACCGGTGCATGGCGTCGCACCTTCATGCTGCGCCCCAAATACGGCGGGCGGTTTCTGTTTCTCTTGTACCCAAGCAAGGGGATGTCGCCCGAGAACGTACTCACTGAAGCCGTGCATTTCCCCAACTTCAACAGCGCCCCCAAGGTTCTGGAGTTCCGCATACCGCCCGAACAGCGTGTACATCACGAATGGGACTGGCGGTTGGTCAAGACGACATTTGCCGATACCGAGGACGCGGATTACGAGATTCGGGATCTCTTGCAGCAACCCGGAGACGGAATGCTGGAGGGCTGGCCCGCTGCATCACTGGCCCTGTCCGCCGCAAATGACGGCGCGCTGTCGCATCTCATTTTCGAGACCCGCGCCGCCGCCGAAGGGCACATCCGGTTTTCAGAGGAACTGGATACTGAAGTGTCGCGCACAATCGCCTGGTCCTGCCATCAGCCCTATGAAGCGCGCAACGGCAATCCGGCGGTCAAAGGTGATGTCCGCGAGATCCTGCAGTGGATCCAGTCGCTGACCGAGGGGTTCGATCCGCATCGGGTCTGGGCCCTGGGCGACACCATCTATTCCGATGGCACCGGATCTCTGAACTTTGTGAAGCAGGTCTATGACAAGGTTGGCTGGCACAACAACTGGGATTTGCGCAAGGATCTGCTGTCACTCTTCCGGCTATGCTATCGCCATCACTGGAGCTTTCCGGAGATGCAGGCGCTCATGCGCAACTATCCCCATATCGCGATGTGGGACGACCACGAAATCCGCGACGGCTATGGCAGTGCCACAGCCGATTTCAAGGAAGAGAACAAGGCCATGAAGGGCATCGCCAGCCAGGCCGCCGAAGAGTATCTGTTTTCATGGAACACACGGGTTCGCAGTGAATCCGGCCGCAACATCGCCATCGACAACCACTATGCCTATGTCGACGCGCCGGTCGCGGCCTTTGTCTTTGACGGACGCAACAATCGCAGATACGGCGACGATGTTCCCCTGCCGCCCGACATCCCGCTTTTTGCATCGATCCTCATCGGAGTGACCGGCATTCTGGCCACCGGCGGCGCGCCTTCGGCAATCGCCGCCGCCGCAGGTGGCACCGCAGCCACGGTCGCCATCGAAAAGGAACTGCTGGAGCTCTACCGCTGGCACAATCCGGGCGAAGTGATCTCGGATCAGCAGCTCGACGATTTCCGACGCTATTGCAGGCACATCCGGGCGCTCCCCGGCGTGCGATACCTGTTGCTCGGAAACAGCGTGCCGTTCATCTACGTGAATGACGTGATCGAAGCGCTGGCCTCCGAGCTTGAATTGACAGCCACCGATACCGGCAAGAATGTGCGCGACGATATCCGCGACAGCTGGCATTCACCCGGCAACCGTCGCCAGTTGCTGCGGCTGATCGACATTCTACGCGAATTGCACACCGCCCGCCCGGATATCGAAATCATCAACCTCTCGGGCGATATCCATATCTCGAACGCCTTTGCCGCCCAACCCGAGGGTTTTTCGAAACCGATCTTTCAGGTCACCTCCTCCGCGCTCACCAATCGCCCGTCGATGTCGGGCAGCGTCGCTGATTTGTTGAGTGTCGACGGCAAGTTGGGTTTTCTGGACACGGGTGGTGACTTCGGCGCGGTTCAGCGTCTGTGGCACGAAGGCAGTTTTCGCAATTTCCTGTCCATCGAGGCGCGCGAGACACAAATCACGCTGCACCTGCATGTGTACAACACGGGCGATTCCGAACCCTTGGGCAAACGTGACCGCAAGCTGATCATCAGGCCACAGGGTGGGTTTGAGATCATCGACGGGTGACATGACACCTCATCTGCCATGTGTTTCCGATCTTTCCCTGTCGCACCCCGAGCAATAGCCCGGGGCGCGCGGCGCCATGTCACCGCAGATGGTGGACCTCCTGCAGCCCGTAAACCGGCGTATCCAACCCTTCGAGCCGCGCCTTGAGTTGCAGTGCGAGGTAGAGCGAATAGTGTCGCGACTGGTGCAGGTTGCCGCCGTGCAGCCAGAGGTTCTGCTGCTGCGTCGGCTTCCACATATTGCGCTGTTCGCCCTCCCAGGGGCCGGGGTCCTTGGTGGTGTCAGAGCCAAGCCCCCAGACCTTGCCGATCTTGTCCGCGACCTCCTGGCTGATCAGATCCGCGGCCCAGCCGTTCATCGAGCCATAACCGGTGGCCATCACCACCAGATCCGCCTCGAGCCGGGTGCCGTCCGCAAGCACGACCGCATCCGCCTCGAAGTGATCGACCTGTCCCTTCACCAGCTTGACCTCGCCGTCGATGATCAGCTGGCTGGCCCCCACGTCGATGTAGTATCCGGAGCCTCGGCGCAGGTATTTCATGAACAGGCCCGAACCATCATCGCCCCAATCCAGTTCGAACCCGGCCTTTTCCAGACCCGCGTAAAAGTCGGCGTCGCGTTCGCGCATCTGTTCATAGAGCGGGATCTGAAATTCGTGCAGGATCTTGTACGGCAGCGACGCAAAGATCATGTCGGCCTTATCGGTGGTCATGCCATTTGCTACTGCCTGTTCGGAATAGAGCCCACCAAGCCCGATATCCATCAGCGTTTCGGACCGAACGATATGTGTCGAAGAGCGCTGCACCATGGTTACATCGACATCGTGTTCCCAAAGCGCCGCGCAAATGTCGTGCGCCGAGTTGTTGGAGCCAACGACGACAACTTTCTTGCCCACCCAGTCATCGGGGCCGGCATGTTGCGAGGAATGCTGGATGGTGCCCTTGAAATCATCCATTCCGGGGAATTCCGGAAAATTGGCCTTGCCCGACATGCCGGTGGCAAGCACCAGTTGCGTTGGTTTCAGGACAACCGTCTCGCCGTCCCGGTTGACCTCGACCGTCCATTCATTGGCCGCCTCGTCAAAGCTGGCCTTTGTCACCTCCGAGCGGGTCCAGTAGTTCAACTCCATCACCTTGGTGTACATTTCCAGCCAGTCGCCCACTTTGTCCTTGGGCGAAAAGACCGGCCAGTTGTCCGGAAACTTGATGTAAGGGAGATGATCGTACCAGACTGGATCGTGCAGGCAGAGCGACTTGTAGCGGTTGCGCCACTGATCGCCGGGGCGGTCATGCTTGTCCAGAACGATGGTCGGGACGCCCAGCTGACGCAACCGCGCACCCAGGGCGATACCGCCCTGCCCGCCGCCGACAATCACGGTATATGGCTGGGTGTCATAGCCAAGCGTCTCGGCTTCGGACTTGCGCTCTTCTTTCCAGGTGGCGCGATTCTTGTCCGCGCCATGTTCGGCGCCCATCGGTCGCCGCGTGCCGCGCGGTTCCTCAAAACCCTTCAGTTCCTGCAACGCGGTCAACAACGTCCAGATGCCGTCTTCCTTCAGACGGATCAGACCCCAACCGCGCCCCACGCCGGTTTCAAACGTGATCCACGCGGTGATGATCCCATCCTCTTCGGTGGGTACTTCGCCATCCTGCAGTTTAAAGTCCGAAGGTTTCACCGCCTCCAGCTGGCTGCCCAGCATGTCGCCGATCTGATCCGGTCCCTCTGCCGTCTTCAGGTTCCAGGTGACCGCCACCAGGTCTCGCCAATAGCTGTCGGTGGCAAACAGTGCCTTGATCCGGTCAACGTCTCCGGCGGCAAACCCTTCGTTCAAGCTGTCCAGCACTTCCTGCGTGCGGGTTGTCACGGTCGTATCGAGCATCGCGTATCCTCCTCATGCGCGTCTTCGTTCACAGTTATCCTTCAGGCAAGGCGGCTTGCGCCAGCGTCATCACAGGAGTCCGCGACAGGATCGCGGAAATGCTGAACCGGCGTTGCATGCGCAACAGCGCGCAACACGGCTGTTCAACCGGGTGGGATCACCCCGGCCCGGCGCATTCGGCGCATCACAGTCGACCGATTGACACCCAGCCGCCGCGCGGCCCGGGCCATGTTCCAACCACAAGCCTCCAATACCTCTTCCAGCGAGTCCTCACCTGACGGTTCGGCCCCCGTCTCTGCAGGTGGCGGCAGATCGGGCAGGTCGATCACCCGCCCGTCGCAAAGCGCAGCAGCCACGTCCAGAACACGCTCCAGTTCATGCAGATTGCCGGGCCATGCGCGGCCGGTCAGGTCGGCGCGCGCTGCGGGAGACAGGCGCAGATCATCCGGTGCCCGACGGCGCAGCAATCGATCTACCAACCAGCCCAGATCTTGCCGCTTGCGCAGGGGCGGCAGAACCAGTGTCGCGCCGGAAAGCCTGTAGAACAACGGCTTGTGGAACCCGCCGTCGCGGACCGCCTGCCCGAGATCGACACAGCTCGTCGTCAGAACGCGCAGTCCGGGGCGCTCGTCCAACAGCGCCGTCAACACTGCCTGTGCGTCGCGCGGCAATTCCTCGACCCGGCGCAGGACCAGCGTCGCGCCCGCGGTGCCCGGCGGACTCAAGGCGTCAATCAGCCGGTCCGGGGTTTGCGCCGCGCATTCCAAGGTGATCAGGCTGTGGTCCTTGCCGCTGCTCACGTGCAGCGCGCGTGCCAATCGCAGTTTCCCGACGCCCGTTTCTCCGGACAAGACCAACGGCACGGCCGTGGTGGCCAGGCGTTCGGCCTGCAACAACAGGCGCTGCATTACCGGGTCGCTTCCGGCCAGGGCGTCCAGTGGCCCGCCCCGCATACGCAAACGACCAGTCACCTCTCGGGGTGATTTCGGGGCCTGCGGAGCAATCGCATGACCGAAGAGCGCGCCACCATCCGGCATATTGATGACACGATCCTCCGTGGGTCTGTCGCGCATCAGGTCTGGCAAATCCTCCACCGACAGGTCGAGAAGGGAATCGATCCGCTGCCCCAAAAGCGCGCCATCCGCGCCACCGAACAGCTTTCCGGCGGCACGGGTAAATCCGATCACCCGGCCCGAGCCATCCAGCGTGACGGCCGCCTCGGGATCGACGTCAAGAAATTCGGGGCTTGCGGACAGGCGCAACACCCATTCGCGCCGGCTCTGCGCCATCAGGTTGGCCATTTCGACCCGCCGGGCCGAAGCCGTGACAAGGCTCATCGCCAGGTTCTGACTGGATTTCGGAGACGGTGATTGCAGCAGCGAGATGTCCAGCACCGCCGCCAGCTGGCCCATACTGTCGTAGATCGGTGCCGCCGTGCAGGACAGCGCCGTGTGGGCATTGCCAAAATGATCGTCCTGATGAATCGTCACCGGTTCTCCGGTCACGATGCACGCGCCCGCCGCACAGGTTCCGGCAAGTTGCTCCGACCAGTCCGCCCCCATGAAGAGCCCCGAGCCGCGCAAATCGTCCTCGAAATCTCGATCTCCGAAAAAATCGACGCAGACCCCTTTGGCGTCGGTGAGCAGAACCGTATAGTTCTGACGGGCGACTTGCCGAAAGAGATTTTGTAGACCTGATCGCGCCGATGCAATCATCCGCTCGGCCTGCATCCGGTGGTCACGCAGTTCGGCCTCCGTGACAATGTGCGCCGGGTCCGCCCGTGTCGGATCCATTCCGTAAAGCTCGACACAGCGCTTCCATGACGCGGACACCTGACAGTCACGTCCGGTCGCGCGTCCATCCAGAACGCGTTCGATTTCTTCGACGTGTTGGCGTGCGATCATATCGTCCGTTCAAAGCCTCTGCACACGAGGATTACCACAGAGACGCCGAAAACACGACGCGCCAAAAGGTCGAACAATCCGCGCAGCATTTTCCTGCTGCTGCACCCGGCGCGCGCGCCGCCCAGGTTTCTACTGGCGGCTTGTCACCGCGCCCCGACAACGGATTCCTCCGGCCGTGGCCTGCAACAGGGTGGCCTCGTTTCTTCGGTTCGGTAGTCCGATCACATCCGGCCCGCCAGGTTGAACACGATCCAAAGCGTCCCGCATGCCATGATCGCAAGAACGAGCGCCGAGAACAGGATCAGGTGCAAATCCTCACTTTTTTGACGCGAAAAATCGATGTGCAAAAAGTAACGGAAGTGAACGACGATCTGAACCAGCGCACAAATCGCAACGATCGTCAGCACCTGCATCCTGGCCAACCCGCCCCATGCCACCAGAGCAAATGGCAGCAGGGTCAGCGTCAGGGCCAGGGCGAACCCAACCAGATAATGGCGGACTTCTGCCTTGTGGTCTTCGCTTTGCGGTGTCATGCGAGCCCCCCCAGATAGACGATCGAGAATATGCCGATCCAGATGATGTCGAGGAAGTGCCAGAAGAGGCCCAACCGGAGCAATCGCGTCTTGACAACATCCGTCAGGCCCATCGTGCGCATCTGGATCAGCATGATCAAGAGCCACAGACATCCGGCGGTTACGTGCAATCCGTGCAAAGGCACCAACCCGAAAAACGCAGACAGGAAACCACTGCGCGACGGGCCCGCCGACACCGCGAACATGCCGGCAAAGTCCCGCAATTCAAACGCGAGAAAGGCCAGACCAAGGATCAGGGTCACAATCAACCAAAGGCTCATCTCGCGCTGGCTGCGTTTGTGGCGCATCGCCAGCGATGCCATCCCGAATGTCAGGCTGCTGGTCAAGAGCAACATCGTCTGGATGAACGCGCTGGTCAGCTCAAAGAGGTCCTTTGGCCCCGGCCCGCCCGCTTGCGCCATTGGACCGAGCATCGTCACGTAGGTGGCGAACATCAGGCCGAAGATGATCAGGTCGCTCATCAGAAAGACCCAGAACCCGAACACCGATGCTTCTGCACCAGCGTGTGCGGCGCCGTGATGGTCGCCCAGATTCAGGCCGGGATGTCTGCGTTCATGAAAAATCATGCTGCCCCCTGTGGCAATTCGAGCGCCGCAAGGCCGCGGTTGGTGTCCTTGGTCTCTATGTCGCGCTTGACTGGTGAGGCATTGGCGACCTCTGCCAGCCAGGCCTGATGCGCGGCGGCGACCTCTGCGGCTGGAATGGTCTTGTGGGTGTCCGTCCTGAAAGAACGGGCCACGAAGGCCCCGATCATCACGACGAGCGAGAGGATTGCCAGCCACCAGACATACCAGACCAGAGCCAGCCCCAAAGCGGTGCCGCCGATCAAGACGATCGCACCGATCGAGGTATTCCGCGGCATCTCGATGTCTTCATAGGCAGTCGGTTGCGGATAGGCGTTGCCCTGCTCCTTCGCCTCGGCAAAGGCGTCGCGCGCGGTGACCTCTGGAACCACCGCGAAATTGTACTCGGGCGGCGGTGACGGAATCGACCATTCCAGCGTCATCCCGTTCCATGGATCGCCCAGCGGCACCCGTGTCTGCGCCCGGTCACGAACGCTGATCCGAAGCTGGATCAGCAACGAGGCCAATGCACAGAATATGAGACACGCGCCGCACATCGCAATCAGTGTCAGCGGCTCGAACGCCGGGTCGCTATAGCTGGCCGAGCGCCGGGGCATCCCCATGACCCCCAGCACATAGAGCGGGAAGAATGTGAACATGAAGCCGAAAATCCAGAACGTCGCCGCGACATAGCCCCAGCCCTCGTTCAGTCGGAACCCGAATGCCTTTGGAAACCAGTAGTGGTATCCGGCCAACAGGCCGAAAAGCACACCGGGGATGATCACGTTGTGAAAATGCGCCACCAGAAACAGCGTGTTATGCACCTGATAGCTGATGGTCGGGTTTGCCAGCATGACTCCTGTCAGCCCGCCGATGACAAACAGGATCAGAAAGCCGGTCGCATAGACGATCGGGACGGAAAACCGAATGCGGCCTCGAAACATCGTCGCCATCCAGTCATAGACCTTTACCCCGGTTGGCACTGCTATGAACATCGAGGCGACGCCAAATGCCGCGTTCACCTGCGCGCTTTGCCCCATGGTGAAAAAGTGGTGCAGCCAGACCGTGAAGCTCAAGACCGAAATCGCCATGGTCGCGAAGACAAGCGAATTGTAGCCATAGAGCCGCTTGCCGGAAAAGGTCGATATGATCTCGGAAAAGATGCCATAGCAGGGCAAGACCAGCAGATAGACCTCCGGATGGCCAAAGAGCCAGAACAGGTTGACATAGTTCATCATGTTCCCGCCCAGATCGTTGGTGTAGAAATGGAAATCCAGATACCGGTCCAGCGCCAGCGTCAGGGTTGCCACGGTCAGCGGCGGCATGGCAAAGATCATGATGATCGCGGTGCACAGCACCGTCCAGGAAAACAGCGGCATGTAAAACAGCTTCATGCCCGGTGCGCGTTCCTTGTAGATCGTCACGGCAAAGTTGATGCCCGACAGGGTCGAACCAAGCCCGGCAATCGCCACCGACCAGATCCAGTAGTCCGGCCCCGGTCCGGGATTGAAGGCAATGCCGGTGTAAGGCGGGTAGGCAGGCCAGCCACCAGTCGAGAATTTCCCCAGAACAAGGCTGATCATCACAAGCGCGGCCCCGATGGCGGTCAGCGCAAGACTGATCTGGTTGAGCACGGGAAACGACACGTCCCGCGCCCCGATCTGCAGCGGCATCACATAGTTGATCACGCCCGCAATGAACGGCATGGCCACGAAAAAGATCATGATCGTGCCGTGCGTACTGAACAATTCGGCAAAATGGCTGTCCGCAAGGAACCCGCCGTCGAGTCCTGCCGCCTGCTGCGCACGCATCACCACGCCTTCGAGCACGCCGCGCGTCATCATCACCAGTGCCAGCACGATGTACATGATCCCGATCCGCTTGTGATCGGTGCTGGTCAGCCAGTCACGCCACAGCGGCGTCCACCAGTTGAACCATGTCAGCATCGCCACGACCGCGATACCGCCCAGGATCACCATCATTGCCGCCGATGCCCCGACAATCTCGGACGCCGTCGGATTGGCAATTGCCGGCAGGATCGCCAGGCTCGAGATGTCCAGCCGTCCCAGAAGCCAGGCGTATGTGGTCGCATCGCTCATCGTGTGATCTCCGGCAGGGATTGGGACAGGGCACCCGGCCCGCAGATATAGCTGCCGGGTTGACCGCTTGGATCAAGGGCGCTGCCCTGATGATACCGATGCAGAACACGGTCAAATAGATCAGGCAGAACGGTCCCGAACCAGACCGCGTCGGCCGGCATACCGGATGTCGCCAGCGTTTTATGAACCTCAGTCGGAGTCGACCGCACAGCAAGGTTGCCATAGGTGTCCAAGTCCAGCGGCACACCGTCCGATTTGACCCGCTCACTCCAGGCCGCGAAATCTGCATCGGTCTGGGCCACGGCGCGGAACTTTTGCTGGGTAAATCCATCGCCGTTGAACTGGGTGTTTTCGCCTTCGAACTCTCCGGGCGCATCTGCAAGCACCTGAAGCTGCGTTTCCATTCCGGGCATGACATAGATCTGGCCCGCCAGTGCAGAGATCAGAAAGGACTGCATCACCGTATCGCTGGTCAGGGTCAGTTTGACCGGTCGATCCGCAGGAAAGGCCATTTCACCGACTGTTGCGATCTCCTGTTCCGGGTAGACGAACAGCCATTTCCAATCCAGCCCGATCACCTGCACCTCAAGTGCTGGCTGGTCTGACTTCAAGGGGCGGTAGGGGTCCAGCGCCACCGTTTCCTGCCAGAGCTGAACCGACAAGACCGCGACGATGGCAAAGGGAACACCCCACATTGCGGTATCCAAAAGGGCCGAAAATTCCCATTTCGGAGTATAGCGCGCCTTTTGATTTCCATACCGATAGCGCCACAGGATCAGCGGCACGAACAGCAGGACCGGCAGCACCGCGATCATCGTGATCGCCGCTGTCTGAATGAAATGGTCCTTTTCCGCAGCCGCGATCGGGCCTTGCGGATCAAAGAAGGACGAGCTGTTGGCCCAGACGGCATCTGGCGCGATGGCCAGCCCTGCCGACGCGAGGGCGAACGCCGGTGCGCGCCGGATCAAACTGTGGCTCATCGCAACCCTTCCTTCCTGTCCCAAGAACGGGATCGCACCGACAGGGTTTGCTGAACGGCAAATCCGATCAACAGGCAGATCAAATGCGCGCTGTCTGCAATCACATCGAGATCGTACCAGACCTTGACCACAATCGCGGCAACCACCGCACCGAGCAAGAGCCACTTGTGTGGCCAGCTTGCAAGGATCGCACCGATCAGGCCAAACCCACCCGCCGACATGCCGACATCAAGGGTCGCCCGTGCATCAGCCTGCCCGATTTCGGGTATCGCAGCAACAAGCGGCACCACCGCGAAAAGCACGATTACCGAACCGACGATGTCGATGGAAAAATAGGTGATGGCCGTGCGCAGCGTCGATCCATGCCATTCGAAATAGCCAATGACGGCACCGGCAAAGATCAACTGGCGAAGGAACATGCCCAGATCATGGGACAGGAACGTCCCGGTGATAAGCCGGGCAAGGTCGCCAGTGACGACCGTCTGGTGGCTGATGCCCCAGTTTGAAAGAGTCTCTGCCGGCAAGGTTCCGGCCAGCGTTCCGGCAAACCAATTCGCAAGCACCATGATCGACAGGAACAGAATGGTGAACGGGATGCGCCGGATGTGCTTCATTGCGAACTCACGTGAATGCCGAACGCCGCGATCAACCCGAAGAGCGCGGCAATCAACACAAGCAGGAAAGCATTGGCCGACAAGGCGTTGTCATCAACGAGCTCAGATGCCGCGATGTTCCTGCGGATATGCTGCATACGCAAAAAGGCCAGCAGGATCACCAGCGCACCCGTTGCCAGCATTAGCATCTCCGACCAAAGCGCTGCCTTTTCCTGCCCAAGCCGCGCCGCGGCCAGCCCAAAGCCGACAATCGCGATGACGGTCCGGACCCAGGCGAGAAAGGTGCGTTCGTTTGAGGAATGATCTGCATAATTCTCAATCATCGCCGCTCTACCCTACCAAACCCTTGATTCCGCCCGAAATCAGGACGTTGACCTCGTAAAGAACACGTGGTGCCGCCAAACCGCCCGGGCTGGCCAGGTAGTTGGGCGTCCACACGGGATCGAATTTCTCCTTGAAGGAGCGCAGCCCTTCGAAGTGATAGACCTGTTCACCATGTTCATAGATGAACCCCCCGATGCGGTTCCAGAGTGACGACAGCTGGTGGTTTTCGATGCCCGAAAACGGAGCCGCCCCAAGCGAGAACCAGTGGAACCCCTCTGCGGCCCCCCAGAGCATGAGTTCGGCAAACAGGGCATCCATTGCGATTTTCGGCCCTTCAGGATCATACCGCATCAAATCAAGCGAGAGCTCGTGCTTGTTCGCACCCTGAAACAGGTTGGCAAAGGCAACGATACGGCCGGTTTCGACATGACGCAGGACAGCATGATCAAAGTTGGAAAGATAGGTGTCATCAAAATAGCCCAGAGAAAAACCTTTCTCCTCGCCTTGCTTTTCTTGCATCCAGCGATCCGAGATGCCGCGCAACTGGTCAAGGACGGTTGGCACCTCGGCCTTTGGGATGATCGCGAACTCATACCCGTCGCGCCCGGCACGGCTGCGTGCACCGCGAAATTTCTTCTTGCTGGACCCATCAAGCGTGAACCCCTGAAGGTTCACGCGCGCGACCTCGCCAATCTTGAGGATGGACAGCCCGAGATCGAGATATGTGGCCAGGTATTTCGGCGATACCGCGTAAAAGGCACAGCGCTTGCCGGCCTTGTCGGCCATTTCGCGCAATTGCCAGATCAGCTTGCGCCCCGCGGCCTCCTCGCCAACCGGCTCGCCCTTGGTGATCAGTGATCCACCCGTGTCGCAATAGGCGATAAAGGCGCGATTGTCCTCGGAGATCAGAAACGCCTTGTCGCCGAGCAGGTCCAGCTGTGCCTCGGTGTCCTCGCTTTGCGCGATGAGTTGGCGCACGACATCGGGTATTTCGTGAGAGTCCTTGATACCGCTGCGTCGGTAGAGAAGTGAGTTCAGGGTGATCCCGAATAGGATCAGCGCAACCACGACACTTGCACGAAGGAACCGCGAGGCATCGCCGTCGAACGCAAACTGCCACCACAGCGCATCGCGATATTCGACATGGCTGTAGGCAAAAAACCCGATCCAGAAGATCGCCGCCAACAACGCCAGAATGCTGACGAGCCACGTGGCGTTGAGGCGAAAGACCGATACCGCCTCGACCCGGTAGAACGCCGATCGGAACGCGCCGAGCACACCAAGCGAAATGAGCATGCCAAGGGCCTCTTCCCAATCGAGACCCTTCGCAATGGATGCGACAAATCCAACGATCATCAACCCCATGGCAATCAGCCACGCGCGATGGAGCTTGCGATACAGCCCGCGCGCGACCACGATCAGCAACAGGCCCGCCACGCTGCCCGCCAGATGCGACGCCTCGACAAACTGCAGCGGGATGATGTCCCGCAAGACGCCGAAACGCGCGGTCTCGCCGGGCAGGTTCCCCGAGATCAGCAGGATCGATCCGGCCAGCAATGCGATCCCCGCAGCCGCTATCGGAACAAGAGGGCGGATCAACCGGTACGCCCAGTTCGATGTCGTGGCGATTGCCCCGCGTCGCGTCACAGCCCATGTCACCGCCAAGGCCACCACGGCAACGGCAAAGGGCAGGACCGAATAGATCACGCGATAGAGCAGGAGCGCCGCCAGCATGTCAGGCCGCCCTGCCGCACCGAGACCCGCGATCAGCGTTGCCTCGAACACGCCCAACCCGCCGGGAGAGTGGCTCAGGATCCCGAGCGCGGTAGCGCCCATATAGATGACGAAGAAATAGACAAAATTGTCAGCCAGATCGGCTGGCAACAGAAAATAGAGCGTCATCGCCGCGCCCATCAAATCAATGACGGCGACTCCCATGAGCGAAAGCGCCAGCCGCCCCCCGGGCAAGGGCACCCGAAAGCCCTCTGCCCAAAAACTGCGCGGTGCCCGTGAGAGCCAGAGCACCAATAACGCGAGTCCGACCAAAAGCGCCGCGCCGATGGCAATCTCAAGCGTCCCGTCGAGCGGCAACACCTGGGACAGCCCGACCGGGTGGGCCAGAAACAACAGGCCCAGGATAAGTATGAGCCCCAGCCAAAATGCGATCCACGATATCGCGATGATCCCGGCGACACGTGCAAGATCGACCCCAAGCGACGCGTAGATCCGGTAGCGCACGGCCGTCCCTGTCAGGTAGGAAAACCCGAGAAGGTTGGAAATCGCCGTGCCGCTTCCACCTGCAAAGGCGGCAATCCTGTCCGGAACCTGCCCTGTCGCAATGCTGCGCACCGCAAGGACATCATAGAGGGACAGTGCGAGAAAGCTGATCGCCATTGCGGCAATCGCCAACGCGATCGAAGTCCAACTGCTGGCCGCGACATCGGCCTTTACCGCACTCCAACTGACCTTGGCGGAAAGCTCATGCAGGACATAGAACGTGATCGCCACGATCACCAAAGGCACAATTATTCGAACAGCAGGATTCGCAAGCAGGCGCGATATGCGCCCCGGTGCGACTGGCGCCTCGGCCGGATTTTCAACGGCGGTCATGCGGACGCCCCTGCAGAACCTCGGCCTGAATGTGCTGCATCTCTGCCAATTTGCCCATTTCTGCGCCAGCTGCAGGAACGTTCTGTCCAGCCCGAAAACCAGGCCCCGATCTGGCACATCTCCTCCATGCGATCAGGATTAGCACACTATTACATAATCGCAGATTGTCAGGTCTAATCTGCGCATTTCAAACCCGAAAATTGCAACGGGTCCAATCTCCTTGGGCGACGGCACCTTCGATCAAAAAAGGCGTTGCGGGTTCACGACGCGTTACTGCGGTGGCGGTGATGTCAACGCAGATGAGGCAGGGATGCACCATGATGCATTTCATATATCGAAAAAGATGGTCTCATCCGGACCCTGCAGATGAATGTCGAACCGATACGCGTCATCTGCGACTTTCTTGGCCAGCAGTGTCGGAATGCGATTCTGATGTTCGATCCGCGTCAGGATCGGATCAGTGGCGTTGGCTTCCGCTTCATCTTCAAAGTAGATGCGCGTGTGCAAGCCGATGTTGATGCCACGTGCGACGACCCAGGCGGTGATATGCGGGGCTTGCATGCGACCATCCGGGAAAGGAACTGCGCCAGGCTTGACCGTTTCAAAGGTAAACTCGCCGGTCGTCATGTCGCCGGGCGAGCGCCCCCAGCCGGCAAAATTCGGATCGGCCTGCCCCCGGGTTTCGTTTGCCGAGGGGAACAACCCCGCCGCATCCGGTTGCCAGATTTCGATCAGCGCATCGCGCAGTGGCGTTCCGGTCCCATCATATGCGATGCCCGTGATGGTGATTTCCTGCCCTTGTACCGGGCCGGTTTTCATCGACGATCCAAGATCGCCGCCATAGATGTCGATGCCCGTAAAATTGGGTGTACAGCCGATATGAACATAGGGGCCGGCGGTTTGGCTGGGAGACTCTTTGAGATACTCAAGCTTCTGGACCATGATCACAGACCCTCCCTGCGGTTCTCAAAGTATGTCTGGCGCTGCCCGCGCAGAACCATATCGAATTTGTAGGCGCGGCTGTCCATCGGGACGGTGCGGTGCATGTCCAGCAGCGCCGTCAAGGCGTCCACGGCCTCCTGGGATTTGAGCACCCCGACGATGGGACACAGCTTGATGTGCGGGTCGCCCTCGAAATACATCTGAGTGATCAGGCGCTGCGCAAAGCCGTGCCCGAATATCGAGAAATGGATATGGGCGGGTCGCCAGTCGTTCATGCCGTTGGGCCACGGATAGGGGCCAGGCTGGATAGTGCGCAATTCATATGATCCATCCTCTGCCGTGATGGTTCGCCCGCAGCCGCCAAAATTCGGATCAAGCGCCCCCTGATAGCTTTCTTTCTTGTGACGGTATCGGCCGCCGGCATTGGCTTGCCAGAATTCGACCAATGCGCCGGGCACCCCGCGCCCCATTTCGTCCAGGACCCGGCCGTGCACGATGATCCGCGGGCCGATCGCAGTTTCACCCGCTTTGGCATAGTTGAGGATCAGGTCGTTATCGAGTTCTCCGATCATGTGATGCCCAAAGACCGGCGATGTTTCCTCGCTCATCGTGGTTGGAAAGGACAACAACGCCGCCTGAGGGCTCCGTTTGACGCTTGTCTTGTAGGCAGGGGTCAGCGCGTCAGGTTGCCAATCACGATCCCGAGGAACGAAGCCTCCGTTTTGCTTGATCAGGCTCATAGGTCGACCTCCAGTTCGTCGAATGTCTGTTTGGCAAGTTTGATGGCGTGGTTGGCCTTTGGAACACCAGCATAAACCGCAACATGCAAAAAGGCCTGAACGATCTCTTCCGGGCTGGCCCCGGTGTTGCGGCTGGCGCGGATATGCATTGGGATTTCTTCAAAATTCCCGGTCGCAGCCAGCAATGCCAGCGTCAACAACGACCGGTCCCGCCGCGAAATCGTGTCGTCCGCCCAGAGTGTCCCCCAGGCTCCTTCGGTGATCATGGTTTGGAACGGTTCGTCAAACTTGGATTTACTGGCCTCCGCCCGGTCCACATGGGCATCGCCCAGAACCTCGCGACGGACGGTCATGCCGGTTTCAAAGCGGTCTTGCATGTGGGTTTTCCTTGGTCAGTGATGTCGGGATGGTGCCGTAACGTGCCGGGTTCTGTGCGCCATGCGCGTTTCTCGCGCATCTCTGCATCGCAACGGCGTTTGCATCTGTCCGCTGCATCAGTACGGAAGCCCGACGTAGTTTTCCGCCATCGCCTGTTGCGCGGCCTTGTTGGTGCGCAGGAATTCCAGCTCGGCCACTTGCATCTTGAGGTCGAATGCGGACTGGTCAGGATAGCGATGCAGCAGCGACGAGAACCACCAGGAAAACCGCTCGGCCTTCCAGACCCGCTTCAGGGCCTTTTCGGAATAGGTAGCGATCCCCGCCTCGGAGCCAGTTTCGTAGAAATCGCCCAGCGCGTGATAGAGATAATGCACGTCCGAGGCGGCGGTGTTCAGGCCCTTGGCCCCCGTGGGCGGCACGATATGCGCCGCATCTCCGCACAGAAACATCCGGCCCCATCGCATGGGTTCGGTCACGAAAGACCTCAGAGGCGCAATCGACTTTTCGATCGACGGCCCGGTGATCAGCCTGTCGGCCTGCTCTTTCGGAATGCGGCGCTTCAGCTCTTCCCAAAACGCCTCGTCCGTCCAATCGCTCGGGCTGTCGCTCAATGAGCACTGAATATAGTACCGGCTCAGATTGTCATTTCGCATCGAACACAGGGCAAATCCGCGGCTGGAATTTGCATAGATCAGTTCGCGATTGACCGGTGGCGTCTCGCTCAGGATACCAAGCCAGCCAAACGGATAGATTTTCTCATATTCGCGCCGCATCTCCAGTGGAATGGAATGTCGGCTGACGCCATGGAATCCGTCGCAACCGGCCACGAAATCGCAATCAAGACGCCGCGCAGCGCCATCAACCGTGTAATAGACATGCGGCGTGTCGGTGTTGGCGCCTTGAATGACAACATCTTCGACTTCGAACTCGATCTTACCACCGGCCTTTTCGCGGGCCTCATAGAGATCGCGGGTCACTTCCGTCTGGCCATAGACCATCACGGGCGTGCCCGTGTGCTCCAAAAAATCCACGCGGAAAATTTCGTCGCCATATGCAATCAACGTCCCGTCATGGGCAAAGCCTTCGGCATGCATCCGATCGGCACAACCTGCTTCTTCCATCAGGTTGACAAGGCCCTGTTCCAGAACCCCCGCACGAATGCGCCCCAGCACATATTCCTTGGTCTTGCGTTCCAGCACCACGCTGACAATTCCGCGCGTATGCAACAGTTGGGACAGCAGAAGGCCGGCCGGGCCGCCACCAATGATTGCCACCTGTGTTTTCATGGGATCCTCCGAACCTGTTGCACGCATGTTAATACATCGTATTCTGTAAGAAAAATGAGAACACTTGCCGGTTAGTTTCCAAAATGGAATTCAACAAACTTCGCCAGATCAAGATGCGGCACCTGTCTGCGTTCGTCGAAACAGTGCGTTGCGGCAGTCTGAAAGCCGCCTCCGAGCGGATTTTTCTGACCCAGCCCGCAATTTCCAAGACCTTGAAAGACCTCGAGAGCATCCTTGGTGTATCATTGATGCACAGGGATCGCGGCGGCATTGAATTGACCCGCGAAGGGGCGGTGTTCCGTCAGTTTGCGGAACAGTGTCTCGCGGCGCTCGGCCACGGTTTGGCCAGTCTCGATGCGTTGTCGTCCGGAGCGGCGTCCCCGCTGCATATCGGGGCCTTGCCCAGCGTCGCCGCCGATCTGCTGCCGGACGTGATCCTGCGTTTCGCAGAGTTGTCGCCGCCGACACCTGTGACCGTGGAAGATGGCCACATTGGCGGGTTGGTCGACCGACTGCGGTCCGGAAAACTTGATCTTCTTGTCGGACGCATGGGTCGGCCAGAGACGATGGAGGGGTTGTCGTTCACCCAGCTTTACTCGGAAAACGTCGTGTTCGCTGTTGCCACAGATCACCCGATGGCCCGCGCCACCAGCCTTGACGCCCTGAACGAGTGCCGCATTCTTTACCCACCCAAAGGTGCCGCAATCCGCCCGTTGGTAGATCGCTTTCTCATCGCTCACGGGATCGGCGACTGGTCCAATCGGATCGAGACCGTCTCCGGCGCATTCGGCCGCGCGATGACCCTGGGCCCGGCGCAGGCGATCTGGATTATCAGCCGCGGAGTCGTTGCGCGCGACATCGCAGCAGGTCGCATGACATCCCTGCCCATCAATACCAGCGCGATGGCCGGACCGGTAGGGATCTTGGCGCGCTCAGAAGAAGACCCGACGCCAACGATCCGCCTGTTCCGTCAGGCACTTCTGGAGGCCACACGCAGCGCGGTCAGTCGGCGGGCCTCTGACCGATATGGCGAATTTGTTTCAGAAGATGATCGGCGCTGTTGAGCGCCGCTCCGGTCGCCTCGAACATCGCGGGCAAAGTCATCCACTCGATGGCCCAGGAAGCGCCGGAGCGTTCCTGCTCGTGAACCATGGATTGGGCAAGTATCCCCTGTTGCCCGGCGACGACGCGCGCAAGTGCGATCAGCAACTCCGCCCGGACCGGGTTTTGCTTGTGCGGCATGGCGGACGACCCCCCGGCCCCGTCAAGCTGGACTTCGTCGATCCCTTGCTGCGCCATCAGTGCAATGTCCTGCCCCAACTTTCCCAATGTGCCGCTGACTTTGGTCAACCAATGCCCGATATCCAGCATCAGGGACCGATCCGTATGCCAAACGGGCGACACTCTCAGACCGAGCGACTTGGCAACGCCAGCGGCGATGGCGTCGGCGGCACCATTTGGCAAGTCACGCCGCCCCACAGCACCGCCGACCTGCACGACACTGATCGCATTGATGAGTTCCGGAAGTTGTCCGAGATGGGCCGCAAGCGGTGTTCGCCAGCTTTGTATGCGGTCCCCGGCGGCAATCGGAAGTGCCAATTGCATTCGCGTTCGCCCCGAGACGGGGTTGTCGGAAAATCGCGCATTCAAATCGTCCAGAAGCCGCAGCAACTCGGCACAGCGACCTTCAAACGTGGAAAGAATCGCAAGCGCCGTCAGGACCATGGCGGTGTCGATCACATCCTGGCTCGTCGCCCCGGAATGTACGGCCACCCGAGCATCCTCGGGCAGGCTCGACCTGAGCTGACGCACGAGCGCTGGCACCGGCAGGCCATCCACATCCGAGGCGTCGGCAAGCGCATCAGGATCAGGTTGAAATCCTGTGATCTCTGCAAGCGCCATTTCCGCGATGTCCGGCTCAATAGCTCCGCTCTCTCGCAACGCGCGCGTCCAGGCCATTTCGAATTGCACCATCCGGGCACAGAAGCTGTCCGCAGAAAATTCCCCAGCGGTGTACGGATCCTGAAAGAGTGTGCCCCACAGGGGCGTTCGTGTGAATGCGTTGGTCATTCCGCCAGACCTACGTCTTCTTCGATGCCATAACAAGCAGACCGACGCACCCGCGAAGCACTTATTGTGACCATCGGTGCGGCCTGCAAGAGGTGCAATTGCCAGGACGTCGACGGCATGCCTGCGCCAGCCAAATCTGTCGGGGTAGGTCACTGGTTGGCGAAACTCGATCCGGATATGATCGGACGGCGTGGGTCAGGTTTGTGTCGAGTTCGCAGGACATTTCGCGGGTCTGTCTGATGACTTGGGCAGAAAGATGAGAAGTCTCTCATCTAGGTGACCAGACCGCGCTGATCGTCCATTCCCATGGAAATGAGCATCGGCTGTTTGTCCTGATGTGATTTGAAAGATGATTTACCGGTCAATCCGTGCCAGCCCGCGAGGATCAGGGATTGCGCAACAGCGCCGCCCAACGTTGTTCCGGGACCAGTCAGGATGAACAGATCCGGGGCAAACTCGCGCGCGGCAATCGCGATGGCGTGGGTAAAATCGTAGGTCTCGGTCACCTGCTGCCCAAGGGTATAGCCATACAGGGCGTTCAGATCCGAGGCCTGTGGCCACCAGATCGCGCCCCGACCATCGATCAGCGGCAAGCCCGGTTGCGTGAACATGTCCGGCGACAGCACGGCCCGCCCCCGAGCGGCCACAGGAGCCTGAAGGTGGCTGTGAAAGGCGGCGTGGTTGCCCAACCGCATGGGAAAGCGCCCCTGGGTCGGTTCGATCTCGGCTTCGAACGCCGACAAACCGGTGTCATTCCCCGCTAGAACCAGCATCCCACCCAGGTCGATGGACAGCACCAGATCGTGATCCCTGCGCGCATCGATGTCGGCGACCAACGCTATCAGAGCCGCGCGGCGCGCCGGTTGCGGCCGCCAATCCTCATCGACCCACGGATAAATCAACTGGCCACCGATCAGCGCCCCCTGCATCAACGAGCCCATCGTATTGGCGACCCGAAATCCGTCTTCGTGAGACAGTGCACCGCCACAGGCCAAGGCCGAATACCAGCCCATGGAGTTTCCGGTGACGGCAACAATCTCGATTTCGTCGTGATCTATCGTACGGAAGTCGCCAACCGTCGCGGCATAGATAAGCGCGGATGCATTGTCGCCCCGGCTGTGTTTTGCCAGCGAAAAGCGCGATGCGCTGTCAAGTGCGGTCAGTGTCTCTTGCCCGGCCTGCTGGCGCATACCATCAAAGGTATCCAACAGCGTTGCATCCGGAAAATAGCGGCGCAGATAGCCCAGTTCCGCCGCATTATAGGTGCCGCGCCCGGGACAGATGACAACAGCGGTTTTCATGATTTACCTTCAACCAGGTTACGAACGGCTTCGACGATGCCGTCTGTCGAAGGCATCGTCACCGCATAGGCGGGGCCAGTGGGAATGAAGCTGTCCTTGGCGGTGAGCCGCGCGAGCTCTGCCGTGGACGTTTCGTGAAAATGCGCCATCAGTGCCTCTGCCACGCCACCGCAATGGCGGGTTTCATCGACAATTAGAATGGCTTTGCACCCGTCGACGGCTGCATCGAGCGCCTGATCGGGCAAAGGGGACAGCCAGCGCAAGTCGACGATGCGCGGATTGATACCCGCGGCCTTGATCTGCGGAAGTGCCTGATTGCTGAGATATGCCCCATTGCCAAATGTGACGATTGCAACATCGCGACCGTCGCCCGTGATGCCCACCTCGCCAAGCGCGATCCGCTCGGCCGGATCCGGATAGCGCCGCATCCATTCCCCGTCCTTTTCCGCGTGCAGGTCTCGCATCGGGTAGAGCGCGATCGGCTCCAGACACACCACAACCCGTTGCTCCTCGCGCGCGAGACGCACGCATTCGCGCAGCATCTTCGCGGCATCCGCACCATTTGAGGGAACGGCGAGGATCAGGCCGGGAATATCGCGCAGGACCGCCACCGAATTGTCATTGTGGAAATGCCCGCCAAAGCCCTTTTGATAGCCAAGCCCCGCAATCCGCAGCACCATCGGATTGGTGTATTGTCCATTGGAAAAGAACGGCAATGTCGCCGCCTCGCCGCGCAACTGGTCTTCGGCATTGTGCAGATAGGCCAGAAACTGGATCTCGGGCATCGGGACAAACCCATTCTGCGCCATGCCAATCGCCAGGCCGAGGATGGATTGTTCATCCAGCAGCGTGTCGATCATCCGGTCCGAACCAAACCGGTCGCGGAGTTTCTGCGTGACGCCATAGACACCGCCCTTGCGCCCGACGTCTTCGCCCATCATCACGATCTCGCCGTGTTCCAGCATCAGGTCGGTCAGCGCCCAGTTGATCAGGCGCGACATGGGCTGAGGCTCGTCCATCGCCCGCATGTCCGAACCAAACACCGCGGTCCGTGCATCGGCACCGGGACCATTGCTCGGCCTGCAGTCGCGGGTCGGCGGGATCAAGCTTGCCATCACCTGTTGTGCCGTTTGCAGATGCGGGCGCGTCACGACCTCATCGGCGACGCGCTCGACGCGTGCATGGGTGGCCTTGTAAGCCTCCAGGGCCTGGGCGGGCTGCATCGCACCGGATTGCGACAAGAGGCGCACGGAATGCAGCAATGGGTCGTTGGCTTCCTCCGCTTCGACCTCAGCCTTGGGCAGGTACGCGGTCGCCACATCAGCGCCCGCATGGCCATAGAGACGGACAGTGCGGATATGCAGAAATGCCGGCTTCCTGCTCCGCCGCACGTAATCCGCCGCCGCCTGCGCAGTCGCGTAGGTGTCGAAAATGTCGAGCCCGTCGCAGGTGAAATACTTCAATCCGGGCCGCTGCGTGAATGTCGCTCCGATCCAGCCGCGCGGCGTCTTGGTGGATATTCCGATGCCGTTGTCTTCGCAGCAGAACAACAGCGGCAGGGGCACGGATTGGTAAGATGTCCATTGCGCAGTGTTGAACGCGCCCTGCGCTGTTGAGTGGTTGGCCGAGGCATCGCCAAAGCTGCAAAAGATGATCGCATCATCCGGCAGGCACGCATGATCGGGACGATGCCGCCGCGCCGCGCCAATGGAATAGGCTGCGCCAACCGCTTTTGGCAGGTGACTGGCAATCGTCGAAGTCTGCGGCGGTATGTTCAGCGCCCTTGACCCCAGAACCTTGTGTCGTCCTCCCGAGATCGGATCCTCAGACGAACAGGCAAAGCTGAGGAGCATGTCCCAAGTCGTCGATTGCCCCGACACCTGCTCGCCACGTTGGATTTGGAACGCTGCATCACGGTAGTGCAGGAACGCCATGTCCGTGGGCCGAAGGGCGGCGGCGATGGCGGCCATGCCCTCGTGCCCCGACGAGCCAATGGTGTAAAAACCCTGCCGTTTCGCCTGCATCGCGCGACTTTTGAGGTCGAGAGCCCGGCTCAGGCACCCGGACCGATAAATCGACGCCGCCAGCGCCGCATCCAGCGGCCCGGCGGGCTCTGCTCCCGCGGGCAGGTCATTTGCGGCAACCCGGCGCAGGAAATTGTCGTGGACGATAGCGGAACGATCCATGAGTCAGCTTGCTTTCGCTAAAGACGGGAGGCGTCCGAGGACGGGACCAGAGCAGGCCATCTCCGGCCTGTTCGGTGCAGCAACCCGACGCCCCCATAGAAATGCCTGTCTGACCTTCATTGCATCACTCGCCCGCTGTTCATTGTCCGAATGGATATCAGAATACGTTTTGGAGAAATACCAGTAGATCCTGACATTCATTGGAAAAAAGCGCATGTGATTGCGCCGCGCCAAGACCGCCCGGAACAACGCAGCGGAACGGGCAGACCTGGGATGGTCGCCGACGCCACACACGCTGAAAAATTCCGCGATCACGTGGACATTTCTGCGCAGCGCAACGATCGAGGACGCTGCGGGTTGTTTCTTGACCAGCATTGAGACAGATCTTCGCGCCCGCTTGCGCCTGTTGCCCGACGTCTCACAAAGCGCACGCGACACGCTTGAAACAACGAACCGCCAGATCTGTGATTTTTCTGGTCGGAGTGGCGAGATTCGAACTCACGACCCCTGCCTCCCGAAGACAGTGCTCTACCAGGCTGAGCTACACTCCGACCGTGGGGAGCGATTACAGACATGGCCAAGACTTGGCAAGACCTTTCATCAGCGCCGTTTCAGAACCCTGGACAAGGCGATCAGGCGATCTCTTCGAACACTGATGCAGCGGCGGGAGTGCTGCGGGCGGTCAAGGCCAGCAGGACGCGAAACTATGACGCCACGGTCCGGAGGTTGCCGGCATCTGCATATCGGGTGCGCGGGTTGTGGGCCGGCATTTCCGATCCTGGTTTGTGGATCTTTCGTCTCTTTGGAACATTTCGCCGACGTCGCGCGATCTGAGCTTCGGTCAGCCGACAAAGATCGCTCGTCAATCCCCTTGGGTTCGGGAACTTGAGACAGGCGAACGAAACAGAAACGGGGTGATCGCCTAGAGATCCTTGAATGTGTCCTTCACCTGCAGCCAGGCGTCGTTCAAATGTGAACGGAGCAGCCTTTCCGCTTGGTCGGGGTCTCTTTCCAGTATGGCGTTCAGTATGCTCTCGTGAGCCTCAAAATTGCGTCGGTTGCGTTCCGGCAGGCGCGGCATCATTCTCCAATGCCCGTCAAGCCAGTCACAAAACGAGTGATGGATGGCCGGAAAGACCGGGTTGCCCGGAATGGTATAGAACACCGCGTGAAAATCCTTGTCGGATTCGTAAAAGGCTTCGGAATCCTCGATGCAGTCCCAATTGCGGTTCAGGGCCTCACGCAAATGCCGGATATCGTCCTTGGTCGCGTCGGTTGCGGCCAGCCTGACCAGACCCGCCTCGACAAAGATCCTGACTTCGAAAATCTGGCCAACCCCACCGGGTTGACCGATCAGATGCTGAACCAACCCGCCAAGAACATTGGTGACCGTTCCGTAGCCGGGTTTGCGGACAATCGGGCGATGGCGTGGGCGGTCTTCGAGCAATCCCCGCCCAACCAGAATCTTGACGGCCTCGCGTGCAACCGTTCGGCTGACCGAGAATTCTCCGATGATCTCTCGCTCGGACGGAAACATCTGGCCGTCGTGCAACTCGCCGGAATAGATGCGCCGCTCAAGAACGGCGACCACCCTGTCCGCCGCACGATCAGTCGGTGGCTCGGCACCGGCGGATGATCCTTGCTTCATCTGTTGCATCTACCTCGTTTGTTTCACAGGCGATTTGGCCAGACAACAGCAATTTTTAGCATACCAAAAATCCAATAATTCGCAAGAATTGAAAAATTTGTTGACCGATATTCTATTTTTAGTCATACCAAACTGACAAGAGGCGCCGATGAGTCGGATGACGCCAATCGCGGAAAGGTTGTTTCAACACGTGAAAGACGAGGCTCTGTGCGGCGGCGCACACGATTGCCAGACGCGACATGAACCGGACCCCGAGTTCTTTTGCATCGAAGCAGACATCGAAAACCAGGCCGGACTGCATTTCAGGCGATCCAAGACCTGGCGGGCTGACCTGGAAAAATTGCCGAAATCGGCACCTTTGGAGGAAAATTCATGAAGATCAAAACCATTCTTGGCGCGGTTGCCTCTGCAGCTGCGCTGGCTCTTGGCGCGCCTGTCGCGTCGGCCGACGCACTGAAGTTTGCGCATGTCTACGAGGTCAGCCATCCCTTACACGCGGCTGCGCTGGAGGCTGCGAAATTGTTCAGCGAGCGCACCGATGGTCGCCATACCATCGAAGTCTTTCCAGCTTCATCACTGGGCAAGGAAGCCGCGCTGAACGAAGGTCTTAGCCTGGGAACGGTCGACATCATCTATACTGGTGGCGGCTTTGCCGGATCGATCTACGGGCCCGCCGCCATGACAGATTTCCCGTTCACCCTGCGCAATCTCAAGCATTGGCAGGCGTATTACGAAAGTGATCTCTTTCAGGACGTGTCGGCGGGTTACACCGATGCATCCGGTGGTAATGTGATCGGCGCGGTCAGCTATTACGGATCGCGGCATGTGACGGCCAACAAGCCGGTGCTATCCCCTGCCGACATGAAGGATCTCAAGATCCGGGTACCAAATGCGCCGGCCTACGTGCTGTTTCCGGAGGCAACCGGAGCAAACCCGACGCCGATGGCCTTCTCCGAGGTCTACCTGGCTCTTCAGCAAGGCGTTGTCGACGCCCAGGAAAATCCGCTGACCACGATCCAGGCCAAGCGATTCTACGAGGTGCAAACCGACATCAGCCTGACCGGTCACATCACGAACTCGATCTTCACCGTGGTATCAGGCGTGCGGCTGTCTCAGCTAAGCGATGAGGACTCGGCGATCCTCTACGACGTTCTCGGCGAAACCGCGCTGCAATCGACCAAAGCGATTATCGCCGCCGAAGAAACGCTGGTCGAGTGGTTTCGCGAACAGGGGATCAACGTTCACGAGGTTGATCGCGCGCCGTTCATCGAGGTGGTTGCCCCGGCCTTGACCTCGGGCGATCTGCCTTTCAGCGGCGAACTCTATGAACAGCTGCAGGCCATTCCCGACGCCGAATGATATGACGACGCGCAGGCCCGGTGGCCTAAGAAAACTGCCGGGCCAATTCATCAGGGGAGGAAACCCAGTGACCGAGCATACAAAAGGCGATCATCTGGAGAGTCTTGTCGACGAGTTGGAGGAGATCTCGGACGATATTTCGGATGTCCGTTGGATGGACATCCCGGTTCTGGTGATTTTCGCCATCCTCTTCGTCATTGTCGCGTTGCAGTTCTTTACGCGCTACGTGCTGAATGACAGCCTCGGATGGACCGAGGAAATCGCCCGTTACTTCCTGATCCTTCTGGGGTTCGTCGGCGGCGTGACCTGTGTCCGCAAGGGCAAACACATCTTTCTTGAATTCTCTTACCATTACCTTCCGACCAGAGCGATCAAACCGCTTGTCTCGCTTTCCGAAGTGCTGGTCGCCGGGTTCTGGGGCTATGGTGGCTGGCTGGCCATCGAATTGGCACAACGCACCCGCAGCAACATGGTCTCGATCAATCTGCCCAAGGCCTACATCTACTATCTGGTCAGCGCGGGCTGCTTTCTGATGGCCGTGTATGCGGTCGCCAATCTGATCACGCTGCTCGGCAAACCCGCCGATCAGGTTGCGCGTGAGAAACTCGCACACCCTTCGGACGGAATCTGAACATGGCCCTAGCGACTCTCTTTATCCTCCTGACCCTGTTCCTGTTCTTCGGCGTTCCCGTCGCGGTCTCGCTGGGACTGGCTTCGCTGGTTTATATAATGATGGCCGGAATGCCGGACGTCCTGCTGATCCACACCATGATCGGCGGCATCGACAGCTTCCCGCTGCTGGCCATTCCGTTCTTCATCCTGGCCGGACACCTGATGAACACCGGTGGCATCACCACCAAGATTTTCGCCTTTGCCCGCGCGCTTGTCGGCTGGTTGCCCGGTGGGCTCGGGCATGTGAATGTCGGCGCGTCGGTGATTTTCGCCGGCATGTCCGGGGCTGCCGTCGCCGATGCGGGCGGATTGGGCAATGTCGAAATCAAGGCGATGCGTGAAGCCGGTTACGACACCGATTTCTCGGTCGGAGTGACCGCCGCCTCATCGACCATCGGTCCGATCATTCCGCCGTCGCTGCCGCTGGTGATATACGGTGTGATGGCCTCGGTCTCGATAGGCGAATTGTTCGCTGCCGGGCTGATTCCCGGTCTCTTGATGGCAGCGTCACTGATGGCGATGGTCGCCTGGTATGCCCGCGCGCGCAACTACCCCAAGGACAGCGGCATCAGCCTGTGCAACATCTGGATCACTTTCAAGCAGGCGTTTCTGCCGCTGCTGACCCCGGTGATCATCGTCGGCGGCATTGCCACCGGCGTGTTCACCCCGACAGAGGCCGCGATCGCCGCCGTGTGCTATGCGATGTTCCTTGGTCTGGTTGTCTACAAGACGCTGAACTGGAAACACCTGGTGCGTGTCTCGATGGACACCATCGAGACGTCGGCAGCGATCCTGATGATTGTCGCGGCGGCGGCGGTCTTTGCGTGGATCCTGACTTCAAACCAGGTCGCGGTCCATCTGGGCGACGCGATGCTGGGCATGACCACCAACAAGACGGTCCTCTTGCTGATCATGATGGTAATGGTGCTTGCCATCGGCCTGTTCATGGAAACCATCGCGGCGATCACCATTCTGGTGCCGGTGCTGTTGCCGATTGCACTCAAGGCCGGGATCGACCCTGTACACCTGGGCATTCTGGTGATCCTGAACCTGATGCTGGGTCTGCTGACGCCGCCGGTCGGCATGGTTCTCTTTGTCCTGTCCGAAGTGTCGGGGGTCAAATTCGAGCGCTGCGTCAAGGCGACCATGCCGTTCCTGGTGCCGTTGATCATCGTGCTGCTTTTGATCACCTTCTTTCCGCAAATCGCACTTTGGCTGCCCACGACGGTCTATCGCTGACCGAACATTCCAAAGACTATGAATGGAGACTGAACAAGTGACCAAACTAGCCGGGAAAACCTGTGTCATCACCGCCGCCGCACAGGGAATTGGGCGCGCCACCGCGGAACGGATGGTCCGCGATGGGGCGCGTGTGATTGCGACCGATATCAACACCGATCTGCTGAGCGAGGTCGCGGGTGCCGAACATGTCACGCTCGACGTCACGGATCAGGCGGCGATAACCCGATTTGCCGCCCAGACCGGTCCCGTGGACGTCTTGTTCAACTGCGCCGGCGTGGTCCACAGCGGCTCGATCCTGGACTGCCCGCGAAAGGACTGGGAGTTCGCGATCGGGCTGAACGTCACTGCAATGTACGACATGATCCGAGCCTTCCTGCCGGGCATGATCGAACGGGGAGCGGGCAGCATCATCAACATGTCCTCGGTCGCCTCCAGCCTCAAGGGCGTGCCGAACCGCGTTGCCTACCAGACATCCAAGGCGGCAGTGATCGGGCTGACCAAATCGGTCGCGGTGGATTTCGTCGGCCAGGGCATTCGCTGCAATGCGATCTGCCCCGGCACCGTCGAAAGCCCCTCGCTGCATGAACGGCTGCGCGCCACCGGTGACTATGACAAGGCGATGGCCGAATTCGTCGCCCGCCAACCCATGGGCCGCATCGCCCGCGCCGAAGAGATCGCCGCGCTGGTGACTTATCTGGCCAGCGACGAGGCCGGGTTCACGACCGGTCAGGCCCATGTCATCGACGGCGGCTGGGCCGCCTGAAATACAATCCCGATAAAAGGAAACACTCCATGAAACTCACTCGTTTTGGTGCGCCCGGTCAGGAAAAGCCCGGCGCTTTCGACGCGACCGGCACCCTGCGCGACCTGTCCGGGTATGTCACGGATATCGACGCCGACCTGCTGGCGGATCTGTCGGTGCTGGACGGCATCGACGTGTCCACCCTGCCCGCTGTCGATGGCAATCCACGACTTGGCCCTTGCGTCACCGGGACCACCAAATTCATCTGCATCGGCCTGAACTATTCCGATCACGCCGCCGAGACCAACAACCCGATCCCGTCGGAACCGGTGATCTTCATGAAGGCCACATCGACCATTGTCGGCCCGAATGACGATGTGATCATCCCGCGCGGCTCGGAAAAGACCGACTGGGAGGTCGAACTGGGTGTGATCATCGGCAAGCCCGCAAAATATGTCAGCGAAGCCGACGCATTGGATCACGTCGCCGGCTATTGCGTGATCGATGACGTATCCGAACGCGCGTTTCAGATCGAACGCGAAGGTCAATGGACCAAGGGCAAATCCTGCGACACCTTTGGCCCCATCGGTCCCTATCTGGTCACGCGCGATGAAATTCCCGATCCGCAGAACCTGACGATGTGGTGCGACGTGAACGGGCAGCGCATGCAGAACGGTTCCACCTCGACAATGGTCTTTGGCGTGGCGCACCTGGTGTCCTATCTCAGCCAGTTCATGACCCTGCTGCCGGGGGATGTGATCTCTACCGGCACTCCTCCGGGCGTGGGCATGGGCAAAAAGCCACCTCTGTACCTGAAGCCGGGCGATGTCGTCACCCTGGGCATCGAAGGACTGGGCGATCAGCGCCAGGTCTTTGTCGCCGATACCTGAACCAGAAACCGCCTATCGAAAGGGTCACCATGTCCGAGAAAACCGCGCTGAAACTGCATCCCGGCGACAATGTCGCCATCGTTCTGGTCAATGTCGAAGCCGGGGCACCCCTGTCTCCCTTCGACATTGCAGCGCAGACGCAGATCCCACGTGGCCACAAGGCCGCCGTGTGCGCTATCCGTGAAGGCGAAGACGTGGTGAAATACGGCCAGATCATCGGGCGCGCGAGTACCGATATCGCGCCCGGCGCGCATGTCCATGTGCACAATGTCAGCATGGCCGAGTTTGACCGTGACTATGCCTATGGCCAGCATGCCAAACCGCTGGAACCATTCACCGCGGCTGACCGTGCGACGTTTCAGGGCTACCGTCGCCCCGATGGCAAGGTCGGCACCCGCAACTATGTTGGCATCGTCACGTCGGTGAATTGTTCGGCGACCGCCGCACGTCTGATCGCACGCGAGGCGGAAAAACGCGGGCTGGTGGACAAATATCCGAATGTCGACGGCGTGGTGCCGATCATCCACGGTGCTGGCTGCTGTATCGGCACCGATGACGAGGCATTCTACAAGTTGCAACGCACCGTTTGGGGGTTTGCCACCCACCCCAATTTCGCCACCGTCCTGATGCTGGGTCTGGGCTGCGAGGCCAACCAGATCCCGCTGATGCTCGAGGTTTATGGTAATCCGCCAAAGGAACAATTCCGCTATTACACGCTCCAGGCCGAAGGCGGGACGCGCAAGACGGTGGAAAAGGGATTGGAATGGCTGGAACAGGCGCTGGCCTATGCCAACGAAGCGACCCGCGAAACCATCCCGGCGTCGGAACTGACGGTCGCGCTGCAATGCGGCGGATCGGACGGCTATTCCGGTATCACCGCAAACCCGGCTTTGGGCCACGCGGTCGACCTGCTGGTGCGCAACGGCGGCACCGCCGCATTGGCCGAGACGCCCGAAATTTACGGAGCGGAACATTTGCTGACCGGACGGGCCCAAACTCGGGATGTGGGCGAAAAACTGGTCGATCTGATCCATTGGTGGGAGGAATATGCCGCCAAGAATGGTTCGACCATG
Source organism: Sedimentitalea todarodis (assembly GCF_032595355.1). Taxonomy (NCBI): domain Bacteria; kingdom Pseudomonadati; phylum Pseudomonadota; class Alphaproteobacteria; order Rhodobacterales; family Paracoccaceae; genus Sedimentitalea; species Sedimentitalea todarodis. Next base: position 108,818 of record NZ_JASMWN010000008.1, on the reverse strand, counting down.
AACAACAACCCGACTCCGGGTAACAAGGCGGGAGGGCTGACCACGATCCTCGAAAAGTCACTGGGTGCGGTGGCCAAAGCCGGCACCACCAACCTTGCCGGCGTCTACAAATACGGCGAGAAGATCACCGCCAAAGGCCTCGTGTTCGTGGACAGCCCCGGCTATGATCCGGTGTCGATCACCGGCGAAGTCGCCTCGGGCTGCAACATGGTGTGTTTCACCACCGGGCGCGGGTCGTGCTATGGCAACAAGCCCGCCCCGTCGATCAAGATCGCGTCCAACACACCGATGTTCGACCGGATGAACGAAGACATGGACATCAATTGCGGCACGATCATCGATGGCGTCGAAACCATCGAGGAAGCCGGGCGGCGGATCTTTGATGAAATGCTGGCGGTGGCTTCGGGCAAGCGAACACTGTCCGAACAGCTCGACGTCGGTGACGCCGAATTCGCGCCCTGGCAGACCTACGCCCAGATGTAAGCGCACGCATCAGAACCAGATACGGGCGCCGTTCTAGCGGCGCCCGTTTTCGTCATGGCCAGGCAGTGATGCCCAGTTGATCGGGATCATGTGACCCGTGTGGCCGCCAACTTGTCCCAATCGAACGTCACCCCGATCCCTGGCGCGCTTGGTGCGACGGCCAGGTGATCTTCGACGACCAGCGGGCGGGTGGTGTAGGCATCTATGGGGAAGCTGTGCACTTCCAGCCAGCCGCCGTTGGGTCGGGCGGAAACCAGGCTGACATGCAATTCCTGCATGCCATGGCTGCACACCGGAATGCCATGTTTCAGGGACAATTCCGCGACTTGCAGCCAGCCGGTGACACCGCCGCAGTTTGACGCATCCGGCTGAATGAACGACAGACCCGCATCGGCAAAGGCATATTCGAACTCGTGGATTGTGTGCAGGTTCTCGCCCATCGCGAGCGGCATGCCGGTTGCGTCGGCAATCTGCTTGAAGCCATGGTAGTCATCCGGGATCGTCGGCTCCTCGAACCACAGCAGATCGAAAGGCTTGAACGCATGTGCGGCCTCGATCGCCTGCTCGACGCTCATTGAGTAATTCGCATCGACCATAAACGTGACATCCGGCCCGATCAGGTCGCGCACCGCCTTGATACGGGCGATGTCATCGGCCAGATCGGGCTGGCCGATCTTGATCTTCACGGCGCTAAAGCCACGGTCCAGATAGCCCCGGGTCTGGTCCAGCAACCGCTCAAGCGAAAAGTTGAGGTCGATACCGCCGCAATAGGCCTTGCACCTGTCCGCGGCACCCCCCGCCATCTGCGACAGAGGCTGGCCGCTGCGCTTGCCGCGCAGATCCCACAGGGCGATGTCGACGGCCGAGATCGCAAAGGAGGCGATACCGCCGCGCGCGACGTAGTGCAGGTGCCATTGCATCGCCTGATACAGTTCCTCGACCTGCACGCTATCCTGCCCGATCAGAAACGGCGCGAGATCATGCTCGACCATGGCGACAATCGCCCGCCCGCCGCGCCCGCCGGTATAGGTATAGCCGGTACCTTCGCTGCCATCGACGCATTGGACGGTCACAGTGATCAGTTCGAAATGGGTATGATCGCCATGCTTTGCATCGCTCAGAACCTCGGCGAGTGGCACGTTGAAATGTTTGACGTCGATACGCGAGATCAGGGTCATCGGAGGTCAGCTCACTTTCTGGTCTTGAGAGGAAACGCGGGTCTGGAACAGGATCACGACAAACAGGAAACCGCCTCGGATTACCATCTGCCAATAGGCACTCAGACTGATGGTACCGCGACCGTTCTCGAAGTTCAGGATATTAAACACCAGTCCAAGCAGCAGTGCCCCGGCAATGGTTGCCGGAACAGAACCGAGCCCGCCGGTCAGAAGGGTCCCGCCCACCACGACCGAAGCGATCGCCGACAACTCCCAGCCGATGCCTTCCAGAGGTTGACCCGCCCCAAAGCCCGAGGCGAGAAACAGCCCGGCCATCCCCGCGCAGGCCCCGCTGAGGATATAGACAAACGCCTTGGCCCTGTTGACCTTGAGCCCCATCAGGATCGACGCGTCTTCGCCACCGCCGATGGCCAGAACCGTGCGGCCAAGCGAGGTCTTTTCGAGCACGATCCACAACAGGACCGCGACGATGGCTACGATCAGGATCGCCCATGGGATTGTTCCAAATGCCTTTTCCATACCCAGCTTGGTAAAGTTCGACCCCCAGTCGACGCCAATGGTTTCGGCGCCCGAGATCACCAGCGCACCGCCCTTGGCCCCCAGCATCGTCGCCAGCGTTGCGATAAAGGGCGGAATTCGCATGGCGATTATGAAAAGGGCGTTGACCGCGCCGAACGCAGCCCCGGCCAGAATTGCTCCGGGGGCCGCCACGTCAAGTCCATAGGGGCTGAGATAGGCCGCCACGACCGAGGTGAAGGCGGCAACAGATCCCACTGACAAGTCGATTCCGCCGGTCATTATGACGAAACACATACCCAGCGAAATCACGATGAACATGGCGTTGTAATTCAGAAACGATGCGATGTTATAGGCACCGCCAAAATTGTCATACCGCAGCAATCCGAACAGGATCAGCAGGATCAGCGCAAGCCATACTGCGGTGGTCTGGGTGTTGCCGGCCAGATACTTGCGCAGGTCAAGGGCATCGGTGTCCAGCATGGTCATTCCTTCCGCGTCTGCTGGACATAAACCGCCAGCACGATGATCAGGGCCTTGGCGATCAGGGCGACCTCGTCCTGGATGCCATTGGCCAGGAGCGTGTACTTCACCAGTTGGATGATGATCGCGCCCAGGATCGCCCCGAATATCGGCGCGCGACCGCCCTGCAACAGTGCCCCGCCGACAACGGCGGCGGCGATGGCGTCCAGTTCCATCAGGTTGCCGTTGCGCGCCGCGTCCGAGGCCGAGTTGATCGCCACCACGATCAGCCCGGCAATGCCCGACAGGAAAGCGCAGATCATGTAGGCCCCGATCTTGACGGAGCGCACCGGGCCGCCGGAAAGCCGTGCGGCCTGCTCGTTGCCGCCGACCGCCAGCAGATAGCGGCCGAAAGTGGTGCGCCGGACCACCCAGTACAGCAGGACCGCGATGGCCAACGCCAGCCAGCCCTGAAACGGCAGCCCGAGAATCTTTCCGGTGCCGAGATAGCTGAAGGCGGGGTTCTTGAAGGTCTGAAGGTTGCCGTTGGTCAGCACCTGGGCGATGCCTCGCCCCGATATGAACAGGATCAGTGTTGCGATGATCGGTTGCACCCGAAGTATGCTGACCATGGCGCCGTTGAACACACCGCAGATCGCGGCAACCGCCAATGGCAGCGCGATGGCGGCCGTCAGTCCCAAAACCGGATATGCCATGGCAAACTCGGACTGGAAGATCAGCGGCGCCAGAGCTCCGGCCAGCGCCATCACGGCGCCGACCGACAGGTCGATACCACCGGTGGCGATTACCAGCGTCATACCCATCGCCACGATGGCGATGGTGGCCACCTGGCTGATATTCACGAACAATGTCTGAAGGTGCAGAAAGTTGGGCGTGAACAGGGCGTTGAACACGAGCAGGACGATCAGCGCAACGATTCCGCCATGGTGACGCAGGTTCCGGAATAATATGCCGCGTGCAGGCATGGTCCCGCCTGCCTTCTTGCCGGTTGCCGGGGTCATCGTCATGCCGACACCTCCTGATCGTGGTGATGGGCGATGGCCTTGACCAATGCGTTCTCGGTGATCCCAGGGTTTTGCAACTCGCTGACCGAACAGCCGTCCTGCAGAACCACGATCCGGTCTGCACCTTCGACCAGCTCCTCGAATTCCGAACTGATCAGCACCACGCCGAACCCCTGATCCACATAGTCGCGGATGATCGACTGAATTTCCAGCTTGGCGCCGACATCGACCCCGCGTGTCGGCTCGTCCAGGATCAGCAGATCGGGCTGTGTCGCGAGCCAGCGCGCCAACAAGACCTTTTGCTGATTGCCGCCGGACAATTCGCGGATCGGTTGATCCATGTCGGAAGTCTTGATGCCAAGGGATTTGATGTAATGCGCCACCAGTTCCTGTTCGCGCTTGCGGTCAATCTGTGCATTGCGGGTCAGCTTGGGCAACAGCGCCAATGTCAGGTTTTCACGCACCGACATGTCCGGAATGATACCTTCGGATTTGCGGTCCTCGGTCAGAAATCCGATACCCTCGGCGATGGCAGCCGCTGGATTTTCCGGTTCGGAACCGGCACCCTTGAAGGTCACGCGGCCCTTGGTCAGAGGATCGACACCAAACAGCGCACGCGCAGCTTCTGTCCGCCCGGATCCCAACAGGCCGCCCAGACCGACAATCTCTCCGCGATGCACGTTCAGATCGAACTTGCGCAGGCGGTTGCCGGTCGAGATGTCGTTAGCCGTCAACAGGATCTCGCCCGGCTCCTTGGTGCCGCCGCCGAATTCCGTCATGCCAGCGGCCTGAATGTCTTCGACGTTGCGGCCCAGCATATCGGCGATCAGTTCCAGTTTCGAGGTCTCCGCAATATTGCGCACGCCAACCGTCTGCCCGTCGCGCATGGTGGTGACCCGGTCGCAGACCGCGAAAAGTTCATCGAGAAAATGCGACACATAGAGAACGCAAACGCCGGCCGCTTTCAGGCTTTTAACGACACCGAACAGGGTCTTGACCTCGTTTGCGTCCAGCGACGAGGTTGGTTCGTCCATGATCACCAGCCTGGCATCCAGCGACACCGCACGGGCGATCGCGACCAGTTGCTGTATGGCCGTCGAATAGCTGCCCAGCCGGGCCCTGACGTCGATATCGATGCCGAACCGCGACAGGATTTCACGGGTGCGCCGATGCGCCTCGTTCCAGTCGACCAGAACGCCGAGCCGTTTGGGTTCATACCCCATCATCACGTTCTCGGTCACGCTGCGCAGGGGCACCAGGTTCAGCTCCTGATAGATCGTCGCAATGCCCGCAACCTGCGCCTCGCGCGGGCTGGATACGGTGGAGTCCTGCCCATCGAAGCGGACCGTGCCGGCATCGCGGCGATAGACCCCGGTCAGGATCTTGATCAGGGTGGATTTGCCAGCCCCGTTCTGACCAATCAGACCGTGCACCTCGCCCGGCGCCAGTTCCAGATCGGCCGCACGCAGGGCGGGGACACCGGAAAAGGACTTTTCGATCCCCTGCATGGAGACAAGCGGTTGCATCGGGCACCTCGGTTTTGAAGGATCGGAAGGGGCCGAAACGTCCGGCCCCCATCCAACGGGAGGACTCAGTATGCGGCGTCGATGTTCTCTGCCGCGTTGTCGACGGTAAAGATGCGATCCTGCACCTGAACCCAGGGTTCGATGGTTTCACCGGCGGCGTATTTGTTCATCACTTCGCAGGCGAGCGGGCCGAAGAACGGCGAACTTTCCACGGTGACGCCCATCTTGCCGTCGATGATCGCCTGCAGCGCGTCGCGCGTGCCGTCAATCGAGACCACCAGAACATCCTCGCCCGGCTTACGCCCGGCCAGTTCAAGCGCCTGAATGGCGCCAATCGCCATCTCGTCGTTATGGGCATAGACGATGTTCACGTCCGGATGCGCCTGCAACAGGGTTTCCATTACCTGGCGTCCCATGTCGCGGGCGAAATCGCCGGTTTGCGACGCAACGATGGTCATGTTGTCATGCTGTGCCATCACATCGTCAAAGCCCTTGCGGCGGTCGTTGGCGGGCGATGACCCGGTTGTGCCTTCAAGCTCGACGATGATGCCCTGCTCGCCTTCGAAATTCTCGAGCGTCCATTCCGCGACGCGGCGGCCCTGGTCGATGAAATCCGAGCCGAGGAACGACACAAAATGCTCTCCGGGCTTGGCGACGGCTGGATCAACCGAGCGGTCGATGAGAAAGGTCGGGATGCCAGCGGCGCGGGCCTTCATCACGGCGGGGATCAGCGGCTTTTCCTCGCGCGGCGGCAGGAACAGCACATCGATGCCCTGGGCGATCATACTGTCCACATCGGCGACCTGCTTGGCGGCGGACCCGGCCGCGTCAGTGGCGATCAGGTTCCAGCCGCAGCTTTCGGCGGTGTCGTGAAACGACTTGGTCTCTGCGATGCGCCACGGGTTGTTGGATTCCATCTGAGCGAAGCCGACGGTATAGGTGTCTTTCTGCTCAAGCGGCGGCAGACCGTCGGCCTGTGCCACTGATACCAGCCCCAGGCCGAACGCGGCCACGGTTCCAAGCAATGTTCTACGTTTCATATTCTTCCTCCGATTGGGTGCGACAGGGCTCTCTCCCCGTCGCGGTTTTGGGTCATCCCCAGTTCAGACAGGTGGTCTGTTTCGCAGATACCCATCAAATCCATTTTTGCCGTCTTTGTCGCCAAGACCCGATTGGCCCCAGCCCTCGTGAAGACCCTGCACCTGCGCCCCCTTTTTGCACGGTCGAGGCAACAGTCGCCGAATTTGAAGCGCGGGCTCGTGCATCAGAGCACACTGTCATTGGTGAACAGATGAACGGGCCGGCTGCACGGGGTGCCGTCGTTCAGGAGATCTTGGCCAAAATGTCAGTCCTTTTTGTATGACAAAACCTAACAAAGGATAGGTCCAACTATGTTCGCCTTGTCAAGATATTTATGAGAATACGCATCAATTTCAGGGAATTTTCAAATCTCAGGGGATATTCTATTTGAAAGATGTACTCTTTTATCATACCAAATCGATGAACAGGCGCAAAACTGAGTATCTTGGGAGAGCGCCGTCGACCGAGTCACGGAAAGGCAGCGGCAAAATGGGGGAGGCCATGAAATCCACGATTTGCAGCAGCGCCATCCCCTCGCGCAGGCGCGCCCCCAAAGACCGCGCCGCCGATGCACCCGAACAGGAGATCGAAACTCCGACTCTGAAACCACCCTGCATGTGGCGGGCGGCATCACACGACCCGGCTGCCGCCAACGATACCTTGTTACGGCAACTGGCCGCTGGCGAGGATGACGTGCGCATCACAGTGATTTGGAGGTAACGTGACCGAGGAATTCGATCATATCGTTGTCGGCGGCGGCTCGGCCGGTTGTGTGGTGGCCGCTCGTCTGGCTGGCGATGGTGGCGCAAGGGTGCTGTTGCTGGAGGCTGGTCACTCGCATCGCCACCCGCTGCTGGACATGCCACCCGGTATCTTCAAGATGATAAACGGCTCGAAATTCATGCGGTATCACAAGACAGTGCCGCAGGCGCATCTTGGAGGGCGGGTACACGACATCCCGCAGGGAAATGTGCTGGGAGGCGGGTCGTCGGTGAACGCCCAGGTCTACATGCGCGGGCGCCCTTCGGACTATGACGATTGGGACGACATTCTGCGTGGCAACAATGATCGGGTCGGATGGGGGTGGGACGACGTGCTGCCGCATTTTAGCGGAATGGAAGCCAACAACCGCCTCAACGACGATCTGCACGGGACCCATGGACCGATGCTGGTATCTGACCCCGGTCATATCAACGAATTCTCGCGCTGGTTCGTGCAGGCGGTCCAGGCCTTGGGCGAGCCGTTCAACCCGGATTTCAACGGCACCTCGCAGCGCGGCGTTGGTTTCTATCAGTTCATGAACCGCCACGGCAAACGCAGCTCCTCCGCATATGCCTACATAGCACCGCAGGAGGACAACCCCCGGCTCACGGTGCGCCTGCATTGTGCGGTACAGAACGTTATCATCGAAGAGGGCCGCGCGGTCGGCGTGGCGTACCGGGACAAGGCTGGCAAGACCGTCCACGCGCACGCAACCGGAGAGGTGGTTCTGGCTGCCGGTGCGCTGGTGACGCCCAAGCTGCTGATGCTGTCGGGGATCGGGCCAGCCGATCACCTCAAATCTCATGGTATCGCGTGCGTGGCGGACAGCCCTGGCGTCGGGCAAAACCTGATCGATCACCCCGAAGTTCCCATCACCGCAGTGGCGAATGGGCCTTACGGCTACTTCCGGCAAGGCGTCGGCTGGCGGATGCTGCGCAACGGGATGCAGTTTAAACTCTTCGGTACCGGTCCGATAACATCGGCAGGCGTTGAGGCGGGGGCATTCGTGAACCCGACCGCCCCCGCCGAGGCGCCAACGATCCAGGCGTTTTGCGTGCCGATTGTCTACCTCGACCGCGATACGCGCGACGAAATCGCAGACGACTATGGCGTGACCGTCACCACCGTCGTGATCAAACCGAGGTCGCGCGGAACGGTGCGGCTTGCTTCTGGCGATCCGTCGGCGATGCCTTTGGTGTCTCCAAACCTGCTGGCCGATCCCGCCGACATGCAGGATATGATCGATGGCCAGCGGTTCTTTCTGCGTGCATTTGCGGAGAGCCCCCTGGCGGATCATGTGCGCCGGGTGGCTCTTCCTCGTCCGGGTGATTTATCTGATGAGGCGCTCGCCAGCCATTGCCGACGGTTCGTCAAGACCAACTACCACCCCGCCGGTACCGCCAAGATGGGGGCTGACGGTGACAAGGCCGCGGTACTGGACGCCCGGATGCGGGTGCGCGGCATCGAGGGGCTGCGCATTTGCGATATGTCGGCGGTTCCCAACATCAATGCCGGAAACACCAATGCGCCGGCCATGATGCTGGGCGACAGATGTGCGGATCTCATCATGGGACGGCTTTGAACGAGTTCCGGCGTCAACCGAGTTCGGATGTCTCGGCCTTGCATGGCTGTCGCGTGTTTTTTCAATCGGCTGACCAGCCTGCGTTGGCTCAATCGAGGGGTCGAAAGAATCGCGCTGTGATCGCCAATGAGGTCCAGCTTCTCAAGACGTCAACCGATCGATTTTGGCGGATGAGTGCAGCCCGAGCAAAGGTCAAGGGTCGTTGTCCATGTCTTGATCGAGCGGTAGGTAAGCGCGGCAAGCCTTTGATTTCTTGTTGTCCGAACGGCTGGATGGAGCGGCTGCAATCCTTGTTGCTCGGTCCGGTCACATATGCCCAAACGAGCCCTTGAGCATCGCGGCGTCGGTTCAGATATCCATACGATTGATCTTGGTGCCGTTCACGGTCAAATCCAGCCGCGCACCTTTTTCGTCAAAGACAAAAACGACAATACCGGGGTTGGTGCCAGACAGGCTGGTTCGGGCGGATGAACTTTCGTCCATTACCGTGATTTCACTCTCGGCTGTCACCTCATAGTCATCTTTGGCCGTGAAGTCCCTGATCGCTATCTGTTTCATGAACATGGCAACATAGCCATGCGTTTCAAACCCCATCTGCGCACCGAATGTTAAGCTCGTCGTGCGGTAGTACCCGATGCTCTTGCCATTTTCTCGCAAGACCCCCTTGCCGCGCTTGCCGCCGATGCCCGCCAGCCCGGTTTCGGTCACCTTCGGAAAGATCAACATGGCCAAAGCCGATTCTGAAAGCGTCTTTGCCTCGGCATTGCTCGCCAGCAGCACTTGCAATACGGTATCTGACGCCTTGTCGATTTCGGCACGTTCCGCGAGATTTTCGGCCATGGCGCCGTGCGCGCCCAAGCAGGCCGTCAACCCTACAGTGACCCCGAACTCTAGAAATCTGCGGCGGCTCTGGCGGTGCATGTCATATCCGATCATTGGAGTTCTTATGGTAACAGATCAAGTGTTGATGGTATAGTCGGGGGGGCGTAGGTCAGGGCTTGCCAAGCCGTTCGCCGATCCTGCTCTGACGGTCAACGCTCTGCGGACGATCCAACCCATCGGGCGAGGTCCGGTGCCGCGCAAAACGGGATGGTGTCAAAATGGATGATCAGCCGTTATGCTTTGTCGCAGAAACGCTGTTCATTGGCCTTGGAGAATGAGCGATGCCATTCGGTCGCCGGAAATTCTTGAAGACGGGCACGGCGTTGACCTTGGGGTCGGTGCTTGCGAAAGCGACCGATGCCGCGGCAGATTCAGTCAAAGCTGACCCCGAGAATGATTTTCGGAATGTTCTGGAACACCTCCGGTTGGCGCTCAACGAACGTGGGTTCAGCCAGATCCCCGCACAGCCGATCGTGTCGGAAATGATCGACTATAACGGAGGACTTAGGCACGATTCCGATCTGGGGCAGCTTGAAGCAGCTCAGTTTGTGGTTCAGCCCTGCGCTCGTCTGGCAGATATCGAAGAGCGCGAACGCGCGGATATCTTGCCGTTGTTTCATGAATGTGCGTGTCGACACGCCGAGGGCGTCGACCCCGGTGCCAATGCACGGATGCTGGTGAGATTACTCACTGATGAATTCGGGCTTGATCCTACACGTCTTGCCTTTGTGAGTGTGCCGATCGCAGAAGCGATGCGCCCTGATATGGCCGATCTTGGGTTTGATTTTGATGAGAAGGTTTTCATACGGGACCAGGACGAAGCCTTCGCAGCACGCGACTCGTCGGGCTTCTTCTTCCAGGATCCTTCCTTACCGGACCATATGGTGACAATGGGTGTGTATTACCGCTTGTCTGAAGATGGCGCAGCAGCTCTGACGGCTTACCCGCCGCCACCTGACTGGAGCGAGATTGCCGAGATTGTGATTGATGGGGCGTCACCACAGGTCTTTGCCATTGGAGTCGAGAGACTCGCTCTTGTCACTTCGGGGCGATTTCCATCCTGGCAACACCGCCTTGCAAGATTGCGCGACGCCGTCGCAAACGACTCGAGCGGGCGTGAACCGCCACCCGGAATGTCGCGCTATGAGTGAGGGCCAGCGTCCGAAGCCATGACAATCCTGCTGGCCCAGAATGCGGATGGGCCTGAATTCGGCTGCGGTGATGGCACGTATCAAATGTGAATGTTCGCCGAGCCGACGGGGCCACGGGATGTCGGGCTTGCGGTGCATGACCTGCTCGTCGGTGCAGGAACGTTGATTGTAGTTGCCGAAACTTGCCAACCCATCATTCGCAGGCGACGAGCGGCTTGATATCACGATTGGAACTGCGGTGCGGTTTGTGCCGTGTCGGCGCGGCGAGGTGCCACTGTTTCCGCTGGTTGGGAACCGGCTGGCCCCCGGTTTCATTCAGTCAGTGATGGGAAAGCTGGACTGATCGCCTCCGCGCGGTGTTAGATCAAACCCGGCGACCATCGCCGAACAAGCGAACCATCTCAGGGAGACGACCAATGTGTGATGTATGCGTAATGAACGCCGTCAAGGACCGGATGCTGTCCCGCCGATCCTTCTTCAAGGCTGGCGCGGCAGCAACGGCCACGGCGGCATTTACCGGTGCAAGCACCTCTGCGGCAATGGCCGCGGGCCATGGCGGCGTGGTCGACATGACCCATGCCTATGACGACACGTTCCCGACCTATTTCGGCGCGCCGGGCATAACCGCCGAACAGCTCTTCAAATTCGACAAGGACGGTTTCAACCTGTTTCAGCTGACAGTCAACGAACACACCGGCACCCATGTGGATGCACCGCTGCACTTTTCGGCGGATGGGCAATCGGTGGATGAAATTCCGGTGACCAGCCTGGTCTGCCCGCTCGCGGTGATCGACATTGCTGCCCGCGCCGCCGAAGACGCGGATACGCAGGTCACCCCCGATGACATCAAGGCATGGGTTTCCGCCAACGGGCCGATTCCGGACGGCGCCTGTGTTGCGATGCATTCCGGCTGGGCGGGCAAGACGGGGGGCGATGGGTTCCGCAACGCGGATGGCGAAGGGAAAATGCACTTTCCCGGCTTTCATGTCGATGCGGCGGCCATGCTGATCGAAGAAACCGGAGCGGTCTCGATCGCCGTGGACACGCTGTCGCTCGATCACGGGCCTTCGGCGGATTTCGCCACGCATTACGCCTGGCTGCCGACCAACCGCTATGGCATCGAATGCCTTGGTGGGCTGGATCAGGTGCCGGCATCCGGGGCAACGCTTGTGGTCGGTGCGCCCAAGCACAAGGGCGGCAGCGGCGGCCCGGCCCGCATCTTTGCGATGATCTGATGGGAACCGTTCCACTCTTGTCCGATGAAGAGGTCAGCGCTGAGGCGCTGGCTGTCTTCGAGGAGATCCGCAAGGTTCGCCAGACGGATTTCATCAACAATTTCTGGCGCGCGCTGGCCCATGATCCGGAACTTTTGCGCGCCACATGGGATCGGCTCAAGATGGTGATGGCGCCGGGGGCACTGGACCCGCTGGTCAAGGAACTGATCTATGTCGCCGTGTCAACGGCCAACGGTTGCGAGTATTGTGTGCATTCCCACACGGCGGCGGCCAAGGCCAAGGGCATGACGCCCGAAATGCATGGCGAATTGCTCGCCGTCATCGGCATGGCGGCGCAGACCAACGCGCTGGTTACAGGCTTGCAGACACCGGTGGACGAGTCGTTTCGGACATGAGGGAAGTGGGGTTCCCGAGTGCGGCGCGAACAGGAGACAGCGATGGATACTGACAAGCAATCCGAGGGTCTGCCAGCCTTCGATGCAGATTTCGCCCTCGTCGAATACAGTGAACTCAGATCGCTCGTCACCAACTATGGCCGCGCAATCGCCGAGACCGAACGCTATGCCGTCACGGGTGCCGCCGCACTGGCCGCCTTTGCCGCCTCGGAACTGGGCGACGGGCTTGCGGACGCGCGACAACTGATCGCCGCCATTCCGGCCATTCTGTTGGTGCTGGCCGGCTTGCGTTGCATGACGATCTACTGGGTTCTGAAAGAGGCGCTCCGACATGTCCGGCGGCTTGAGGAGAACCTCGTATCCCACCCCAAGATCGGCTTTCAGCGCCAGTATCGCGGGCGATGGAACCGTATCAACCGCCCGATCGAACTGATCATGGTCGCATACTGGGTCATCGCCATCGGTGCTGCGGTCATGTTCTGGTTCGCTCTGGCCACTTGAGAAAGGGTCACGCCGCATTCCCGTCGCCATGGCCTGCTTCTGACCCGCCAGTCAACCGAGGGTCTGTCGATGGCCCAACGCTAAACCCTGTTTCACTGCAGGAGGTGGGTCAACAAGCGCCCAGCCATTCGCAGGGTGCACAGCGGCTATTCGAAAACGCGCCTAGTAGATGGCCCGCTCGCGCCCTACCTCACTGACACGGGAGGAGATCACACTACGACAGGAATTGTTTCCAATGTCACACTACACAGCAGACCACCAAGCCTTTGCCCCCACGGGCAACCCGATCAGTCGCTTCTTTTCCGCAATCGGAAATGCGCTGGTCAGCATGAGCACGTCAAATGCGCGCGTCCGTCAGGTCGAAGCGCTGCAGCGTCTCAGCGATGAGGAACTGAAGGAACGCAACCTGAAACGCTCGGACATCGTGCGCCACGTTTTTCAGGACGCCTTCTGGACCTGACAACAATCGGGGGGCGGTCCTGACCGCCCCCCCGATATACCTCCATACTCCCGGCGATCATTGTCACAGCACCGCGCCCATTCGCACGGTACAATCGAACAGTGATGCGCGTTTTCTCCGCCCCACGGCGCTGCATCTTGATGATCGCCAACCGCTGCTGGTCGGTCCGTCCAGAACCATATCTTTGAGACATGGCATTGACCTGTTCCTCGACTACGGCGAGGAGCTTCAAGTTTTCGCCGCGCCCGGACCCCTTGTCGGTAGTGACAAGCGAAGCCCTTGCACGGATAGGGCGAGCACTGCATTTTCCTGTGTGCCGAGGTCAGATTGGGCAGGAGTATGAAACGGAAGGTGAATCCTGTTCCGGCGCTTGGCGATGCGGCATACCGCTTGGCAAATTTCATCTGAAACGCCTGCAAGGTCACGAATATCTGACCTGTAATTCCCGCGCGTTTACGCTAGAGTGCCGTCTGCGGGTTGCAGTGCTTGAGTAGGTATAAGTAGGAACGGAATGGGTTTCGCGATTAGATTCATCGCAGTTTGCGCGTTTTGCGTCATTGCCGGTGTCGCTTCGGCGACCACCGAACGGGTTGCGCTTGTTCTTGGACTTGGCGCCTATCAAACCATCGAACCACTCGACAACACCCGCAGCGACGCCCGCGCCATCGCACGCACACTGGAAGGAATCGGGTTTGACGTGACCCTGTCACTGGATGCCACCGGTGATCAGCTCCGCCAGTTGATGGACGATTTTGCCTTTCGCTCCGAAACCGCGGATCTTGCTCTGATCTACTTTGCCGGTCACGGAGTCGAGGTGCAGGGCGAGAACTTCCTGATCCCGGTCGATGCGGAAATCCGCTCGAATCTTGATGTGCAGCGCCAGTCGATCTCGCTCAAGCAATTGCTGGCCTCGGTCGAACATGCCCGCAAGATGCGGATCGTCATTCTCGACAGTTGCCGTGACAACCCGTTGGGCGACGCGATTGATCTTGCAAAATCAACGCCTGTGCCGGTTCAGGCCACCGATCAGGCGACGCGTGGCGGCGGCGGTCTGGCCCCGGCCCGACCCGATCGCGGAACGCTGGTCGCCTTTGCCGCGCGGGACGGTCAGGTTGCCCTTGATGGGACTGGCGAAAACAGCCCCTATGCGCAGGCGCTGATTTCCAAGATGGCAGAGCCCGGGCTGGAGATCAGCCTGATGTTCCGGCAGGTGCGCGATATGGTCCTGCAGGAAACCAATAACCTGCAAGAGCCGCATACCTACGGCTCACTGACGGGCGTTCCATTCTATCTGGCCGGGGCGGCGGCTGGGCAGATCGACATATCGGGCATTGCCGGACAGGCCGCATGGGCCGCGATCAAACCCGATCAGGAAGACCAACTTCTGGCCCTCGCGAAACTGGGTGACACCCGCTCGATGCTGGGCCTTGCTTATATGCGGCTCAATCCGAACGAAGGTCGTTTTGACCCCGAGCAGGCGGTCGATTTCCTTGAAAAGGCCTCGGCTGCCGGGTCCGCCGAAGCACAGTTCGAACTTGCCAAGATCTATGAACGTGGCACCGGCGTGCCGGTCGACGAAGTGCGCGCGCTTGAACTGTATCAGGCATCGGCCGTGCAGGATTATGCGGATGCGATCAACGATCTCGGCTTCATGCACTATCAGGGAGGGCTGGGCCTGCCCGCCAATCCACAAAAGGCGCTGGAGTTCTTTGAGCGCGCGGCGGATTTGCGGCACCCGCAGGCCTTGTTCAATTTCGCGGCCCTGATCGATGACGGTCTGATCAAGAGCAAGGGGCCCGGGGATGCTGCCGACTATCTCTATTCCGCACTGCGTTCAGGGAGTTCGGATGTGCTCGACCTGCTAACAACCCGGCCCAACATGTTCAGCCGTCAAACCCGCCGCGCGCTGCAATCCCGTCTGAAGGACTTCGGTTTCTACGCCGGCGCCATCGACGGCGAATTCGGCCCTGGCACGCAAAAGGCGATCCGACTGGCCTATGGGTTGAAGAACTAGCACACGTTCCGCGAGCCCTGCGGCCCCGCGGAGCAGCACCCGACCTATGGCCAATTGAGTCCTCCCTGCGAAAATGAAGGGGTTACGGCCCGGCGTTTTCGACAGGATCCGGCGTTTTTGCATCAGGGTAGTGGCAGGCGACACTTTGACCGGAAGCAAATTCGACCAGATCAGGTCGCGCGCGTGCGCAAAGTTCCGTGGCGATGGGGCAGCGGGTGCGAAACGGGCAACCACTGGGCGGGTCAATCGGGCTTGGCACTTCTCCCCTCAGGATGACCCTGTCGCGCCGCGCGGTTGGATCAGGCAATGGCACCGCTGACAGCAACGCCTTCGTGTAGGGGTGGCACGGCGCGGTGAACAGTGTGTCGCGATCCGCGATTTCCATGATCCGACCCAGATACATGACGGCAACGCGATCACTCAGATGCTCGACCACCGCCAGATCATGCGAGATAAAGAGGATCGCAAGGCCGAGATCGCGTTGCAGGCGCATCAGAAGGTTGATGATCTGGGCCTGAACCGACACGTCCAGCGCAGAAACCGCTTCATCGCAGATGATGAAATCCGGTTCGGATGCCAGCGCACGCGCGATACAGAGGCGCTGTCGTTGACCTCCCGAGAACTGGTGCGGCATCCGATCCATGATGTCAGGTGAGAGTCCGACCGTTTCCAGCAGGTCCGCCACGCGGTCATGCCGCGCTGCCCGAGACGGCACGAGACTGTGGCTGCGCAGCGGTTCCGATACCAGCGCTTCGACCGTCATGCGCGGATTCAGACTGGAAAAGGGATCCTGAAACACGATGTTGAGCCGCTTGCGAAAGGGTTTGAGACTGCTTTCGGCCAGCCCGTCGATCCGTTCGCCGTCAAGCATCAACTCCCCGGACGTCAGGTCCAGCAGGCGCGCGACACAGCGTCCGACGGTCGACTTGCCGCAACCGGATTCGCCAACAAGGGACAGTGTCTCGCCGGGCTGCACGGCAAAGCTCACACCGTCCACCGCCTTGACATGTTTCACGGCGCGCCCCAGCAAACCGCCGGGGATCGGAAAGTACTTCTTCATGTCGCGCACTTCGACGAGCGCATTGTTATCTGGGCCGGGCTCATGCACCTGCGTTCAACGGCTCCCTTGGGGCGAAATGACAGGCGGCAAAATGATCACGCGCCTTTTGCTCGAGAGCGGGGTCGATACGGTTGCAAACGGCCTCCGCGCGGGGGCATCGCGGAGCAAAGACACACCCCTGCACAGGGTCTGTCAGATCCGGGACACGGCCCGGAATCTCGGCCAGTTGCTCTTGCGGTGCGCCGCTGCGCGCACGGCCCAGCTTTGGCACCGCATTCATCAGGCCCCTGGTGTAGGGATGCCGGGGATTGGCAAACAGGTCCAACACGCTCGCCTCTTCCACCTTGCGCCCCGCATACATCACCAACACCCGTTCGGCGAACTCGGCAACCACGCCCAGATCATGTGTGATCAGCAGGATCGCGGTTCCGGTGCGTTTGCGCAGGTCACGCAGAAGGTCGAGAATTTGCGCCTGGATGGTCACATCCAGAGCTGTCGTCGGCTCGTCCGCAATCAGCAGCGCTGGATTGCAAGCCAGCGCCATCGCAATCATCGCACGTTGGCGCATGCCGCCGGATAGCTGATGGGGGTACTCGTCAACGCGCTGTTCGGGTGACGGAATACCGACAAGCGTCAGCATCTCGATCGCGCGCGTACGGCCCTCCCGCACGCCGATCTTCGTATGCAGGCGCACGGCCTCTCCGATCTGTTTCCCGATGGTGTAGACAGGGTTCAGCGAAGACATGGGTTCCTGAAAGATCATGCTGATCTCGCCACCGCGCAGGCGGCGCATCTCGCGTTCGGAGTTTTGTGACAAATCCGCGCCGCGAAACGTGATCTCACCCGCGATCTTGCCGGGCGGTGTCGGGAGCAGACGGAGCACAGACATCGCCGTGACCGATTTGCCGCAACCGGACTCGCCGACGATGGCCAGCGCCTCCCCCTGATCAATGGAAAAAGACAGCCCGTCAACCGCGCGGTTCACGCCACGGTCCGTCTGGAAATGGACCTGCAGGTCGATAACGTCCAGAAGGCCCATCGCGATTACATCCGCTTTGCCAGGCGCGGATCAACCGCATCCCGCAATCCATCACCCAACAGATTTACTGCGAGCACCGTCAGCGAGAGGAAGATCGCCGGAAAGAACACGATGTTCGGCTTGACCTGCCACAAAGCCCGCCCCTCGGCCATGATATTGCCCCACGAAGGTATAGACGTCGGCAGCCCCGCGCCGATGAACGACAGGATCGCCTCGGTGATCATGGCGGAGGCGCAGATATAAGTCGCCTGCACCGTGATGGGGGCAATGGTATTGGGCAGGATGTGCTGGCGGATGATCCCGAATTTTGACGTACCGCAGGCCACCGCTGCCTCTACATAGGCGAGTTCACGCACCGACAGCACCGCCGAGCGAGTCAACCGTGCGACCCGCGGGATTTCCGCCAGCGTGATGGCCAGTATGACATTGAAAACCGATCCGCCCCGCAGCAGCGTCATCAGGGCAATGGCCAACAGGATGGCGGGGATTGACATCATCCCGTCCATGACCCGCATGATCAAACCGTCCGCCCAACGGGTGAATCCGGCAACCAGCCCGATCACCATGCCTATGGCCGAGGCCAGCACCGCAACGCCCAGCCCAACGATCAGCGACACCCGGGCCCCGTAAATGCAGCGCGAGAAAACATCCCTGCCCAGCATGTCGGTCCCGAAAAAGGCGGCGGCCGATGGCGGCCGCACCCGCATCGCCGGGTTCAGCGCTGCCGGATCCGTCGTCGCGATAACCGGCGCAAAGATCGCCAGAAGCACCACCAATCCCAGCAACACTCCACCCAGCCACATGGTGGGATGACGGCGCAGCGACCGGATCATCCGCGAGTGATTTTTGGGCGCAGCCAGGATTGCCGGCATGGGGCGCGCAGCCGCGTATTTTTCGGGGTCACGAGGCAGGTCGGTCAATATCTGATCCTCGGGTCGATCACGGTGTAGCTCAGGTCGATCAGCAGGTTGATGACGACATAGACAAAGCTGAAGATCAGGATCACCGCCTGTATCACCGGATAGTCGCGTCGCAGGATCGAATCGACGGTCAGCCGACCCAGACCGGGCAGCGCGAACACGCTCTCGATCACCACGGCACCGCTGATAACCAGGGCAATGCCGATCCCGACAACGGTCACGATCGGCACGGATGCATTCCTGAGCGCATGCACGAAGAGGACCGAGCGTTCAGACACGCCCTTGCCGCGCGCGGTGCGGATGTAATCCTGCTGCATGATTTCCAGCATGGTGGCGCGGGTAATCCGCGCGATAATGGCGATGTAGAAGGTGGCGAGCGTGAACGAGGGCAGCAACAGGCTGCGCAGCCATGGCCAAAACCCGTCTGCGAAAGGCGAATAGCCCTGCACCGGCAACCAGCCCAGTTGCAAGGCCAGCGTCCAGGCGAGGACATAGCCAATTACGAACACCGGCACGGAAAAGCCCAGCACCGCGAAGAGCATGATCACCCGGTCCAGGACACTGCCATGTTTCCACGCCGCGAGCACACCCAGGGGCACGGCCACCACGATGGCGATGATCATGGTCACCACCATCAACGACAGCGTCGGCTCGACCCGTTGCAGGATCATTGTCGAAACCGGCAGTCGGGTAAAAATTGACGTGCCAAAGTCTCCCCGCATCACACCCGTGGACCATTCGACAAAGCGCACCGGAAAGCTGCGATCCAGACCGAGGTCGGTGCGGATCGCCTCGATTTCCGCCTGCGTGGCCTGATCGCCTGCGAGGATCGCCGCCGGATCGCCGGGCGTGATGTAGAGCAGGCTGAAAACAAACACCATCACGAACAGCACGACCGGTATGGTCGCGAGAATGCGGCGAAGAATGTAGCTGGCCATCAGAGGTGTGCTTTCCGGGCGCGACCCAGCGGGCCGCGTTGCCGTTTACTGGTACGGTTTACGTTCGGCGGATATTCCAGAACATGTCGACCGACCCCTGCAATGCGCCGTCAAGGTCCGCACGCACTGCACCGGAACGATAGGACAGCCCGAGCGGAAGTGTCGGCACCCTGTCGATTGCGCGTTGCTGTACGTCGAGATAAAGCTCGGCCGCCGCGTTTTCGTCCGCCGCCGCCAGCCAATCGACGACAAGCTGTTCCATCTCGGCATCTTCATACCAGCCCCACCAGCCTGAATCGCCAAGCCCCCTCGTTGTTGCATTGGTTGCCGGGTTGTTGATCGAGATCGCGGGCCAATTTGTTGCGGCCAGGTTCCAGCCACCGTTTTCGACCGTTTCCTTGGAGACCCGGCGTTGCACCACGGTGCCCCAATCGGTCTCCACCAGATCGACATTGAACCCGATCTTGCCAAGAAGATCGGCGGCCAGCAGTCCATGCGGGTGAATCGACGCGATATCGGTGGGGTTGAGGATGACCACCGGCTCTCCCTTGTAGCCAGCATCGATCACGGCCTGTTTCGCGGCCTCGATATCCAGGCTGCCGATGATGCCCTTGCCCACTTCCTCGACGTTCGGCGTTCCACAGGGGAACAGCGCCAGGCATTCCTCGCGATCCGCCTCGTTCGCCGCGACCGATTGCAGGAACGGCAGCTGATCCACGGCCTGCATCACGACACGCCGCAACTCCACGTTGTCAAATGGCGCGATCAGGTGATTGAAGCGTATGACATGCATGATGCCATAGGGATCCGTGCGGTGAAGGTTCACGTCCGGATGCATTTCGAGGATCGGTTGAAGGTCGGTGAGAACCGCGCCCAGCCAGTCGACCTCGCCCGCCTGAATGGCGGCGATTGCGGTGGCCGCGTCCGGGATGATCTGCCATTCCAGCCGGTCGAAATTGACCTGCTTGCCGCCCGATGTCCATTCGGCTGCACCTTCGCGTGGGACGTAATCGGCGAATCTTTCATAGATCACGCGATCACCGGACACGTATTCGTCTGCCAGGAACCGGTAAGGGCCGGAGCCGACCATCTCGGTGATCTGGGTTTGAGGATCGGTTTTTGCAAGCCGCTCGGGCATCATCATGGCAGGGCGAGAATGCGGCTTGCCGATGGCATTCAGCAGCGGACCAAACGGACGGGTCAACTTGATCACGATCGTCTTGTCATCCGCGTGACCAAAGGACTCGGTCGCGGCATTCAGGGCCTGCCCGAAAGGATCGCGCTGTGCCCAGCGGGCGAGGCTTGCGGCACAATCCTGCGCACGCACCGGTTCGCCGTCGTGGAATTTCAATCCGTCGCGCAGCGTAATCCGCCACTCCAGACCATCATCGGATACCGTGTGCCCCTCTGCCATCTGTGGTTGCGGCGTCTGGCTGGCGTCGACTCCATAGAGCGTATCGAACACGCAGTACCCATGCGTCACCGAAACCGCCGCAGGTGTGAAAATCGGGTCAAGGACTGTCAGGTTCGACGCAGGTACATACTTCAGAACCTTGGTATCGCCGGATTGGCCAAGAGCAGGCATCGACAGGAACGGGGTCGCCGCAGCGGCTCCCAGCAGTGTACGGCGTTTCATCATGGTTATTCCTCTCTGATGTGGGTGGCGGCTTTGCCGCGCTTTCTTGGGTCTGTTAGAGTGGTTCTGGCGTCTCCATATTGTCGGCTGGCCAATAAGGGCGCTTGCGGTTCTCCCAGGCAACATCCTGAAGTCTGAGCGGCGTGGCTCCGGGACCATGCAACGCAATGTACTCTACATCATCCGACAGCAGCTTGCGAAAATTCATCAGGTTCTTGAACGACACCAAGCGGCAGCCCGAGATATCTATGCCGCAGGCCGCATAGTGTTCGTCCATGTGCTCGTAGACAGCGTGGCTGGCGCACAGCAATTGCAACCCGCCCACCCGCAGCACCGCCGAAGGACCGAGCGACACTTCGGTATTTCCAACCGGTCCGCCCCGATACACAAAACGTCCGTCATGCAGGCTCTCGACCGTCGCCGTCACCTTCACCGGCGGACCCCAGCGCGTATCGAGCCATGCACCGACGCTGAATTCTGCCACCGCACCTACCCCCAGATCAAAGGCACGTTGGGCCGCGTGCGGATCGTAGATGCTGATCGCGGACGACACATCGGGTGCGTGTTTCAGGATTGCAGTAAGCAGCGCCGGAGAATCTCCCGCCGCACCGCCGCCGATGCTGTCAGGAGCATCGATCAACAGAACTGTGCCTGCATGCATGCCAAGAGCCGCGGGAACGGCTTGATCCGCCGTCATGGCCTCGAGTTCGAATGCGTGCCGCCGCTGCCACATTTCATCGAGAATTTCCTGTGCCGCAGCACGGGCACCTGCCGCATCGCCATCTGTCACCGCAACACCGGTGATCCCCACATCCGCCATATCCAGCCACGGCTGAACCGGGAAATAGCTGATGCTCAGCGCCCGTCCCTCCGCTTCCATCGACCGCGCCTTTGCTGCGACCTCGGCCATGGGCGCACCGTCAAGCGTCGCCCCGCCCAGGACCGGAACGATGGCGTTGTACTTGCAAAGCCGGACAACCGGATCAATCTCGCCCCGCAAGGTTTGCACCAGCATGTCGGCCGCCTTGCTGCCGGTTTCAAAGGCATCGACATGAGGATAGGTTTCGTACCCGACAAGAATATCCGCCATTTCAACCATTCGGTCCGTGACGTGTGCATGCAAGTCGAGGCTTGCCGCAATGGGTACATCAGGACCCACGATCTTACGCACCCTGGTCAGGATCGCACCTTCGGGATCCTTTTCTTTGCCACATATCATGGCACCGTGCAGTGCAAGAAATACGCCATCAAGCGGTGCGGCATCCTTCACGCGTTCAGCAATTTCTGCCAGGGTCTCCTGAAAGAACGTTTCTTCGATATGGCCACCGGCCCCGCCTTTTGCGGCCAGCGTCGGTATCGGATCAAATCCCGCTTCCTGAAGGACCCCGATGCCCCCCGCCAGGGCGGTGTTCTTGCCTTGAACATGGGCCAGCAAGGCCTCGCCCCTCAGCAACCCCCTGCGCTCGAAATCTTCGCGCCGCTCGACACGCAGAGACAGGCTGTTGCCCTCATACTCAAAACTCGCGACTGCAACGCGCAACGAACGCCTCCTTCTTTTCACTTGGTTGGCTGCACACGCGCGGAGAGATCTACGTGGCGGTATCACCGGCAAGAGTTGCGGGTCACCCGGTTGTTGTCAATGATGTCGGCGAGCGGCGCTGTGATCAGACAAAGACAAACTGGTTCTCATCAAAGCTGGCGATCTGCGCCGCATTGAACCCGTCGACCCGCAGGCTTTCGCTGCCGTAGTCGATGATCAGATCACCTTGGGCAACGCCGGACCCGTTCACGCGTTCGGAGATGGTCAGGTCTGCCACAGTGGTAGCCCCCCAACCACTGAGGTCAATCAGGTCGGTGCCCAGTTCGAAGTCATAGATCCTGTCCTGTCGATTGTCGCCCGCGATGAACCGGAAGGTATCGGCCCCGCTGCCGCCACGAAAGAAGTCCTTGCCCGCATCGTCGGTAAACTGGTCGTCGCCCGCGCGCCCGTTGAGTACCTTGACGGATCCGCCGGACAACAGGATGTCATCGAAATTCGTTCCCTGCAGCCGTTCGACGCTGACATAGGTATCGCCCGCCGCAATGCCGGTGCTGTTGGCCGTATTGGCGGCATCCACGGTCAGGGCGGACGAAGACAGGTGGTAGAACACCTCGTCATTGTTGCCTGCGCCGCCGTCATAACTGTCGGCGCCGTCACCGGCAAAGAAGCGGTCACGCCCAGCGCCACCCTCGATGGTGTCATTTCCTGCGCCATCGTAGATGCGGTCGTCTCCATCAAGGCCCTGAATCACCTGACCCTGCGCATTGATATAGTCGCCATCTGCATCGAAGTAGGATCCGTTGATCGTGTCATTGCCAGCAGTGCCGCTGACAATACCATCGCCGCTATTGGGCGCGAGGGTGAAATGCGCGGCGTCAAGGCCGGGGATGTCCGCGGTCTCCAAACCATCCAGTCGAAGGCTCTCGGAGCCGAACCTGACAACCAGCCGACCAAGAAGGCTGCCCGAACTGTTGGTGGCCTCGGTGATCGACAGGTCATTGAAATCAATGGCTCCCCAAGCGCTGATATCGATATGATCTGCGCCAATCTGAAAATCAAAGACCCGATCCCGTGCGCCGTCGCCCGCGACAAACCGATAGGTGTCCGCGCCATTGCCGCCCCGGAAATTGTCCTTACCGGCATCGTCGGTGAAATCATCGTCGCCGGAACGGCCGTTGAGCGTGATTGTTGCACCGCCCGACACCAGAATGTCATCGTGATTGGATCCTTGCAGGCGCTCAATGCTCGCATAGCTGTCGCCCGCCGCAATGCCGGTGTTGTTGGCCGTATCGGACATATCAACCGTAAGGCCGACCGAGGAGCGGGTGAAATAGACCTCGTCGCGATTGCCCGCGCCACCGTCGTAGCTGTCCGCGCCGTCGCCCGCAAAGAACCGATCTCTGCCCGCCCCACCGGACACGGTGTCGTCACCGGCGCCATCATGGATCCGATCGTCACCTGACAGCCCCTCGATCGCCTGGCCGGTATCGTTGATGCTGTCGCCGTCAGCATCCATGTAGGCCGCGTTGATCAGATCGTCGCCATTGGTGCCGGACACGATCCCGTCCGGTCCCGCGGCCTGCCAGGCAGCCAGGTCGACACCGGTCAGCGTAAGGCTGTCACCGGTTCCGAACGCGATCAGAACGTCTGAGCCGGACTGCGAAATCGCAACACCTACGCTTGTCTGGTTGGGGTCGACGAGCGCGCCATCGATCTCAACCTGATCAGCGTCGATGTCGAAATCTGTAACCACATCGGCCCCACCTCCGGTGCCAACGCGGATCAGATCTCGGCCTTCTCCGGTGGTATAGGTATCGTCACCGCCGCGTCCCTCCAGCGCGTTGTCCGCAGCAGAGCCGGTGATCTGGTCGCCGCCGCTACCGCCGATGACGTTTTCGATGTTGATCGCCGTTTCCAAGCCGCCCGCCGAGAAATTGACAGTGCCCGCAATCAGATCAAAAGTCGCCGCTTGCGTCAGGTATGAGAAATCAAGTGTGTCGACTCCATCGCCGCCGTCAAACGAGTCCAGCCCGAGGTTACCGATCAGGATATCATCGCCTGCTCCGCCCTCGTGGATGTCGTCGCCATCCTCGCCGTTCAGCGTATCGTTGCCGCCATTGCCCTGCAGCAGGTCATTGCCGTCATCGCCGAGAAAGGAATTGCCCGCGCCGTCGCCCAGGAAGGTGTCATTGTTGCGACTGCCTTCGGCATTTTCGACGCCCCGCATGGTCAGCGTGAGCGTCGAGAAACGCATCTCTTCACTCACGAAATCAAACACCGTCGCAGCCATGTTGAAGCCGATCCGGACAGTATCGTTGCCTGCGCCCCCCAGGAAGGTGTCCTGTCCGCCGCGCGTGACCAGAATGTCGTCCCCGTCGCCGCCATCATAAAGGTCGTTGCCGGTGCTTGAGCTGTAGATGTAGTCGTCGCCGGCCTCACCATAGAATTCGTTGTTGCCGTAGCCATCTGTCAGCGTGTCATTGCCCGCGCCGCCATAGGATATGTCGTCGCCGGTCACGCCATCCAGCCGGTTGTCCTGATCGTTGCCCAGCATCAGGTCGTCACCGTTTCCGCCGACCACGTATTCGATATTCTCGAACCGTTCGATACCGTAGGAATTGTCTTTCCAGGCAAAGTAGCCCTTGCTCATGTCGACGATCAGACCCGGACTGGAGCTTGTCGGGTATTCGTTCTGAAGCTCGAGCCGGTCATAGCCGTCGCCACCATCGAAAAAGTCAATGCCATCGCCACCGTAGAAATCATCGTCCCCGGCCCCGCCATAGAGCATGTCGTCACCGTCGCGCCCGAACAGAACGTCATCGCCCGACCCGCCATGCAGCGTGTCACCGCGTTCTGCGCCATAGAGAGTGTCGTCGTCCGCACCGCCATAGAAGAGGTTCGCGGCGTAGCCATTGCCGATGATCCTGTCCTCGCCGGCGCCGCCAAGGGCAATATTGTCGCCGTCGGAGAATTCAAGCCGGTCATCGCCGGCCCCGCCTACGACCACATCATCGCCCGCGCCTGCATTTACGGTGTCGTTTCCGGCTCCGGCCTGAATGACGTCAACGCCGTCGCTGCCGTTGATCGTTTCTCCAGCAGCAGACCCAAGCGTCTGTTGCCCGGCGGCATGTTGCCAGGTTTCCAGATCAACATCGTTCAGGATGACCGCGTCATCGCCACCAAAGGTTACGAAGGTGTCGCCGTTGATCGCTGCAACGGTCACGCCCGCCGGCACATCATTTGGATCGATGTATTTTTCGTCGACGATCAAAATGGTCCTGGCGACATCGAAATTGCCGATGCGCAGCGCGTCTGCGGCTTGGGCATTCGTTTCGGTGACATAGGCGTTGCGGTCAAGATCAATCTGGTCGGATGCGGTATCCGTCCCGTCGATGATCAGTGTCGCGGTGCCGGCCTTGATGACACCGCTCGCATCTGTCGCCGAATAGGCAACCGTCTCGCTGGCAGATTCCCCCGCGTCGAGCCAGGCGTAGGCGCCACCCTGATCCAGCGTCAGGCTGCCATCCGCCTCGACCGTCAGCGTCGCGCCGGATGCAAGGCGCACCACAAGTCCGGGAGTGACGGCCTGCCCCTCGATGCTGACAAGGCTGATCGGATCGCCCTGATACTCTAGATCATTGGCAATCAGGTCGATCGGACCGGTAGCAGCTTCGGCAACCCTGATGAAATCATCGATCACAGCGAACTCTGTGATCAGCGGCCCCGCGATCTGGGCATAGGTCAGGGTCACATCGTTGAACTGGACGAACTCGACATCGTCATAAATCGTGTCAACGGTGTTGCCGGTGGTGATCGCAATCCCGCCTTCGACAAAGGCATATCCCGCGCTGGTGCTGTCGCCAGAAATGCGGGCGGTATCTATGCCCACACCACCGTAGAGGTGGTTGGTCTCGACGTTGTCGGAATAGCCGCTTTCGGTATCGCCCACCAGCGTGTCATTGCCCAGACCGCCGACGAGCGTGTCGTCGCCGCCATCACCTACAAGTAGGTTGTCGGCATCACTCCCCACCAAGAGGTCATCCGAACGGGATCCGATGGCGTTCTCGATACTGATCAGCGTGATTGTTTCACCAAGCGACTGATAGATGGCCTGACCCGCACCCAGATCGACCACGAGATTATCCGACCACCAGAACTCTGCCGTGTCATTTCCTTCCCCGCCATCGAACAGATCGTTTCCGGGAGTCAGGTCGCCAAAGATGTTGGCCTGGAAGCCAGCGATCAACCGGTCGTCGCCCGCTCCGCCATACAGGAAATCATCCCCGCTGCTGCCATTCAGCTCGTCATTCCCGGCCCCGCCATAAAGCCGGTCATCATGCCAGTAGGACGTGGTGAGCTCATCGTCACCGTCCTCGCCGTGCAACTCGTCGATGCCGCCAAAGCCGTAAATCCGGTCATTCCCGGCACCGCCGTAGATGAAATTCCGCTGATCGTCACCACCAAGGTAGTCGTTGTGGTCGGAGCCGCGCAGGTTCTCGATATTGATCAGGACGTCGCCAGAGGCCTCGCCGCTCTGAAAGCTGGTATCACGCAGACGAATGCCCACACGCTCGGTCGCGCCTGCATAGCTTGCCGTGTCATTTCCGGCCCCGCCATCGATGGTATCACCGCCGGTGCCGCCAGCGATCTCGTCATCGCCACCGCCGGCATAGATGCGATCATCGCCGCCACCGCCATTGAAGCGGTCCGAGCTGTTATAGCCATAAAGCTCCTCGTCGGTTTCATCGCCATCGATCTGTGTTTCCGGGACCGCCCGTTCCTCTTGCAAGGCACCCCGCGCCGCGAAGGCATCTTGCCCCAGTTCCGAATTCTCGAAGGTATAGTTCGCATTGGCCGCATCCAGCACATTGTCCGGCCAACTCATGTAGCCGTCATCGAACTGTACCGTGAAGGGCACCGCCATCGAGGCTTCGATCTGCACGAGGCCCGACGGGTTGTCGCCGCGGGTGTGATACCCGATCACGTTCTCGACGACGATGCTGGAGCCGGTGGCATTGACCCTGATTTCATAGGATCCGACGGTCTGATAATGATCGACGGTTTGCGGCTCGAAATCGAAAGTCCACCAGAAGAACGGATCGAAATCCACCACCTGGCTGCCCAGAAAGATCTCTTCGTACTGATAGGAAATCGTGACGTCGCTGGAATTGATCCCCTCAAACCGCACCAGATCGACACCGCGCCCGTCGCCGATGATCAGATCATTGCCAAACCAGGTGTCGCTGTCGCTGGCGTCCTCTGAGAGAACGATGGTCAGATTGTCCTGCTGATCATAGCTGCCATGAACCTCGCCGATGGCCAGGTAGGTGTCGTGACCCGCGCCGCCCTCGAACACGTCCGTGCCGCCCGAATGCAGGAACACATCCGATCCCGCACCCCCCTGGATCATGTCGTCGCCATCCGTGTCATAAGCCAGCAGCTTGTTCAGGTAGGCGTCGAAATCCTCGCCTTCCCGGAAGTGTTCGCTGGCACCATTGTCATAGAGGTAATCTGCCCCGTCACCGCCATCGATGGTATCATTGCCGATGCCGCCATGCAGATCGTCATGCGCGGCAGAACCGACAATCGTATCGTCCCCTTCCGCGCTGTAAGAGGACAACCGGATGTTCCTGACGTCTTGGCCCATCTCGTCGATCAGGTGATAAGACGCCTCATCATCGAAATCGGTCAGCTCGTAGACTTCGAAATTCTGCAGCACCATGCGACCGCTGCCACCGGTGTCTTCAAGCCGGTAGGCGCGATTGGCGGGAAACTCCTGCGCGATGAAAATGCTCTCGGCGGATTCAGCGATAGAGAAGACGTTAGTCCCGAAAAAGCCACCATGGACCAGGACATCCATTCCGCTCTCAAGTGCCGCAACCTCGACATAGTCGCTTTCGTACTGGGTCAGATTGATCCGTTCGACATTCTGAATGAGGCTGCCGTTCAGCAACAGGTGTACCGGGCCGGTGATGTACCGGTAGTCAAGGATGTCGAATCCTTCGCCGCCATTGACCAGCCCGCCGCTGCCGACGGGCGTCCCATCGTGGGTAAAGTCCAATCCGGCGGCGCGGGGGTCTGCATCAAGATCCGGGATCCCTCCTGTCAGGGTGATCGACGGATCGACAACGATGAAAACGTCATCGCCGCCACCGCCCGACAGGTTGTCGGACTGTCCCAGATCGTTCTGGTTGTAGTATCCGACAATCGTGTCGTCGCCCGACCCGCCCAGAACATTGTCCCGGTCAAAATCATCACCCGCGACGATGACGACATCATGGGTTCCGGACGCATTGGTAAGGTAATCTGCGCCCTGGCCACCGTAAAGAGCGTACACCTGATCTCCTGCGGCGAAGACGGTGTTGGCATTCATGACATCGGCATTTCCGGTGCCGATCCAGGTCTCGTTCCCCGGCTCGTTCAAAGCGGTTTCAAACGCCAGGATGTCATAACCGGTTTCCGACACGCTACGCAGGATCGAGGTCACAAAGGAATTGGAATTTACCGTTGGCCCCCAGAACAGATCGCCACCGGGCAGATCCACGGTCTTGTAGGTAAAGATGTCATCGCGCGCGACGGCGGCCGCCTGAAGTGCTGCCCACACATTCTGTTCTTCGGGTCCCGCAAAAACCAATTCGCGACGGCGATCCTGCGCAGCTTCGTCACCATGTCCGGCGGCCACCAGTTGCTCGACCGTCAATCCAAGGTCGTCGTCAAAGCTACTGGTGAGCCAGGCATCTTTGCTAACGGACAGCGGGTCGTCAACAAATTCGGCATTCAGGAGCGACCCCGCACCAGTGTTGGCAGTCGATGTGGGATACGCCCCGATCGTGGTCCAGGCTGCGTAGTTCAGTTCTTCGCCAATCGGGACGTAGACCAGATATTCGTGACGCGCGAGAATGTTCCCGTCAAACTGGATACCCTTGGATTCAATATAGATTGGCATTAAACGCGTCCTTGTTATGTGATCACTTGGTGGGGCCAGACGTGACCCAGGTTATCTTGCCTTCAAACATCAGCACACTTGACTCTGCCAAGCATCCGCCAGTGCGCCATCGCGCGAACCATGGTCGCGGCAGGCAAAAGACCAACCCCCGGTCGGCACGATACGACGCCTCCGCGCGGCCATAGCGGCCACCTGTCAAATCCACGGCTTTGGCAAGGCGCCAACCGCCCGTCTCGAACCACGCATTGATGGTTGTTTCGCTGCATGCAATCCCGGAGAGGGATGCCCCGGATCGGTCCCAGCTCAGCTCGGAATAGGCCCCATCAGAGAGAACCCAATCCAACGCCGACAGCTTCGCCTCACAATCGCCATCTGCGACCGCTGGCTGCGAGGTTCCGGCAATGGCTGCGACGAGGCGCATGGATGCGATGAAAAGTCGCAAAAGAGACTTGGACCAAGACGCGCGGCCCTTTGAAACGATCCTGCAATTCTGGCTGCGTCCACGCCCGCGAGGTCGATCTGCAATCATTTTCCCCGGCGTCCCATCACTTGTTACGACTGTCTACATTTTAACGCTCAAATCAGCCCGAGCATAGATAAGGGATCGTCTGTGGGCCAGCCTGATTTGCCACGGTCCCCTGACGCCCGGCTCAACGCGGAGGCGGCACCTCGCCGATATCCCAGAACAGTCCGGCCATGACCCGAAGCGCGTCGCGGCAAAGCGGACGCAGAACATGTTCGTTGGGCGCATGTTGCGAGCAGCCCCGATAGCTGTGCGGCACCCAGACGGTCGGCAGGCCCAGAATTTCGGCAAAGCTGTCATTGGGCAGCGATCCGGCGAGGTTGGGCAGCACATGCGGCGGGTCGCCGGCGGTGCGGGTCAGGCTGTCACGGACATAACCCACCCAGGGATGGTCCGGGTCCAGCCGCGTGGCACGAAAGAATCCCCGCTCATGGGGGATGATCTTGACCGCGTCAAAGCCGTGTCGATCCAGATGCCGGCGTAGCGCGGGCAGGATGTCTTCGGGCTCGGTGCCAACTACATAGCGCAACTGGCACGTTGCCCGCGCGCTGGATGAAATCGCGTTGACCGGGGCGTCGGGCACACCCGAGGTCATCGCCAGAACCGCAAAGCTGTTCCAGCCATAAACGCGTTCGGCGGGCGTCAGACTTTCCTCGCCCCAATCCGCGTTCACCTCGGGGCCGTCGCCTTCGGATACCGGCAGGCCCTTCAGCGCTGCGCGGATATCGTCGGTCAGGCTGGTCGGGCGCCATTCCTCGATCTGAATCTGCCCGCGCGCGTCGGAGATCGACGCCAGCGCATGGGCGAGGATCATCGCCGGATCGGCCAGCAGACCACCCCAGTTGCCTGAATGATGCGCACCGTCGCGCAGATCGAGCGTGAGGTCGAAGCTGATGCCGCCGCGCGATCCCATGAACATGGTCGGCGTGTCCGGTTGCAAGCGCGGGCCATCGGAGGCAATCAGCACATCGGCAGCCAGCCGGTCCCGGTTCTGTGTGAAAAACTCAGCAAGCCCGGCAGACCCTGTTTCCTCGCTCGTCTCGATCACGATCTTGACGTTGAACCCAAGACTGCCGCGTTCCGCCAGCACGGTTTCCAGCGCCACGATATTGATCAGATGCTGGCCCTTGTTGTCCGCCGTACCCCGGCCATACAGCCGATCGCCCTCTCGCACCAATTTGAATGGATGCAGCCCCTCGCGCCACTGACCGTGCTGGGCGCGGATCACGTCGCCATGGCCATAGGTCAGAACGGTCGGCAGGTCGTCGCCTTCGATGCGTTCGCCAACCAGAATCGGGCCGCCATTGGACGCAGGGTTGTCGAAAATCTCACAGCTGAACCCGGCCCTTTCCAACCGAGGCTGCATCGCGTCTTGCAGATACCGGTAGAGTTGCGGGCCACTGTCAGGCTTTTGGCTTTCGGTCGGGTAAGCCACCAGTTCCGCCAGTTGAGCCTGAAAAGTGCCAGTATCGAAAAAGTCGGAAACGTGGTTTATCGCGTCGTCACGACTCATGTCTGATCCTCGGCTATGGCGTCGCCCCAGGGCGACATGATCTCTGTGCAGCCGGAGTTCCTGTCCTTTCGCCGCATGACACCGGCGGGGCAGGCAAAGGCATAGGGAAACACTGTGCGCCGCGTGGTCACAACGTCATGCTCTGCGGCCAGCGCAGCCAACACATCGTCAGGCAGGCTGTCATCGGCGACAATTTTTGGCCCACCCGACACATCAATGCGCGGCTGGTGGAACGCCGCCCCGACGTCCATGCCGTAGTCCGCCACAAAGGATGCCATCTGGACCATCGCCGAAACGATCTTGCGTCCCCCCGAGGCACCGAACGCAAAGCGCGTGCCATCGGTGGTTTCGCCCAGCACAGGGCAGACATTCATCAGACAGGCCTTGTCCGGGGCCAGCGAATTGGGCCGCCCCTGCACCGGATCAAACCACATGATGCCGTTGTTCATCAGGAGCCCGGTCGAAGGCGAGACAACCCGGCTGCCAAAGATCGACAGCAAGGTCTGGGTTTGCGCGACCATGTTGCCATGCCGGTCAACAATCGAGAAATGCGTGGTGCTGCCCGGGCTTTGCGGTACTTCGCCATCATCGCCCATACCCGACAATCGCGCCGCATAGGCGGCTTTGAGGGCATTTGCATAGGCCGCATAGGTGCCCGCGCCGGGGGACGCTCCGCCCAGCCCATCCAGTCGGGTGATCGCGTCACGAAAGGTCGGCCCAGCGGTAAGGCCGGGCAGCACGTGGAACCGCCCTGCCCCGTGTGAGAACGCAAGCAGATCGACGAATGATGCGCGATAGGCACGCAGATCGGCGTGGGACAGGCTGCCGCCCTTGGCCTGCACATCGGCGGCCATGGCGGCCCCCAGATCGCCGTCATAGAGTTCGCGCGCGCCCTTGTCGGCCAGTTCCGCCAGCGATGTGGCCATTGCGCTCATGTCGATGCGCTTGTCCGACAGGCTCGTCCAGCCAGCGATGGTGGGCCACTGCCCGTCTTCCAGAAACAGCGCTGCCGCGTCCGGGTCCGCCGCCAGCGCGCGGGTCGCCGACGCAATGATGAGCGCCGCGTACCAGTCGACATGCAGCCCGCCCCTTGCCAGCTCAATCGCAGGCAGCAACAGGTCGCGCCATGGCATGCGCCCGAACCGCGCATGTGCCTGCCCGACCCCATCGACCAGACCGGGCACGGCAATCGCAGCCGCGCCCTGCACGTTGCGGTCGCCCACGACCTGCTCCCACGGGAACAGATCGCCCGCGATACCGGCGCCTGACAGTGGATAGTCATCCGGGTTCAGCTCCTTGGGAGAGCGCATCCCGTAGTTCAGCGCATAGGCGCGGCCCTCGTCCGCGCGCCAGAGCATCATGCCGCCGCCACCTGCGGGGCCGCTCATCCATGGCTCGACCACACCGATGGCAAAGGAGACCGCAGTCGCCGCATCGACCGCATCGCCCCCCGCTGCCAACACCTCTGCACCGACGCGAGCAGCAATCGAATGCTGGGCTGCGACAACACCGTGTTCGGTTTCGATCACCGTCTTGGTGATCCGCTGACTTGCTGACAGATTCGGGGTCATGCGGCTGTCTCCGGTTTCAGTGGCGCACCCGTGTCCAAACCGCGTTCGGCATCAAACAGATGACATTCGACATGGCCGTCCTCGCTAACCACCGCGCGCGGCGCGGTCTGCACGCACTGCACCATCGCGCGCGGACAGCGCGGATGGAAATGGCAGCCGGGTGGCGGCGCGATCGGGTTGGGGTACTCCATGCCCAGTTGCGTGTCAGGCACCCCCTGTCCCGGATCGGGCGTCAGGACCGACGTCAGCAACGCCTGCGCGTAGGGATGGCGCGGCGTGTCAAATAACCCGCCGACAGTGGCCTCTTCGACGATGCGACCCAGATACATCACCGCAACGCGGCTCGCGAGGTGTTCGACCACCGCCAGATCGTGGCTGATGAACAGGTAGGTCAAGCCGAATTCGTCTCGCAGTTCGCCCAGCAGGTTCAGGATCTGGCTCTGCACCGACACGTCCAGCGCCGAGGTCGGTTCGTCACAGATCACGATCTCGGGCTTCATGATCAGGGCGCGGGCGATGGCAACACGCTGTCGCTGTCCGCCGGACATCTGGTTGGGATAGGTCTGCATCACCCGCGCGGGCAACCCGACGATGTCCAGAATGTCGCGCACGGCCTTGTTCTGGCTCGCCGCATCGCCCACCTTGTGAACCCGCAACGGCAGAGAGACGATATCCTCGATGCTCTTGCGCGGGTTCAGCGAGGAATAGGGGTCCTGAAAGATCGGCTGGATACGCCGGGCCAACTTGCGCCGGTCGGTCGACTCGACCCGCTCGCCATCCACCAGCACCTCGCCGGTCGTCGGCGCTTCGAGACCCAGCAGGATCTTGGCCAGTGTGGACTTGCCACAGCCGGACTCCCCGACCAGACCCAGCACTTCTCCCCGTCCGAGTGTCAGCGACACGTCATTGACCGCCGTCAGCGGCTTGGGCTTGCCAAATAGTCCCTGTTTGACGCTGTAGGTCTTGGTCACACCGCGCAATTCGAGAACCGGGGCGCTCATGCGGAAACCTCTGCGGCACCGCGATAGCCGCTCTCGTGCACGCATCGGAACAGGTGATCCTTGCCCGCCGCACGTCGCGGAATATCCGCGCGGCAGGACCCGACCGCCTGATCACAGCGGGTCCGGAACGGACAGCCGGTGATGCCGCCCACCAGACTCGGCACGATACCCGGAATGGTACCCAACTTGGCGCCGCGTTCGGTCTTGCCCGGTTGCGGGATACAGCGCAGAAGGCCGCGCGTGTAAGGGTGCATCGGGGCGTTGAACACCTGCGCCGCACTCCCGGTTTCCACCAGTTCGCCCGCATACATCACCGCCACCTTGTCGGCGACACGGGCGACGACACCAAGATCGTGGGTGATGAGGATCATCGCCATGTTCATCTCGCTCCCCAGATCGACCAGCAACCGCAGGATCTGGGCCTGGATGGTGACATCCAACGCCGTTGTCGGCTCGTCCGCGATGATCAGTTCCGGCTCGCACATCAGCGCCATGGCGATCATGACCCTTTGGCGCAAACCGCCGGACAATTGGTGCGGATACTGCGACAAACGGCTGGCAGCGGCGGTGATGCCGACCTTTTCCAGCAGTTCGATCGCCCGCGCACGGGCCTGTTCCTTGCCAACCTTTCGATGCAAGAGAAGTGCCTCTGCCAGCTGGTCGCCGATGGTATAGGCGGGGTTGAGCGAGGTCATTGGTTCCTGAAAGATCATCGCCATTCGGTCGCCGCGCAGGGCGCGCATGGTGCGCTGCCCCGCCTTTCTCAGATCAGTGCCGTCAAAATCCATCCGCGTGGCGCGCCGGTCGATCTTGCCGCCCAGCAACCCCATAAGCGCCAGCGAGGTCAGCGATTTGCCGGACCCGCTTTCGCCGACGATGCACAGGGTTTCGCCCCGGTTCACGTCAAAGTCGATGCCGCGCACCGCGTTCAGGGTACCGCCGCCGACAGGAATGTCGATGGTCAGGCCGCGCACGGAGAGGAGAGGTTCAGTCATCGCATTCTCACCGGTTCTCGGGAGCGGTCACGTCGCGCAGCCCGTCGCCCATCAGATTGATCGCCAGCACCAGCACAAACAGCACTGCACCGGGGATCAGCACCAACCAGGGTTCGAACAGCATCATGTTCTTGCCTTCTGACACCATCAGCCCCCAACTGGGCGTCGGCGGCTGAACACCAAGGCCCAGAAACGACAGCGCCGCTTCCAAAAGGATCGCGTGGGCCATTTCCAGTGTCACCACCACGATCAGGTTGTTGACAATGTTGGGCATGATTTCCGACAACAGAATGCGCGGTGTGGAACACCCGACAGCGCGCGCGGCGGCAACATATTCTCGGCCCCGGACCTGAAGTGTGCTGGAGCGCATGACCACAGCGAACCGGTCCCACAGCAAGAGGCCCAGCACAACGATCACCACTTCGAGCGAGCCGCCCATGATCGCCACGACCGCCAGCGCCACCAGAACCACCGGCATCGCCAGCCGCACGTTGATCAAAAAGGTAACGACGGCATCGACCTTGCCGCCGAAATACCCGGCCGCTACGCCCATGGCGGTGCCGATCACGCCCGAGATCAGCGCTGCAATCGTGCCGATCAACAGCGACACCCGCGCGCCATAGATCAGGCGTGACAGGTAATCCCGACCCAGATGGTCGGTGCCCAACGGATGATCCCACGTGCCGCCCATGAATACAGGCGGTTGCATGCGTGCCATCAGGTCCTGCGCATAGGGATCATGGGGCGCAAGGAACGGCGCAAACACGGCAACCAGCACCAGGAGGCCCAGAACCACGGCCCCGATCAGCAGACCCTGATGGCCGAACACCCGCTTGCGCAGCAACTGGCCCGGCGTCGGACCGGTGATCTCTGCCAATAGCGGATCGGAGGAGAGATCGGCCATGTCAGCCCGCCCTCATGCGCGGGTCGAGCCAGGCATTCAGAACGTCCGACAGAAAGGTGAAGATGATGTAGAACAGAGAAAACACCAGGATCAGCGCCTGTACCGTTGGCAGATCATTGCGCGCAATGCTCTCCCACGCGAGATAGCCGGCGCCATGCAGTGCGAAAATGCTCTCGACCACGATTGAGCCGCCGAGCATGAACCCCATCTGCACCGCGGCAAGGCTGACCACCGGGATGATCGCATTGCGCAGGGCATGCTTGAACAGCACCCGGCCCTCGGACGCCCCCTTGGCCCGCGCGGTACGGATGTAGTCTGATGACAGCACATCCAGCATTCCGGCGCGGGTCAGCCGCATGATCGCGGGCATTGCGTAATACCCGAGTACGATGGTCGGCATGACGAAATGGGCCCATGTCGCCGTGCCCGATGGCGGCAGCCAGCCAAGCTGAATGGCAAAGACCACGATCAGGATCAGCCCGAACCAGAAGGACGGCATCGCCTGCCCGGCAACAGACAGGAACAGCGCCACCCGGTCGATGATCGAATTGGGCCGGATCGCCGCCACGACGCCCAGAGGCACAGCGGTCAGCAGGGCAAAGGAAATGCCGCAAACTCCCAGCAGCATGGTGATCTGCAAACGATCGGCGATCAGGGTGGTGACCGGCAATTTGAAGTAATAGCTTTCGCCCAGATCACCGGTCAGTGCGCCGGAAAGCCAGTCCCAGTATTGCACGATCATCGGGCGGTCAAAGCCATAAAGCCTGCGGATCGCTTCGACATCCTGATCGCTGGCGGTTTCCCCCGCCAGCGCCGCTGCCGGATCACCCGACAGAAACAACAGCGAAAAGCTGATGATCGACACGGTCAAGGCCACCAGCAGGGCCAATCCGAGCCGTTTCAGGATGAATTGAATCACGGGCGCACAGCCTTCCTGCTAGGGTCAAAGGGCACGGTCACGCCCTTTGACAAGCTCTGCGGTCTCAGTTCCAGCGCATCGTGGTGAATCGCAACACTTCGTCGGGTGTCGGGGTGTACGAGACGTCGTTGTTGAAAACGTAGTTGGTGTTGTAGCTGAACATCGGCACCCAATAGGCCTGATCGGCGATCTTCTTCAGCGCCTTGGAATAGTATTCCTTGCGCTTTTCCGGATCGGTCGAACTGTCGGCGATATCGAGCCAGTCCTTGATCTCTTGATCACGGGCATCATCCAGCGAGCCGAATTTGAAGAACTGGCTGGTGATCGCAGAGGTATCGTTGATCGAATAGCTGCCCCAGGTCTGGAACGACACCGGTGTCCCTTCTTTCATCCGCAATTCGCGCAGGGCGGAATATTGCAGCATGTTGAAGTTGGTCTCGATCCCCACCGCGTTCAGGAAAGACGAGATCGCCTCTGCATAATCGCGGTTGCGATAGGCATAGAAATCGGTCGCGAACCCGTCGGGATACCCGGCCTCGGCAAGCAGCACTTTTGCCTTTTCAGGGTCGTATTCATAGCTGGTTACATCCTGCTCGCAGCCAAACTGACTGGGAAAACAGGCGGACGAAATGACCTGGCTCTTGCCTTTGAGCAGCGCGCCCACCAGCGCCTCGCGGTCGATGGCATGGGCAACAGCCTGCCGGACCGCCAGCTTGGTGAACGGGTTGTCCTCACCGGTGCGCCCGGCGGCATCCAGTGTGAGGTAGCCGATCCGCATGGTGCTTTCATTGGCGACGGTGAAATTGTCCATCGCTGCCAGCTTTTCGGCCTGATCCGCAGGCGTCTGCCAGATCAGGTCCAGCGTTCCATTGAAGAGTTCCGCAATCTGGGTGTTCACGTCCGGGATCGTGCGGATGTCCACCTTGCCGATTTCCGGCTGTCCCTTTGGACTGTCATGATAGGCTTCGTTCTTTTCCAGAACGAAATGCGCGCCCGGTACGACTTCGACCACCTTGTAGGGGCCGGTGCCAACAGGTTGCAGGCCCATGCCGCTGGCTCCGGCTTCGGCGTAATACTCGTTTGGATACATCGACACCGGACCCGAAAGAAATTCGATGGCTGCCGGGAACGGCTCCTTCAGCAGGATGCGCACGGTATGGTCGTCGATCTTCTCCGCCGATTTCATCCAGTTCACGTTGCGCTGCGTCTTTACACCATTGGCCTCTTCAGCGATAAAATTCACTGTATAGACCACGTCGTCGGCATTGAACGGTTCGCCATTGTGGAACGTCACGCCTTCGCGCAGCTTGAATTCGATGGTGGTGTCGTCGATCCAGTCCCAACTGGTGGCAAGGTTGCCCTTGTATTCATTGGTTTCGGGATCGCGATACACCAGCCCGTCCCAGACCGCGCGCTGAAGCACAACGCCCTCACGAGACGAATTGAAATAACTGTCGACGTTTTCCAGTTCCTTGGTAAACGCCACGTTCAGCGTGTCGTCGGCCTTGCCGGCCCAACCGGCACTGGCGGCGACAGCGCCAAGCACGGCCGCCAGAACGGCCGGTTTCAGAATTCCATTGATCATGTCAGCTCCCATATTGTCGATGCCGGATTCGTATGCCCGGTCATTGGTCATGAGGCACCGTAGACTGGCCCGGCGCATGCCTGCAAGGCGCGCAGTTGCAAATCGGCCCGCGAAACGGTCAGAAGATGCGTGCAACGACATCTTGCCAGAAATCCGGCCCCCTGGCGCGCAAACGGCGACCCGTTTTTCGCGGCGGCTCATGAATAGGCGGATTGCGGCGACGCCTGTCGGGCCGCTCGCGCGCATATCGATACAGGGTCATGGATTCCATGCCTACGCAATTGTGGGGTTGTATGTTATATTACCTTCACAACTATTGGGACTGAGACGTTCCGGGACAATTGGTCCCGGTTCGAGGGCTAAATTTTGAAGAGCTACATGCTGCTGCCCGAAGGTTGCGCGTGTGTCTTCGAGAATTCGAATTAATGGCTATGCATCGGGAGAGGCGGACACACTGTCGATCCCGAACTAGGATTTAAGATGGCCGAGCAACTGTTTCTTCGCGCAATGGCGTGGAGGTTCGTCTGTTACGACGACTGACATCAGAAAAACAGTCCAACGACCAGCGATGATGGAGTGCTGACGGGCAACCATCACACGTGGGATTCCGTCGGTGTGTCCATCGCGCGCTCAAGGCAATCGCCTTTGGCGCACAGAAGGAGACCGGCTGGGCCAATTGCAGGTCTGGCTTGCAACGGAGCGATCCCTTCGAGGGTTGCTTCATCAACCAATTTGGAGAAATAAATCATGAAACTTCTTGCATTACTGCGTTCGACAACGGCTGATTTTGAGCCCGAGACCGAAGACTTCATCGAACTGACTGCGGCAGAAGCAACTGCGGTTATCGGCGGTATGCCACCCCCTGATCCTGCAGAAATCTATGACGAGGGTGACGAAGGCGACGAGGCCGACGAAGGCAACGAAGACGACGAAGGCAACGAAGACAACGAGGCCGACGAAGGCAACGAGCCGCATCTGTTTGATGAAGGCAACGAAGGCAACGAGATCACGCCCAACGACGAGGGCGATGAAGGTAACGAGTTCACCCCTTTGGACGAGGGTGACGAAGGTAACGAGTTCACCCCGAACGATGAGGGCAATGAATTCAACGAGTTCACGCCGTTTGACGAAGGTGACGAAGGCAACGAGCCGGCCGATCCCGATTTCGCCGGCAATGAAAACGACGAAGGCAACGAAAACAACGAGAATGTAGGCATCTTCCAGGAAGGCGACGAAGGCGACGAAGGCAACGAGGACAACGAAGGAAACGAGTTCGATACCGGTGACGAAGGCAACGAAGGCAACGAAAACAACGAAGGCAACGAAAACGACGAAAACGACGAAGGCAACGAAAACGACGAGGACAATGAAGGCAACGAGAGCCTCTTTGATTTCGAGGATGAAGGCAACGAAAACAACGAAGGCAACGAGGGCAACGAAGGCGGCGAAAGCGACGAAGGCGACGAAGACAACGAAGGCAACGAAGGCGACGAAGCCAACGAAAGCGACGAAGGCGACGAGGGCAACGAAGGCGACAAACCCGGCGACGAAGGCAACGAAAACAACGAAGGCGACGAAGGCGACGAAGCCAACGAAGGCAACGAAAACAACGAAGGCGACGAAAACGACGAAGGCGGCGAAGGCGACGAAGGCGACGAGGACAATGAAGGCAACGAAAGTCTCTTAGACTTCGAGGATGAAGGCAACGAGAACAACGAAGGAAACGAAGGCCCCGGGATATACCAGGAAGGCGACGAAGGCGACGAAGGCGACGAGGACAACGAAAACAACGAAGGCGACGAATTCGACGAAAACGATGAAGGCAACGAAGGCGGCGAAAGCCAGGACGAAGACAACGAGAACAACGAAGGTGACGAAGGCTCGTCTTTTGGCAACATCTACCAGGAATTCGATGAAGGCGACGAAGGCAATGAACCGCATCTGTTTGATGAAGGTAACGAAGGCAACGAGCCCAACGACGAAGGCGATGAAGGCAACGAGCCTAACGACGAAGGTGATGAGGGCAACGAATCCACCCCGAACGACGAAGGCGACGAGGGCAACGAACCCAATGACGAAGGTGACGAAGGCAACGAGCCGTCTGATCCTGATCTCGTAGGTCTCAACGAGGGTGATGAAGGTAACGAAGACGACGAAGCCGACGAAGGCAACGAAGGCAGCGAAGCATCCTCTGTCGATGAAGGCGACGAAGGCGACGAGTTCACGCCTGGGGACAACGGCAACGAAAACAACGAAGGCAACGAAGGCGACGAGGGCAACGAAGCCGGAGCCGACGAAGGCAACGAAAACAACGAAGGAAACGAAGGCAACGAGGGCGACGAGCCTGGACGCGATGAAGGCAACGAAAACAACGAAGGCAACGAGGGCAATGAAGGCAACGAAGCCGGAGTTGACGAAGGCGACGAGGGCAATGAGACAGGCCCGAACGACGAAGGAAACGAGGACAACGAAGGAAACGAAGGCGACGAAGGCGACGAAGCCGGAGTGGACGAAGGCAACGAAAACAACGAAGGAAACGAAGGTGACGAGGGCAACGAAAGCGGGGCCGACGAAGGAAATGAAGGCGACGAGGGCAACGAAGGCGACGAGGGCGACGAAGCCGGAGTCGACGAAGGCAATGAAGGCAACGAGGACACGCCCAACGACGAAGGCGACGAAGGCAACGAAGCCGACAACGAAGGGTCCGAAGGCAACGAAGGTGATGAGCCTGCGCCTGCTGCCGGGTTTGCCTGTGGCGCTGATGGCGGTGCCGAAGAGACAGATGCCTGCGGCACAGATGCTTGTGCGGTCGATGCAGGTGGTGCGGCAGCGGGTGGCGAAGATGCCGACGATCTGCTCGGCGCCGATCTCGCGGGCGGTCTGGATGATCTGGACGCCGGCCTGTAAGGCAGAAACAGGGTAAGCGACATAGCAGGGCGACACGCCAGTCGCCCTGCGGATCTCACCCTACATGCTCTTTCGGTTGACGGCCCGGTTTTTCGAAACCGGGCCGTCAATTCGAGTGTCGCCACCGCGCGACAGGTTACCCTTGATGCAGGATCTGCAAGGATTCTGCGTTTTCAGTTCCGGCGTCAAAGATGTCCCGCGCTGTCGTGCCCAAGGCCTCTCCCGTCAGTTGTTGCGGTAAACGAAGGTCAACTGTCTGCTGGCACCTTTTGGCGGGCGCGGGAACGGCGCGGCCTTTCGGACCTGCGCCTTTGCCGCCTCATCGATTTCCCGCACTCCAGCGCTGTTGATGATCCTTACAAAAGCCAGCGTTCCGTCCGGATTGATTTCAAAGAAAACCCATGCCGCCCCCTGAGCAGAGCCTCGAACAGTCAGGGACCGGTTGAGATGGGCCAGAACCTGACCGGCATAGTTGGTGACGGTCGAATTTCCGGAACCGCCCGAGTCAAGGAAACCCGATCCACCGCCATTCTGCCGGACGACCAGATCGGTCTCGCCCCGCAAATGCGCTGCCAGCGGCGACTCGATCAGAGGCGGCGACAACAGCTCGCTGTATTTTGTCGAGCTGTCACTTCTCGCCGCGGTCTCGGTTGTGGGCTGGCGTTCGGGAAGGCGCGGGCGTGGCGAGGCGACGACCGCCAGATCAGAGCTGTCGGTTTCGGTTTCGGGCGTCACCTCTTGCACGCCCTCGGGATCAGGCTCGACCGCCACCTCGGGCGTTTCGGGCGCAAGCGCCTCACGCTCCACCGGGGCGACGGGCTCCGCTGGTGGCGGCAAGGCGGCGATCTCTTGTGGCTCATCCGGTTGCGGCGCGGGTGCGGCGGAAGGCTCAGGCGCCACTTGAGGCGCGACCGGCTCGGATACTTCGCCCGGGGACCCCTGGGGCGCAAAAACCTCCTCCGGCGTCGGCGAGGCCACAAGGGCCTCGGAGGTCGTTATCTCCGAAGGGGTGGGTTCGGGCATCGGTTCGGGCGAAACGGGTTCGGATACTGCTTCGGCAACATCTTCGAACGCATTGCCCAAGGCCACGGCGTCGGTCGAGCTATCCTCGACGGAAGGTCCGGTGGCACGGCCCGATGTAAGCGCCAGACCGAGGAAGTGCAC
The DNA here is from genome assembly GCF_032595355.1 of Sedimentitalea todarodis. NCBI lineage: Bacteria > Pseudomonadati > Pseudomonadota > Alphaproteobacteria > Rhodobacterales > Paracoccaceae > Sedimentitalea > Sedimentitalea todarodis. The sequence continues at coordinate 66,405 of NZ_JASMWN010000008.1, read as the reverse complement.
CAGGAGTGACAGCAAGACAGCCGCTGTTGCGATGCCGGCGGATCGCCGGATCATTCCAGCGCCCGCGCGGTCACAAGAATGACGGATGGCGCACCGAGACGACGGAGGCTTCCGGCGACCTCGATCAGTCGAGACCCTGGAACATCACGGTCCGGCACGATCCGCACAGGCCCCGGCACATGAACGGCCATATAGTCCGCCGGTTCTGTCGGCACTCCGCGAAAACTCAGCGTTCCGTCCCTGTGCAACACCAGCGCGTCCGGTGGTTCACGCCCCTCAAGACCCGCCGTATCGACAAGCTCCAGATCAGGGTCGAGCGGTGCCGCCACCGTTCCCGCAATCAGGAAAAAGATCAGCATCAGAAAGACGACATTGATCATCGCGATGGTCGCGTCGCGCTGCTTGCGTGGAGTCGCGGGGCGGATCATGCGCCTACTCCAGAACAATGACGGTCAACCCGTCACGCCCGCGCAAACGCACCAGCAGATCGACCACCCGCTGCGCCGAGGCATCCGCATCGAGGCTGACCAGCACCCGCCCCGTTTCGACCTGCGCGCCCAGCTCGTCCAGCGTGACCGGCGCGCCGTTCAACACCAGCCGCTCTGCGCCAACCTGCACGAAAACCTGCTCGGACGGGGTGTCCGGCGTCGCGGCCCCGCCGGTGGCCTGGCTCAATTCAATCTCGCCAAAGCTCGAAAACGTGGAGGACAGCATGAAGAACAGCAAGAGCAGAAAGATCACGTCGATGAGCGGAGTCATCGACATCCGCCGCCTGACAAAGGGCGCGGCGTTACGCATGGCTTGGCGCGGCTGCCGGGCCACTTGCCCTGACGTCCGCAAGATCCGGCTGGCCCGGTGCCAAGACGGTGCGCAGCGCCTTGTCCGCAAAGACTCGCTCGCGCGCAGTGCGGCTTTCGAACCAGGCCAGGATCATCGAAGTCGGCATTGCCACGGCCAGACCAACCGCCGTGGTCAGCAAGGCCACCCAGATCCCCCCCGCCAGCAAAGACGGGTCGACCGACGATCCGGCGTCCTGCAAGCTCTGGAACGCCTCGATCATGCCGAGAACCGTGCCAAACAGGCCCAGCAGCGGCGCAAGTTGGGCGACCGTATCCAGAAAGCGGAAACCGCGTTCGAGCCCCGCGAGCGCCAATCCTGCCTCTGCATCAAGCCGCCCTTCCAGACCGGGTTGATCGGCTGCGTTCATTGCAGTGCCCAGAAGCGGGGCGAGATAGCTGCGGCTCTCGGTGAGACGCGCGCGCGCAGCCTGCCGGTTGCCGCCATCCCACGCCTCCAGTGCCTCGGACAGCACCTTGTGGCGACCGACACCACAGGCCGCAAATTGCCAGAGCTTGTAGAGCGTGACCCCTAGCGCCAGCACCGACATCACGAACAGGATCGCGACGACAGGCCCGCCAAGGGAGAAGATTCCGAGCAATGCATCAACAGGGTTCATCCGAGCAACTCCACCGCAAGCCGGCTGCTGAGCGACAGCGCCTTGTCGCAGATATCGCTCTCGGCGCCTTTGACAATGCAGGAGTTCGCGCCGTTGATCAGCGCCTTGCCCACCGTGTCGCAGGCGATCTCGGGCACTTCGAACTGGCGCACCCGCAGACGCTCTGCCGGCAGGTCGCGAAAATTGAAGAGCGACAGGCTCACCACCCCGCCCGATGTGTCGAAAATCACCGTCTCGAACACCGCCTTGTCGATCTCCATTCCGGTTTCATTGTTCACGAGAAACGTCAACCGGCACGCCCCACCGACATCCTGTACGGCGTTGAGTTCAAGGGAAAGGCTCATGGGCGTACTCTCGGCGGACTGTGCCAGCGCCAGGACTGGCACCGCACCGGCCAGCAGCACGCCAAATGCGAGACGACGAAACGACATGGGCGGGTTCCTTACTTGTGCAACGCCAGGCATGACGCCACGACCCGGCTCGCTCCGCCCCATATCGCAGATGAAAAGCAAGCGAAAGGATAGCAGACATTATTGTGATCAAAGGCGACACAGGACCTTTTGCGCGCAACCATGGTACATTTCCAACGCACCCACGTCAGGACAGAGCACGAAAGCTGCGGGCGCGTTCCCGCCGCCACGCCAATCAAAAGCGGTCCGCCCTTCAGAAATCCATTCTCCTGCGGCGAATGCTCTGGTGTTGTACCCTCACACGTCTGGACACTTGCCAAGCCCGTCCCGCTCGGGCTTTCTGCTCGCATGATCTCTCCGAACGGAAAGGAAAACAGGATGACGGCCACGCCCCCGCGTATGCGACTTCCCGGGATGGAAGGATTGAGAGTGGCGGTGACGGCAGGCGGCTCCGGTATTGGCCTCGCCATCGCACGCGAATTGAAAGCGCAAGGCGCACGACTCGCCATCTGTGACGTGGATGCGGCCGCTCTGGACAGCGCCAGGGCAGAACTCGGCGCGGAGGTGGCCGATATCGCCGATGTATCCGATCCGGACCAGGTCGGAGATTTCTTTGCCAATATCAAGGCGACGATGGGCGGGCTGGATGCTTTGGTCAACAACGCAGGTATCGCTGGCCCGACGGGCGGCGTCGAAGATATTGACCATAAGGACTGGGCGCGCTGTATCGATGTATGCCTGACCGGGCAGTTTCTCTGCGCCCACCACGCCGTCCCAATGCTCAAGGCCGCCGGTGGTGGCAGTATCGTCAGCATGTCGTCGGCGGCCGGGCGGTTCGGCTATGCCTACCGGACTCCTTATGCCGCCGCGAAATGGGGCGTGATCGGGCTGACGCAAAGCCTCGCAAAGGAGCTGGGGTCGGCGAACATTCGCGTCAACGCGATATTGCCCGGCATCATCGAGGGGCCACGGATCGAGGGCGTGATTGCCGACCGGGCGCGCCAGACCGGGGTCAGCCACGAGGAAATGAAGGACGACTACATCCGCCGGATTTCATTGCGGCGGATGACCCCGCCCGAGGACGTTGCCGATATCGCCGCGTTTCTGATTTCGGATGCCGGGCGCAACCTGTCAGGCCAATCGTTCCCGGTTGATGGCAACGTAGAGGCGCTTTGATCGCCGGGCAAATCCATTCACACCAAACAAACAGAGGCGAGTTCCAAGGGAGACTGAAATGAGCGGACCAGACAAGGTGATCATCAGCTGCGCAGTGACCGGAGCGATCCACACGCCCACCATGACACCACACCTGCCCATCACGCCGGATGAAATCGCGCAGAGCGCTATCGCGGCGGCCGAGGCCGGGGCCGCGATCCTGCATCTTCACGCGCGCGACCCCGAAACCGGAAAACCGGACCAAACACCCGAGGCCTTTGCCGGCTTTTTGCCACGGATCAAGCAGGCGACCTCTGCGGTGGTCAATATCACAACCGGCGGGTCGCCCTATATGACCGTGGCCGAGCGTGCAAAACCTGCCGAGCAATGGCAGCCCGAGGTTGCATCGCTCAATATGGGGTCGATGAATTTCGCATTCTTTCCGCTTCTCGGAAAATACAAGGATTTCAAATTCGAATGGGAACGCGAGTATCTGGAAGGGTCTCGTGATCTGGTGTTCCGCAACTCGTTCAAGGACATCGAGTACGTGCTTGAAACCTGTTATGGGAATGGCACCCGCTTCGAGTTTGAGTGCTATGACATTTCGCACCTCTACAACCTCGCCCATTTCGCGGATCGCGGTTTGGTCAAGCCTCCGTTCTTTGTGCAGTCGGTGTTCGGTCTGCTCGGCGGCATCGGCACGCACCCCGAGGACGTCATGCATATGAAGCGCACCGCCGACCGGCTCTTCGGCAAGGATTTTCGCTGGTCGGTTCTCGGCGCGGGCGCGAGTCAGTTCCGGGTTGCCACCCAGGCGGTCGCCATGGGTGCAAACATCCGCGTGGGGCTGGAGGACAGTATCTGGATTTCGCGCGGCAAGCTGGCGCAAAGCAATGCTGAACAGGTGCTCAAGGCGAGGGCGATCATCGAAGGGCTTGGCCTTGAGGTCGCAACACCCGACGAGGCGCGCGACATGCTGGCTCTCAAAGGCGGCGATCAGGTGAAATTCTGATCATCGTCTGCATTCACATTCGGCCCGGATGGCCCGCCAAAACAGGGGCTTGATCCTTGACGCGTGCGGCCGTCTTCGGCTCGCGCAAATGCCAGGACCCCTAGGATGCGGCCAAACGGTTGACCTTGATGCCCAACAGGAACAATGCCGCCAATAGCCGGAAATCTGCACCTGATCGGTGGTTTCTCCAGCAGGATCCACGGGGCGGCTACCAATCCCAAAGCGACATTTGGCAAGGAAAAATCAGCCAGTTCTATAGAGAGACCAATTGAGATCTGCAAGCTCAAGTTGGCCCAAGTCCACGCTACACTTTGCTGATCCCGATCTTTTTCGGAACCAATTCGGTTCGATTGGCGTTGACCTTCCAGAACGACAAATTGAAACTGCAAAAGGAAAATACCATGCTTGGTTGGGCTTTAACATTTCTTGTGGTTGCGTTGATTGCTGGTGCTCTGGGGTTTGGCGGCATCGCGGGCGCATCGGCCGGGATTGCACAAATCCTGTTCGTGATCTTCCTCGTCCTGTTTCTGGTTGCGATCGTGGCGCGCGCCGTTCGCGGCAAACCGCCCGTCTGAAAACTCTCACAACAGGCGCATGAGGGGCCCCGCACACCTGTGGGGCCCTTGGTGGTTTCGCTCTCAGGGTTTGGCGGTAAGCGGTTCAATCGGAAACGTCAGGTGAACCTTGAACTGGTTTGACGCGGGTTCGGCGGAAAAGCGACCCGACAGTTGTTCGGCAAAGGCCTCCATCAGCTCCGAACCGAGTCCGGAAGAGGCCCAGGTTACTGGTTCGGGAGCCTCGGATGCGATGGAGTTGACGATCGTAACCTCGGCAATGTCGCCGTCCAGTTCTTCGAGCGACACGTGCAGCAGCATCTCCTGATGCTTCGCCGCCCCGATGTACTTCAGGGCGTTGGTCAGACCTTCGGTGACAAACAGCGACAAGGGGACGGCCTGATCCGGGTTGAGACGAATTCCCGCAAAGTCTGTTTTCAGATCAATTGGCGTATCGCGGCGCGCAGCCATCCTGACAACCTGGCGCACGATAGCGTCAAGGTGCTCGTCCATGCTGATATCGGCCTGACCCGACGTCTGATAGAGATTGCGGTGAATGGTGGCGAGGCTGTTGACCCGGTCATGCAACCCCTGCATGATCTGCTGCACCTCCTTGGAGCGTGACTGGCGCATCTGCATGCTCATGATGGATGCGATCAGTTGAAGGTTGTTCTTTACCCGGTGATGAACCTCGCGCAGCAAGATATCCTTCTGCCGCAACGCATCCTCGATCTGGGCTTCATCGTGAATGATCTTGTCCGTCATGACGGCGAATGAGCTTGCAACGTCACGCAATTCGCTCGGGGCGGTTCGGAACCCGGAGGTCGGTGATATTTTTCGCGTCGCGGCAAACCCCTGGATTGCGCCACGAAGGTTGACCACGTGCCGGGTGACAAACAGCGAAGCCGCAAACCACGCGACAGCAAGACTTGCCAGCCACATCAACACGGGAAAAAACGCAGGGTTCTTGAGATAGAAGCCTCTGGTGATTTCAGCATCCAGCGGCCATGTCGACAGGGCATACAGCTCTCCATCCACAACCGGGGCCAAGGCATAAAGGCGTTCGGTTCCATCGCGACCCACGGCCCGAAAACTTGGTGCTTTACCGGCGATGTTTTCACCCGGTTGCAGACGCGGCAAGAGCGGTTCGGCCTCCTCCAGAGGGCCAGGAGCCGTCAACAAGGTGCCCGACGCGTCCAGTGTCAGGAACGTTGCCCCGGCTTCATCGGGAATGAACTGTCGCAACCTGCGATGCGGAACCGTGACCGATGAAAAGCCGATCAAAACATCGCTGTCGGAGAATACAGGAAAAGTTGCCGAGATCACCGACGCGCCCGAGCCTGGTGCATCCTCATTGACCAGAACAACTGGCTTTGGGTCTGCGATCTGTGCGGCCAGTTTCGGGTTCATGTCGATACTGAAGGGTTCCGGCGCGCTGGAACACGGATAGTGCCCGGTCGTGTCGTAGAACCCGGTGAACGAGAACGCCGTGTCTTCCAGTTTTGAGCGCATCACCTGACTGCAAAGAGCCGGGTCCTCCAGCAAGTAGGGCACTGACTTGCTCAGAGCCTGAGCAACCGCCTTTGCACGTTCGATGATGACCACTTCTTCGCGAACCGCGCGCAGGGTCTCGCCGACCAAGGCGGTTTGCGACCGCGCAACTGCTTCGTTCACGACACTTTGCGACCGGACGATTGAAACGATCATGAGCGGCAGCAAGGCAATGGCAAAGACAAGGGCCAGACGAACACCGAGCGGGTCAGTGACTGACCGCAATCGTGACACGAGCGACTTCATACCAATATTCCTTCCGGCCCGGACAAGGCTGCCCCAGATATAGACCATCGGGTTATCATGAAAACCAGTATGATCAGGCGTCTTGCCGCAGCAACCGAAAGACATCTTCCGAAGAGTACGGGCGCATCAGAACCGGATAGGGACACTCTGCCGATTCATCTTCGGCAGCATTGCCGAGCAGGATCACCCGCGTGCCCAATCTTGCAAAGGCATCCGACAGTTCACTGGCGAGAAATGCGCCAGGGCCCATGTTCAGGAACGCATATTTCCAGTCACCTGCCTGGTCCACGACAGCGACCGCACCGGCTTCATCCTCGACAGAGCTGGCCTCCAATGTTGGAAACCCCTCCTTCATGGTTCCAACGAGGTCATGCAAGGTAAGCCCCGTTAACCCCATCAGCAAAAACCGACCCGTGGTGACATCCATTGGTATCCCCTTTTGTCCAAAACCGACGAAAGGGTGGCGTATTCGCAAGAGCCTGTCTTTAATATTTGACATAGCGGCGGAACCAATTTCTCATCAAGCGGTTTCATTCCGAGACACAACGGCCAGCGAGTACTGGTTCACAGGGGCAGGTATGACATGGACGATGTGCGGATCATTCGAAACCTGCTTGCCGTCATTGCCGTCATACTGGCCTTTTCGGCAATCTATTTCGCAAGAGACATGTTCCTTCCCATCATGATCGGGCTGATCGTTGCCCTCACCCTAAGCCCGGTCGTGCGCAGCCTTTCACGTCTCGGTATTCCCGAACCCATTGCAGCGTCGGCGCTCATCGTCTGCGCGGGGCTGGTTCTGGGCCTTGGCTCCTATCTTCTGAGCGGTCCGGTCACGGCAATACTGGAAGATGCCCCGGCGATGGGGATCGAGTTGAGACATAAGCTTCAGGGCTTCATTGCCTCTCTCGAAGACGTCAAGAACGCCAGCGAGCAGGTCGAGAATATTGCGACCGGCGGAGACAGCACGCCGGTTGTCGCCGTCCAGCAGCCAGGGCTTCTTGCGTTTGCCGCCGGCAGTATTGCCAATTTCACGATGCTCACGATCGTCGGGCTGATTCTCGCCATGTTCATCCTGTCGTCAGGCGATCTGTTCTATGTAAAACTGGTCGAAGCCTTCCCGAATTTTTCCGACAAACGGCGCGCCATCCGGACTGCGCGCGACATCGAGCGCCAGATTTCGCACTATTTCCTGACCATTACGGTCATCAACGCAGGGCTTGGCCTGAGCATTGGTGTGGCCATGTATCTTGTCGGTTTGCCAAACCCCGTCTTGTGGGGCGCGCTGGCGTTCGTGCTGAACTTTCTGCCTTTTGTCGGCGGCATGATCGGAGTGGTCCTGGCCAGTGCCTATGGGATACTCAGCTTTGATACGCTTGGCATGGGTCTCTTGCCCGCGATCATCTACGCGGTTCTGACTTCGCTTGAAGCACAGTTCGTCACCCCGACGATCCTGGGCCGACGTCTGGAAATGAACACCGTTTCCGTGTTTCTGACGGTCATCGTCTGGAGTTGGCTCTGGAACGTCCCCGGTGCCTTGATGGCAGTCCCGTTTCTCGTCCTGCTCAAGGTGATTTGCAGCAATGTACCCCGCTTGTCCGTGCTCGGAAACTTCCTTTCTCCAAGAACCTTTAGCCAAACAGAATGAGAGAAGTTGCCGCGTTGAAGCGCGGCCAAACTTCCCTTGGGGTGAGCGTGCTGGCCGACCGGTGTCGCGCGCATCCTAATCGACCACGCTTTGGGGGCCGGCCCGCATCAACGCAAGTTATTCTGACATGACACAGAGTTTTCAGCACCAGGACTGGACCACACCGCCTCATTTCAACCTGCGCCTGGCGCGCCGCCACCGGCGTTGCCATGCGTTACTGCAAAACCGGAATGATCGTCGCGCAGCACCGCAAAGACCCGATCCGTAAAGCCCAGCGCCGCATCGAGATCATTTTCGGCGACTGCGGCCTGAAAGGCGGGGACATCGTCGCGCAGCGTGTTGAGCGCGGACCAACTTGCATCATGCAACTCAGCGCGCTTGCTGTCCGCTGTCGCCTCGCCCCATTTTTCAACGGCTGCCGTCAGCGCGGGAACCGCAACACCAAATATGGCCAGCACGACAACGAGTGTTTTTGAGTCAAACCCGGTCAGGACCGACGCCAGAGCCGCCAGCGCCACCAACAGCGCGGCGACAATCAGGCCCCGCATTGCAGACCGGTCACGGCGGCGGGCACTGGTATCCAGATACTTGATCTGACCTTCCAGAAAGGAAACGAACCAGTCGCCCGCCTGTCGGAACGCGCCCGGTCCTTTTTCATGCCCGATCTCAAGCGTTCTTCGGGCCAGAAGCAACCGCCCGTCCTCGGCCCGCATCCGGGCGGTCACCCACCGCTTTCCGGGTTCGCGTCGTCCAAGGATATAGCCAGAACCAGCCGCCGCCGCGAGACCAAGCCCTTGCACGATGATGAGTCCCGTGCGGGCGGCTCCGCCTGACAGCCAGTGGACAATCCTCGGACTGTCTTCTTGTGGGCTGGCTTCGGTGCCAAACAGCACCAACCCGCCGGCGATGGCGGCGACGGCCGACGCGACGACGAAGATGCGGGTCATCAAAAGATAGAGTGACTGTGCAGCGCGCGCCTCTGCTGCGTGCCGTTCGCGTTCGTCATGCACCCGCCGATAGCGCGGGTCCTGGGATATCTCGGACGGAAGGTCGGTCATTGCGGACTCTCCTTTGGCAAAAAAAGTGCCGATCGGGGTTCCTTGCACGATTGAGCATGTTTTCGTCAATCACAACCAAAACAACCAAAATGTGGGTGCGACGAAGCCCAGTTATTGATTGTCCGCATCAGGTGATCTCCCATTCTCCGCTCGCGTCCGGTTTGCTTGACAGTGTACCGGCAGCCTTACATCATGGGCCCGTTAGGAATAGCCGTGTTTGATGTCCCGCTGAATGGCGCACTATTTTTCGTTTTTCTGGCTGCGGTTCCGCTTGCATTTGGATTGAATCTGGCCATCCGTCACTTGTATCGGCGTGCCATACGGCGTGCGATGAAAAACCAATCCTCCACCTCCGAAGCCGACTTTGAGGTGCCGCCCGAAAATAACCCTGATCTGCGACAACTCGAGTTTGTCAAAAGGATCGCGGAACCACGCGCGCGACTCCGATGGTCTTTGGGCGCGCGCTATCTGATCGCCGGATTGGCACACGGCTTTTCGGCCACCGTTGTCTACTTCTTCCTGGAAGACATCGAACATGGCTGGCATCGCACGCTGGTTGTTGGCCTGATACTGTCCTGGCCCGCGGTGCCCTTGGCTATTCACGTTTTGGGGCTGCGCCGGCTCATTGTTCTGGCTGGTGTGTTGGTCTGGACGGGTGCTTTGGCGCTGTTGGAACCTGTCAGCCTTCAGCTGATTGCCTGGCTTGTTGGCCCAGCAGCGATTGCGGCACTGGTTCTGGCCAACCGCGCGTTCCGCTCAACCGCTGTCACGCTGTACTTGATCGCAATTGCATTGATCGCGCCGCTGCTCTTTTCGCTGGATCTGGCCGTTGGTCTGGTTCCGGCGCTCATGTCAGCCGCTTTGCCCGTCAGCTTTGCACTCATGCTTGCGTTGGGTGCTGGCCTGGCACTGTTGATCGCTCGTTTTCTGGGGAAGATCAGCGCAAAGTCCAGTGATCTGATGATGCAAAGCGACGCGGTCTGGTTGATGGTGACCTTTTGGCAAATCACTCAGCTTTCAGGACCGCATGGGATCATGTCGGGATTGGCGGCGCTGCCGTTTCTGATCTATCGCGCAACGCTCTATGTGATGTCGCGGCGACCGTCAGAGGAGAGGCCTCCTCTGACGCTGTTCCTGCGGGTCTTCGGACAACGGAAATTGCAGGAGAACCTGTCGTTCGGCTTGCTGACAAACTGGCGCATGCGTGGGCCAATCGTATTGATCGGTGCGGCCGATCTGGCCACGGATACGCTGGATTCTGCAGAGCTCTCGGCCTTTCTGAGCGGATCCACAGACAGTCTTTTCATAAAGTCGCCGGACAATCTGAAGACCGTCTTGGCCGAGGCCCCCCTGGCAGCGCATGACGGCATGTATCCGATGTTGGACTACTATTGCCAGGACAATACCTGGCGGCCAACCGTCATGACCCTGATGAGTCTGGCGGATCGGGTCGTTCTGGATCTGCGTGGGTTCACTGCAGAAAACCTGGGAGTTCAGTTTGAGATCGCCCAACTCGTGCGTCGGGTCCCGGCAGAGAACATCGCGCTGCTGACCAATGAAACGACAGATATGGCCCTTGCCCAAGAGTTGTTTGAAACAGAATGGGCTCGGGCCGATGGCGACGATGCCCACGGGTCCGCGCGCATCGAGTACCGACTGGTCTGAGTGTCATTTCGGCGGAGGAAGCATCGTGTTTATGCGCCAGCCCACTGGTCCGCACGACTCGCATCGCAGGCTTGCGGAAGTCGTCCCACCGTTTCAATCCCATAGAACGTCTCGTGTGTTGCCGTAAGTGCGATCAATGGAGCAGCACCAGCAATCGCGGTGCAGCGCGCATGGCAAGGTGTTTGGCGGCCCCCGCGAAAACAATGCGCCGTCTGGATGTCACTCGCCCTTGCCACACGGTGATATGTTGGCGATATTGCCGCAAGAGGATTTACCATGCGTTATCTGATCGCAGTGCTGACCCTATATGCCACCCAGCTATCTGCACATGAAATGCAGGACAACTTCGCCAACAAGAAATGCGGTGAAACCCTCGCATTGATAGACAGTCCCGAAATGGGCGACAAATCGGTCAAGACGCTGGTAGCGAGTGCGGGCGCGATGGCGATGGCGTTTGGCTACATGCTTGGTTTTGAAGCCGCGTCAGGTCGTGAATTGCGTGGAAGTTCGGAGACGCTCTTGACCCGGCTACGCAACGATTGCGCCAGGTCACCTGACAAGACGGCCCTTGAGTTGCTTTCAGGTTATTAAAGCGTTTCGCGCTAAATCTGAATGACCTAACGCTGCCTGAAATCATAGATTTCAACGCGTTAGGTGACACCAGATGATCCAAGTTAATCGCGAAACGCTCTAGATGCGGCGTTGATATGCCCGGCTGTGCGTTGCGCCAGCCAGAAATCTGCCAGCGGAGCGTCAGATCAGTGTGACAGCCGCTTTGCCCAACCCGGACATTTCCACTTCGATCTCGCCCGTGCCCTCATGGTACCAGATCGGACTGTGTGTTCCGCACAAGACGATCTGACCGGCTTGCAGCGTCAAGCCACGCGCCGCGAGATGTGTCGCCAACCAGGCAACGGCGTCCAGCGGGGATTGCGGTGCGGCCCCCGTGACGTCGTGCTCGACTTGCCCGTCAATGGTAAGCGTCGTGCGGATCTGCGCCGTGTCCAGATCTTCGGGTGCGATGCCGGGTCCGCCGATAACGGCACCCACATTGGAAATGTTCTGCGCGATGGCGTCCGGGATATGTGTGTTCGGCATATCGGTGCGGCGCATGTCCAGCAATTCCATTGCTGGAACGAACCGCTCTATGGCGGCCACCACGTCGCCGCGCCGGAACGGCGCATCGGTTGGGTCCAGGGTGGACTGCATGATCGCTGCAATCTCGGGCTCGAACGCGAATTCCGAATAGTCCGCAGCATTCAGCGTTGCGGGGCCCGCGTGTTTCTGGTCAGCAAAGACACGGCCAGAGGCCGGCTCGTCGAGCTTGAACCGTTCCAGCAATTGCGGTGAGTTGGCAGCAATCTTCCAACCTGCAATCGCGCCACGTTGCCCCGAACCGATCAAGGCCGCGACGACTCCGTCCTGGATTGCATAGGCCTGCGCCACAGTACGCTGTGGTTGCGTGGCATAGGCCTCAAACGGCGCAGCGGTCACGACATCCTGCACGATCTGTTCAATCGTCCCCGATTGGTCAGTCATGTCATCATCCTCTCGAATTCGGCCATCCACCCCAACCCGTCGCTCGTGGTGCGCCGTGGATTGTATTCGGCAGACACCTCACCATCATAGCCGATGTCCCGCAGCGCGGCGAAAGCGGCCGCAAAGTCGATTGTGCCGGTGCCCGGCTCGTTTCGTCCCGGCGTGTCGGCGAATTGCACATGGCCGATGCGCGACCCGGCGCGCCGGATAGCGGCAGGCAGGTCGGGTTCCGTGATCGCCATGTGATAGAGATCAAACTGCAGTGCCAGATTAGGGTGGTCGATGCTGTCCAGCAATTCCAGCCCTTCGGAAAGTCCCGACAGGAAAAACCCCGGCACATCGCCCCGGTTGACCGGCTCGACCATCACGCGCACGCCGATGGCCGCCATCACATCGGCCGTGTGCTTGAGGTTGCGGTGCAAGGTGGCCAGACAGGCATCATGCGTCGCGGCTGCGGGCGGTCGGCCCGCCAGGACATTGACCTTGCAAACACCCAGCATCCGGGCTTGCTCGGCACAGACGGCAACCGCGACACGATAGGCGTCTGCCTGCCCCGGCAGCGCCGCAAGACCGACCGCGTCCCCGGGTCCTCGCGGGACATTGATCAGTGTGACAGGCACCCCGGTGGCATCCGATGCGGCCCGAATGGATGCAATGTCCGAAACTTCCGGAAACTGGATTTCAACTCCCTCAAAGCCCGCCAATCGCGCGGCCTCCAGCCGGGCCGCAAGGGCTGCTTCGGTGAACATCATCGAGATGTTGGCGATCAGTTGCATGAGCAGTTCCAAAATTCCTCGTTGACAGAAAACGACAAACGGTGGTTTTGTTCAAGTTTAAACGTTCTTTGATGAAACTTTCTCCAAAGGTGACTATCCATGGCTCCGACCCGCAAAAGACCACTTCGGTCGCGCATCACCACCGACGGGATCGACCGCACACCGCACCGCGCCTTCATGCGCGCCATGGGGCTGGACGATGCGGCGATTGCCCGGCCGATGGTCGGCGTGGTCAGTCAGAAAGGCGAAGTGACGCCCTGCAACATGACGCATTACACACAGGTCGATTATGCCAAGGAAGGCGTCGCCATGGCCGGCGGCACGCCGCGTGAATTCACCACCATCTCGGTCTCTGACGGGGTCGGCATGAATCACGAGGGCATGAAGTTCTCTCTCGTCAGCCGAGAACTGATCGCAGACAGTATAGAGGCGGTGATCCACGGGCACGCCTATGACGGCATTGTCGGCTATGGCGGCTGTGACAAGACGTTGCCCGGGGTCATCATGGGCATGGTGCGGTGCAACGTGCCATCGGTGTTCGTCTATGGCGGATCGGCGTTGCCGGGGCGGTTCCAGGGCAAGGACGTCAGCGTTCTGGACGCGTATGAGGCCGTTGGCGCGGTGCAGGCGGGAACCATGACCGAGGACGAGCTGACCCAGCTTGAAGAGGCGTGCAAGCCCACCATCGGTGCCTGCGCCGGACAGTTTACCGCGAATACCATGGCCATGGTCAGCGAAGCCCTGGGGCTGACGGTGCCCAATTCCGCGATGATCCCCGGCGTCTATTCCGAACGCAAAGGCGTTGGCCACCGGGCCGGAGCCTTGGTGATGGAAATGATCGAACGCGGCGGCCCGCTCCCGCGCGAGATCGTGACCCGCAAAGCGCTAGAGAACGCCTGCGCCATCGTCGCGGCGACGGGCGGCTCCACCAATACCGCGCTTCACATTCCCGCCATCGCAAACGAAGCAGGCATCAAGTTCACCGCCGATGATGTGGCCGAGGTCCTGCAACGCACACCTTTCATCGGCAACCTGCGCCCGGCTGGCAAATACCACGCCAAGGACGTCTACGAGATCGGCGGCGCACATGTGGTCATCAAGGAACTCATCGCCCACGGGTTCATGCATGGTGACACCTTGACCGTCACAGGCCGCACACTGGCCGAAGATGTGGCCGACGCGCCCGCTCCGGATGGCGAGGTCATTCGCCCGGTGTCCGACGCCATCATGGCGTCTGGCGGTGTCGTCGTGCTCAAGGGCAACCTGTGCCCCGATGGCGCACTGCTCAAGGTGGCAGGATTGAAATCGCTGACCTTCACCGGTACGGCGCGGGTCTTTGAAAGCGAGGATGACGCCGTCCAAGCCGTGCACAGCCGTGACTACGAGGCCGGGCAGGTTCTGATCGTGCGCAACGAAGGCCCTGTCGGTGGCCCCGGCATGCGCGAAATGCTGGGCCTGACCGCTTTGATTTACGGACAAGGCATGGGCGAAAAGGTTGCGCTGTTGACGGATGGGCGCTTTTCGGGAGCGACGCGCGGCATGTGCATCGGCCACGCCGCCCCCGAGGCGGCGACGGGCGGGCCGATGGGGCTGGTCCGGGATGGCGACACCATTACCATCGATGGCAAGGCCGCGACGATCACTCTGGATGTGAGCGACGCGGAATTGGACAGCCGCCGCGCCAATTGGACGGCTCCGGAAACACGACACAAGGCCGGGTTGTTGTCAAAATACGCGGCCACCGTCGGGCAGGCACATGAGGGGGCTGTCACACACCCGGGCAATGCCCAGTGGCCGACACCCCGCGGAAAAGGAATGGACACATGACACAACAACCAACGCTGGGCTACATCGGCACCGGCCTGATGGGCCTGCCAATGTCGGCCCGCCTGTTGGCGGCCGGATTCGACCTGACAGTATGGAATCGCACGGCCACCAAGGCGAAGCCGCTGGTCGACGTGGGCGCTGCGATGGGTGAAAATCCGGCGGACGTGGCCAGCAAATCAGATGTCGTGTTTCTCTGCCTGACCGATACCAAGGCTGTCCAAGAGGCCGTGTTCGGCGACAACGGGGTGGCCAGCGGCGCGCGCAAGGGATCTGTCCTGGTTGATTTCTCTTCCATTCAGCCAGATGCAACCCGTGACATGGCTGAGCGGCTGAAGGCCGAGACCGGAATGGATTGGATCGATGCGCCGGTTTCCGGCGGCGTACCGGGGGCAGAGGCAGGCACACTTGCCATCATGGCGGGCGGCGATCAGGCGGCGTTTGACCGGGTCGAAGATGTCGTGCTCAAGATGGCGGCTCGGTTTACGCTTATGGGTCCGTCCGGGGCGGGACAGACGACGAAATTGTGCAATCAGGTGATTGTCGGCTGCACCATGGCCGTTCTGGCCGAGGCCGCGCGGCTTGCGACCAACGCCGGCGTCGATGCCACGCGCCTGCCCGAAGCTCTGGCCGGTGGGTTTGCCGACAGCAAGCCGTTGCAGATTTTCCTGCCGCGAATGGTCAATGCACAGCACGAGCCGCCCCTGGGGCATGTGTATACGATGCTGAAAGATCTGGACTCGGTCTGCGATCTGGCGCGATCCTGTACGTCACCAGTACCTTTCACCGCGATGGCCGCCGAACAATTCCGCCTGCTGAGCGGGCGCGGCGGAAACGAGGCCGACGCACTGGAGATCTACAAGCTGAGCGCAGCGAGCAAGCTCTGACAACAAGACAATCACGCGGTAACATCCGCTTTGCACCAAGGGAGAACGAAATGAAGATATTCACAACCTGGGCAGTGGCCGCGGCACTCAGTGCCGTCACCCTGCCCGCCCTGGCACAGGACACCAAGACCATTCGCGTTGGGTCGTGGTTGCCGCCTCACCATCTGATCGTGTCAGGCATTCTGCAACCCTGGGCCACCGCCATCGAAGAAGAGACCGGCGGGTCGCTCAAATTCGAGATCATGACATCCTCGCTCGGTCCCCCACCCGCACAATTCGACCTGCTTTTGGATCAAGCCTTTGACGTGGGCTATGGCGTTTCGGGCCACAACGCCGGCCGGTTCACCATGACACAGGTCATGGACCTGCCCTTCATGTCGCCCGATCCCTGGGCCGGATCCGCCGCGTCCTGGTTGACGTATGAGAAGTTCGGTGCGGAATACGGCGAACACGAGGGTGCGCATGTCGTCGGTCTGTTCACCCATTCCAACCCGAACATCAACATGGCCAAGGGTCGTGTCGAGAAACTGGACGATCTCAAGGACAAGACCATCCGTGTCGGCGGCAACGTCACCGGGCGCATGATGTCGGAACTGGGTGCCTCGCCCGTGCAACTGCCCCCGACCGAAGCACAGACCGCCATGTCGCGCGGCGTGGCGGACGGTATCACGTTCCCGTCGGAGTCCATCGACTTCTTTGGCATCACGCCGGTCATCTCATCGATCACGCGCATTCCCGGCGGGCTCTATACCGACACGTTCTGGGTGGCCTTCAACCAGGAAAGTTGGAGTGGCCTTTCGGACGCCGAGCGTGCCGCAGTCGAAAAACACTCGGGCATGGCCATCGCATTGCTGGCCGGCTTCGCCTGGACCAACGGTGACATCGTCGGCGAGCAGAAGCTGAACGAAAAAGGCGTCGAATTCATCGTCCTCTCGGAAGAGGATATCGCCGCTGCGCGCGAAAAGCTGAAACCGCTGGAGGCGGAGTGGATCGCGCAGGCAGACGACAAGGGCTTTGACGGCCAGCAGATCCTGACCTACGCGCGGGATATGGTCGAAAACTATCGGGCTGACAAACAGGTGAACGTGGTCAAGTGATCCGTCCCGGCGGCATCTGGCAAACCGGTGCCGCCACTCTTCTCTCTGACGCATACCCCCAGGCAGCGAGGACGCGGTGACAGTGGCAATTTCCCTTTTCGACCGGCTGTGCCTGGTCTTTGCATGGCTGTCGGGTCTCCTGGCTTTTTTTGTCATGTCGGTGACCTTTATCGGCGTCGTCATGCGGTACGGGCTGCGGCAACCGTTGATGGGCGGATTCGAGATGATCGAGATCGGCATGGGGCTGATCGTGTTCACCGCTGTGCCGCTGATGATACGCCGGCGCGGCAACATCTCGGTCACCATCCTGGCGGAACGGTTCCCGCCCATGCTGTCGCGGGTGACCAGTCTGGTTTCCGATCTGCTGGGCGCCGCGCTGATGGGGTTCATCGCCTGGCGTGTCTGGCTGCAGGGCGAACGCCTGTTGACCTACAACGAGGTAACGATGGAATTGCGGGTTCCCAAAGGGCTGATCGCACAGGGCATGGCCGTCTTGCTGGCTGTCGCCGCCCTGGCGTTTCTGGTTTGCGCAATCGAGGCGCTGCGCCGCAATCCCTCGCCCCTGCCCGACAAGCCGGACAGCATCTGATGGGGGTCTGGGAAATCGCCGCAATCTCCTTTGGTGGCGTGTTCGTGCTGATGATGGGCGGCATGCCGATAGCGCTTGCAATGCTGTTGGTCGGGCTGTCGGGCATCTGGATCAACATATCGGAACGCACGGCCATGGGCATGATCGGGCAATTGCCCATCAACGCCACGATGTCCTACGAACTGTCGGTGTTGCCGATGTTCATCCTGATGGGCGTGTTTGTGACCCGTGCGCGGATGTCCGAAGATCTGTACCGTCTGTGCCACGGCTTCGTCGGGCATCTGCGCGGCGGGCTCGCGGCGGCGACGATCCTGGCGTGCGGCGGATTCTCGGCCCTCAGTGGCTCTTCGCTGGCAACGGCGGCCACGATGGCCAAGGTCGCGGTGCCCGAGATGCGCAGATATGGCTATTCCGACGGGTTCGCGGCCTCTGCCGTGGCCGCGGGCGGCACCCTGGGCATTCTCATCCCGCCGTCGGTGATCCTGGTTCTCTACGGCATCGCCACCGGAACAGACATCGGTTCCCTGTTCATCGCCGGGATTCTTCCGGGTGTGCTGGCCATCGTTCTTTATCTCGCCGCGATCCGGATTACGGCACAGCTCGATCCAACCTGTGCACCCGCCGCACCGCGCATCGGGTGGCCCGAACGGCTCCGCCACCTGCGCAGCGTCGGGCCGATCCTGCTGCTGTTTCTTGGCATCATTGGTGGGCTGTACAAGGGTGTTTTTACCCCGACCGAAGCGGGAGGGGTCGGCGCCACCGGCGCGCTGGCCTTTGCGTTGTGGCGGCGATCGTTGTCTCCCGGCGGGCTGATCGCGTCCCTGGTAGAGACCGTGCTGACCACTGCCAGCCTGTTTCTGGTGCTGATCGGGGCGCTGGTATTCGCAAATTTCATGAACCTGATCGGCCTGCCCGGCGCGCTCGCGGACCTTATCAATTCTCTGGGCCTGGGCCCGACGGCGGTGATCCTGACGATCGTCGCGATTTACCTCCTATTGGGCATGTTCATGGAGAGCCTGTCCATGATCCTGCTGACCATCCCGATTTTTTTCCCCATTGTGACGCAATTGGGGTTTGATCCGGTCTGGTTCGGAATCTTTGCCGTGATGGTCACCGAACTGTCGCTGATCACCCCGCCGGTGGGGCTGAACCTGTTCGTCATCAAATCGGTGATCGATGATCTGTCGGTTGGCGACATGTATCGCGGTGTTCTTCCCTTCGTGCTGGCCGATGTCGTGCGTATTCTCATCATCATCGCATTTCCATGGCTGGTCATGGTACTGCCCGAGATGGCGCGATAGCAATGGCCGGTCCAGAGAACCAGGATCCGCCAGAAGATGATGTCCTGTCCTATTCATCGGCGCAGGCACCGGACAGTTCCACGTTGGATCACGGTATCTTGCACGAGTTTATCGGCATGTACCTGCGCCGCGCCCACGAGGTCGCCTATGAAGATTTCCGAATACGGCTGGGGCCCGACGCGCTGCAACCGGGGTACTTCACGATCCTCACCCTGATCGTTCGCAATCCGCGCATCAGCCAGACCCAGATCGGCGCGGCATCGGCACGCGACAAGTCCAGCATCACCAAGGCCCTGAGATGGATGGAAGAACAAGGCCTGATCCTGCGCCTGCGTTCGGCTCGCGACCGGCGCATTCATCTAAGTGTTGCGACCGAAAAAGGCATCGCGCTACAGGCCCGTATGGAGGCAAAAGCCGTTGCGCATCTCAACGCGCTGGACGATGCAATCGGCGCGGAAAGATATGCAACATTCCTCGCGACGTTGAAGGACCTGATTGGCAACCTGGAGTAGATGCACCGGTAGAGACAGAGCCTCTGCGGGATTGATCTGATCACTGCAAGCGACGGTCGCAATACGCCACATGAAAGCTCCGCGCATATGTCGAATGCCCAACCCGCGCCAAATGGCGTATCAATCCAAAAGGCATCAATTCCGGTTGGATAAGAGTTCAGTGGCAGGTCACAGCGTTCGCCGGGATGGTCATGGCGGGGCGCAGAGCACACCACCACCCGGCTTGCGGGACGTCCCCATCTTGGCCGCTCGCGGCCCGATGCGGTCATCGCACTCAGTGACTGATATGGGGCGAAGCGGAGCTTCGGTGACATGATACCGATGCCCGCATTTCTTGTCGCAGCGCTTCATTCCATTTGACGATACTCCTGAAAACAACTAGCCGTCGCATCACCAGGGGCGCTGCAAAGCTGAGACGTACCCTTTGAACCTGAACCAGATAATGCTGGCGGAGGGAGGTCGTATGTTCTTGTGCTACATGCCCCATCTCCCCTTTTGCCTGCGAAAGAGGAGAGAACATGGTCCCCCAGGACTTGCTGACAGAGGTGCGTGACGAAAACCCACTGGTGCATTGCATCACGAACTATGTGGCAATGAACATCGCCGCGAACGTTGTTCTGGCCGCAGGTGCATCGCCTGCGATGGTACATGCACCCGAAGAGATCGCCGATTTCACGCCGATCTGCGGTGCGCTGACGATCAATATCGGCACCCTCTCGGCTCCCTGGCAGGCCAGTATGGTGGCGGCGGCAACGACTGCGCATGCGCGGAGTATTCCATGGGTTTTGGATCCTGTCGCGCATTTCATCTCGGGCTACCGCAAGCGCACTGCCCAGGATTTGTTGTCCTTGCGGCCAACGATTGTGCGCGGAAATGCCTCGGAAATACTTGCCTTGACGGGAGAAGCGGGTGCTGGGAAAGGTGCAGATACCGGCGACAGCGTGGATGCCGCCCAAGGTGCAGCAAAGGCGTTGGCGGCACAGTTTGGCACCGTCATCGCGATCACGGGGCCCGTCGATTATGTCACGGACGGTGTGCATGAGGCCCGTGTCGTGGGTGGATCACCAATGATGCCGAAGGTCACTGCCTTGGGGTGTGCGCAAACGGCACTGATGGGGGCTTATGCCGCGACCGGCCCCGCGTTCGATGCAGCCCTGGCCACGCTTGCGCATTTCAAGGTGGCAGGCTCTGCGGCTGCAAAGCTGGCCAAGGGCCCGGGCAGTTTTAAGATGCATTTCCTGGATGCCCTTGCCGCCACCCAAGCTGCTGATCTTGAACAGGTTATCGCGTGATGGCGGCGCTGAAGGACCGGCTCTGCCTTTACCTGGTGACGGACACCCAACTCTGCGCAAAACCGGGCGTTGTTGAAACTGTCCGACGGGCAGTGGCGGGCGGCGTCACCATGGTTCAGTTGCGCGACAAGACCGCGACAACCGCGCAGCGCACAGAGTTGGCAATTGCCTTGAAACAGGTGTTGGATGGCAGCGATGTCCCGCTGGTGATCAATGATGACGTCACCGCCGCTGTCGCCGCAGACGTCGACGGCGCACACATCGGCCAAGGGGACCTATCGCCCGAACAAGCGCGCGCATTGCTTGGGCCCGGCAAGATCCTCGGGCTGTCGTGTGAAACACCGCAGACTGTGCAAGCCGCCGATCCCCTGATTGTGGACTACCTTGGTCTTGGGCCGGTCTTTGAAACTCCGACGAAGACAGACCATGCGCAGCCTATTGGCTTTGACGGGCTGGCCCGGTTGGTGGCGTTGTCATCTTTGCCCAGCGTGGCCATCGGTGGCTTGTATTCCACCCATGTCAGTGGTGTCCGCCTCAGCGGCGCGGATGGCATGGCTGTTGTGTCCGCGATCTGCGGGCAACCTGATCCATACGCTGCCGCGCGAGCATTCGACGCTGCCAGAACGGAGCGAGCAACATGATCCCCAATGTCCTCAGCATCGCAGGTTCCGACCCATCGGGCGGCGCGGGCATTCAGGCTGACATCAAGACGATTTCCGCAAACGGGGCCTTCGCCATGGCCGCCATCACCGCATTGACGGCGCAAAATACCCAAGGCGTTACGGGCATCCATTTCGTGCCGCCTGATTTCGTGCAGAGCCAAATAGGGACCGTGTTTGCAGACATCCGTGTCGATGCCGTCAAGATTGGGATGATCGCAAACGCAGATATCGCCGCCGCTGTGGCGAGGTCACTGCAACGGCAGCCAGGTGTCCCTATCGTGCTTGATCCAGTGATGATCGCCAAAGGCGGCGCAGCACTTTTGCACCCCGACGCGGTGATCACACTGCGCGACACTTTGTTGCCCATGGCCACGCTGCTGACGCCCAACCTGCCGGAGGCCGCACATTTGCTGGGCACGTCCGCCGCTACGACGCGGGAAGAGATGTTTGACCAAGGTGCCGCGCTTTGTGCGCTCGGGCCCCAAGCGGTCTTGATGAAAGGTGGTCATCTTGCTGGCCCCGAAAGCCCTGACTGCCTTGTAACAGATCGAGATGTGATGTGGTTCGAAGCTGCGCGCACCCAAACCTCAAACACCCATGGCACCGGCTGCACTCTATCGTCTGCGCTGGCGGCACAATTGGCGAGGGGGAAGACACCTGCCGCCGCCACAGCCGTTGCCAAATCTTATGTTGCCAACGCCATCGCAAATGCGGGTGCATTGTCGGTCGGAACAGGCCAAGGCCCCACTCACCACTTCGCCGCCCTCTATTCGAACTGAAAGTGAAACACCCATGAAATCCATCGTTTTTGCAACTGCCCTGTCACTATGCGCGGTACCCCTCTGGGCGCAGGATCAAGTCACCTTGCTGCTGGATTGGTTCGTGAACCCCGATCATGGCCCTGTCATCATTGCGCAGGAAAGGGGCTATTTCGCCGAGCAAGACCTCTCGGTTGAGATAATCGCCCCGGCAGACCCGTCAGCGCCGCCCAAGATGGTCGCCGCGGGGCAGGCCGATCTTGCGATTTCATATCAGCCGCAATTGCACCTGCAAATTCACGAAGAGATGCCATTGCGGCGGGTTGGTACGTTGATCGCCACCCCGCTGAGCTGTTTGTTGGTACTTGCGGATGGCCCAATCATTACGCCCGCCGACCTCAGCGGACGCAAGATCGGCTTTTCCGTGGGCGGTGTTGAAGAGGCGGTGCTTGGCCAAGTGCTCAAGACCCACGGCGTTTCGCTGGATGAAGTCGAGTTGATCAATGTGAACTGGTCGATGTCGCCATCCTTGATGTCGGGGCAAGTGGATGCGGTGATCGGCGCCTACCGGAATTTCGAGCTAAACCAGATGGAAATCGAAGGCATGCCGGGCCGCTGTTTCTACGTCGAAGAAGAAGGGCTGCCGCCTTATGACGAACTGATTTACGTGGCCAACACAGATACGATGGACGTTGATATGATCCGGCGCTTCCTTGCCGCCACGGAAAAGGCGACGCAATACATCATCAACCATCCGGCAGCAAGCTGGGAGATCTTTGCAGGCACCGCACCGGAACTGAATGATGCGTTGAACAAGCGCGCATGGGCTGACACCTTGCCCCGCTTTGCGCTGCGCCCCACTGCAATGGACCCGGGCCGCTATGCCACGTTCGAGACGTTCTTGCATGATGCGGGCCTGATCCCTGCGATCAATCCAGTCAGCCACATCGCCATCGATGTGACAGCACAATGACCGCATCACCTTACGGGGCAACCTTTGCGCTTTGGCGTACAGGTTGCCCGGATCCGTGGAACGCATACACCCATCATGCCTTTGTTCAGGGTTTGGGTGACGGGACACTGCCCCAGGCATCGTTCCTGCATTACCTTGTCCAAGACTACATCTTTTTGGTGCATTTCGCGCGGGCGTGGTCGTTGGGTGTGGTCAAGGCAGAAACGCTGGATGAAATGAGGGTTTGCGCGGGCACCGTCGACGCGCTGGTCAATCACGAGATGGCGCTGCACGTCAAAACCTGCGCCGCGGCCGGCATAGATGAAGTCACCCTATTCGCAGCCACGGAAGAATTCGAGAACCTCGCCTATACGCGCTATGTGATGGATGCCGGGCTGCAAGGGGACTTCCTTGATCTGATGGCTGCCCTTGCGCCGTGCTGTTTCGGCTACGGCGAAATCGGCCAGCGGTTGGCGAAGTCGGCCGCTCCTGATACGCCATACGGTGACTGGATCGAGACCTACGCCGACACCGCCTATCAGAGTGTCATGGTATCTGTTGGACAAATGATGGATGCGGCCGTCACGCGTCGCTTGGGACCTGATCCCGCAGAATCGGCACGTTGGCCGCATCTGCAGGGACGCTTTGCCACTGCCACTCGACTAGAGATCGCATTTTGGGACATGGGATTGCGCGGCGCGTGACACAGGCCCCCGCAATCCACGTACGCGGCACGCATGAAGTCGATGGTGTGCGTCAGTTCGGGCCCCTTGATGTGAGGATGCCTGCCGGGAAATGGACCTGCATTCTGGGGAGGTCCGGCGTCGGAAAGTCGACACTCTTGCGGCTGATTGCTGGTCTCACCACTGCGGGTGAATTTGATGGGCATATCACCACATCTGACGCGGGCACGTTGGAGGGTCGCGTCACTGTGATGGCCCAATCCGATTTGTTGCTGCCGTGGCTGAGCGTTCTAGAAAACACGGTGCTTGGGGCGCGTCTGCGTGGCGAAGACCCCGATATGAAAAAAGCCCAAGGCTTGCTGGACCGTGTTGGGCTCTCGGGTCATCTGGACAAAAGGCCAAACGCGCTATCAGGCGGGATGCGACAACGCACCGCCCTTGCGCGCACCCTGATGGAAGATCGGCCAATCGCCCTGCTGGACGAACCGTTTTCCGCGCTGGACGCAAGTACACGAGCAGATATGCAGGAACTCGCGGCCGAGGTTCTGGCCGCCAAAACCGTATTGCTCGTCACGCACGATCCCGCAGAGGCCGTTCGGCTCGGCCATCAAATCACCGTTTTGACGCCTGATGCGGCCCAAACATGGCCCACTCTTCACATTCCGCCCATCCGCGATCAATACGCACCCGCCACCGTCGGGTGTCAGGCGGGATTGCTGGCCCATCTGAGAGAGATGCGATGACACGCATTTGCCATGTCTTGGGGGCCTGCGCCTTTGCACTGTTTCTATGGCAGGGGATTGTGTGGATCACGGGCGTGCCTTCGTTCATCTTGCCATCGCCCTTGCGGGTCGCACAGGCCGCTGTGACCAATCGCGCGATAATTGCAGAAAACACACTTGTGACCGCGACTGAAGTGATCCTGGGCCTGATCATCGGCACCGTATCGGGCGCGACTACGGCGATCCAATTGGCCAGTTCGGCGCGCCTGCACCGCCTGGTTATACCGCTGCTTGTCTTTACCCAGGCAGTCCCTGTTTTTGCTCTGGCTCCGATCCTCACACTTTGGTTCGGCTATGGCATCACGTCCAAGGTCGTTATGGCGGTCTTGATCATCTACTTTCCGGTGACTTCTGCGTTTTATGACGGGCTGACACGGGTGCCTGCGGATGTTCTGGATATGGCCAAGACGATGCGTGGCACCAAACGGCAGATCATGCGCCGAATCAAAATCCCGCATGCGTTGCCGTCCTTGGGGACCGGTTTGAAACTAGCCGCAGTTTACGCCCCTATCGGTGCCGTCATCGGAGAATGGGTCGGGGCTTCCAAAGGCTTGGGGTATCTGATGTTGCTGGCCAACGGGCGGGCCAAAACGGACCTGATGTTCGCCAGCCTGTTCACGCTCGCGATCATGACATTGCTGTTGCATTTGGCGGTTAGCAAGGCAACTGCCACCCTTGGCGCGCCTTGACGCGAAACGCTCGGTGCCCTCAACGGACCCACCTTTTGACAAAGTGGTCGTCCGCCGCAAAGCAAAACATTTCCACCATGCGGTGTTGACCTGCTGTTCGCAGAACTTGCCGCAAAGGCACGCTGTCGGGAAGTGGTGCGGGTGAAGCGCATTGAAGTCTTACATCACTGCGTTTCACCATGTATCAAAACTGCATATATTCAGCACCTTAGAGAAAACTTCCTGTTTCACGCTGTTGCATTTTGCCCCATACTATCCCACATCTTGGGGTGGACGCAAAGGGGGACGGAATGACAAGAGCCTTGAACAAGATGTCTGCGGCTTTCGTGAAGTCTGCCCCGACAGGAAAGCATTCCGACGGCGGCGGCCTTTGGCTTCACCGACGATCTGATGGTGGCGCGCAATGGGTTCTGCGTGTGACTGTGCACGGAAGACGGCGCGAGATGGGTCTTGGCTCGCTTTCGGACACACCTCTCAAACAAGCCCGTATGGAAGCCGAAAAATGGCGAGCTTTGGCGCGGGACGGCACGGACCCGATCAAGGAACGCGAAAAACAACGGCGGCAAAAGGCACGCAATCTGCACATGCTGGGAGACGTTGCCCGAGATTGCTTTGACGCACGCAAGGCCGAACTCAAGGGCGACGGGACGGCTGGACGCTGGTTTTCACCATTGGAACTTCACGTCCTGCCCAGACTGGGCAAGGTTCCCGTGGCAGAGATCGATCAGATTGACATCCGAGACACTCTCAAGCCGATCTGGCACGACAAGGCGGCGACAGCGCGCAAAGCCATGGAGCGTCTCTCAGTATGTCTTCAACACGGCGCGGCCCTCGGTCTGGACGTGGACCTCCAGGCCCCTGCCAAGGCGCGCGCACTATTGGGCGCGCAACGTCATAAGGTCACGCACATACCATTCTTGCCTTGGCAGGAAGTTCCGGCTTTCTACGCCTCATTGGATCAGGATACTGTGACAAATCTTGCGCTGCGGCTTTTGATCCTCACGATTGGCACAAGATCACGCCCCCTTCGCTATCTGCGCGCAGATCAAACCCTGGGAGACATCTGGATCGTGCCCGCCGACGAGATGAAAGGGAAACGAGGTACCGGCGCGGACTTTCGTGTACCGTTGTCCCGTCAAGCAATGGGTGTGATCGACAAGGCCCGCGCCCATGAAAAAGACGGGTTTCTGTTTCCCAGCGTCCGCAAGGGAGTGATTTCCGATGCCACCATGTCCCGGTTGATGGAGAGACGCGGGATGGAAGCACGGCCACATGGTTTTCGCTCCAGCTTTCGAACTTGGTGTTCAGAGGCGGCAGAAGCCCCTTGGGAAATCGCAGAAGAATGCCTTGCGCACAGCACAGGCGGCAAGGTGGAACGATCTTACAAACGGACGGATTTTCTGGAGCAGCGGCGTGAACTGATGCAGCGCTGGGCTGATTTTGTTGATGGGTGAAAGCGTGGCGAAGCCCGGACCTCGCGGTCGATATGCGCCCGGCTCAGGGTCAATGGGCTTCGCACCACTCAACGCTGCCAGTGACAGAACGAGGGTCGAGGCAATGTTTGACAGAAACGTTCCTGAAGATTCCTGGCGTCGGTTGAGAGATGCACTTTGGAACAATCAGTGTGATTTCCGAAACCGAATAAGCCTTTCTGACTGGTTGCGCCGCAACAGAGCGCTAAAAAAGCGGCTCAAGAACGGATTGCCTTCCGATGACTCCGAAATCCTTGAACTTGCCTGTGTACATCACGGCATGCCAGGCCGGAAAGCCTGGGACGTTGTACACATGATGCAAAAGGAACTATTGGCCGACCAGAGAAGGTATTCGGAACTGAAACGTTCCGGCGAGTTGTATGACAGGGACGAAGACGGTCATCCGTTGCACACCTTTTGTTGGCTGGACTATTTTCACCTGCAAACCGAAGCAATATTGTCATGTGAAAACATTCTCAACGAAGCGGGCATTGACACTTCGCTAACCGATACAAGAACTCCCGAGATAGACGCGGAAGGACAAATCGTCCCGACACCGTTCGAAGAGTTCTGTTTCACATATATTTTCAAGGGGTCAGTCAAAGAATTTCGAACCAGAGACGGTGAAGATAGCCATCGGGTGTTTCAGCGCGTTCGTGATGCTCAGAGACAACGAGGCAAACTGAAGCCAAAAAGTGAAGAGTCTGCTTTGTGATCTGAAAAGCCGTTCTCGCGATAATCCGTGTGTGTTCATAATTCACGGAGAAGCCCCATGAAGTACCTTACCTGCCTAGACGTAATGAGCCGCTACAGGATCAGCCGCTCTACAACACACCGTTGGATCGAGAACCCTGATGTCGGCTTTCCAGCCCCGATAAAGATCGGCCATCGGATCTTATGGCGTGAAGCCGATCTCGCAGCTTTTGATGCGAAATTTGCCAGAGGCCAAGTCACTTAACCACCCACCCAGCCTTGCCCGCCCGTTGTGCTGATCCGTCGCGCGCAGCGCGCCCCCCGCAATGTCTTAGCAATATATGGAGGCTCTTTATGAGCATCAAAAATAACGCCCATGGGCGAAAGAAAGATCGTGTTTTCAGACTGGTCTACGGACCAGATTTCCAGGCCAAATGGTCTGAGAACACTTGGACGGATGGCCCGTCCAAAGTGGTCATCATTCCAAATCACGGTGTGCTTTTCGTCGGGTTTGTCGACGCCGATGGGCGGGCGCGGCGCGGTTTCCTCCTCGACGCAGAGGACGCAATCCAACTCGGTCTTGGCCTTCAGCAAAACGGCGCCCTTTCAAAGTCTCTGGGAGATATCCAATGAACCTGCCGGATAGATTCCTCAACTGGCGGTCGATCGACGGGCGCAAGGTGCCTTGCCGCGCCGACGGGACCGTGTGCGACGCCCATGACCCGGCAAATCATACGGACTATGCGACGGCCGCAGCGGCACCCTACAGCGTGGCCTTCGACATCCGCGCCGAGGACGGCTTGTTCTTCCTCGACATGGACAAGTGCCGTAAGGACGACGGCTCGTGGACGGCCGAGGCCGAAACGATCTTCCTGTCCTTCGCAGGCGCGTGGGGTGAGGTCTCGCAGTCGGGCAAAGGGCTGCACATCATCGGGCGCTGCGACCCATCCAAGCTTCAAGATCGAAGAAACAAATTCGACGGGTGGAAAGAATTTTATACCGACGGACGCTTCGTTGCCTTTGGGCGTAAGGGGTGGAACCCTATCGGCGGTGAACTCCGATGGGATACGGACTGGACAGACCAGCTTCTTCGTGTGGTCCCCGAACGAGCAAATCTCGGCGAACTGCCCGAAGGTGTTGATCCTGCCTATACTGGACCCAACGATGACGATGAACTGATCGAAACGATGCTCGCGTCGAAAGGCGGTGCCGGTGCAAAATTCGGGCTCAAGGCGACGGTACGCGACCTCTGGGAAGCCAATATAGCAGTCTTGGGCAAGATGTATCCCGCCTATGACGGCAAGGGCGACTTCGATCACAGCAGCGCCGACGCCGCGCTGATGTCGCACCTGGCGTTCTGGACCGGCAAGGACATGCCGCGAATGGATCGACTGTTCCGTCGGTCCGCGCTCAACCCAATGAAGAAGTAAACTTTGGACACGACGCCAACATCTTGCAGGGCCTGGTAAATTATAAGCGGAAACACCGAAATCAGTATGCCTCTGGCTATCGCTTCAGTTCCCGCCAAAACTGCGAAACCGCGAACGCTAGGCGAAGGTGCATGGCGAAGCCATTCTGGGATTCGACGTTCGTGCATCAGGACAACTCATCTGGATAACTCCACTAATCACAGGTTCCGTGTTGCTGTGCATTTCCAGTTGCGACCCAATGTCGTTTTTCCGCAAAACCCTCTTCCTTACAGTATGCCGAGGCACCGAGGAGACGTTGTTGAACGTAGTCGTATTTTGCCCGTTTGGTCGAAAACGTGGCAGCGCTTTACAGGAATCCTGCCGAAGCTATCGAAGACAACTTCAAATGGTGGCCAAAATGATAGGCGTTCACTCCATCGAAGGCGGGTTCACACGCAAAGAATGTGATGAGATTGTCATCGCAACGAATGCGGCCCCTGCGCGAGAAGCGTTGCTTGTCGGTCAAAACCGCGATCACAATCTACGCCGCTCTGACTTGGTGTGGCTGGATGAAGTCGACGGCATGGGATGGGTCATGGACCGGCTTATCGACGTCGTCCGAAAATCGAATAGGGATAGGTTTGATTTTGATCTGCAAGAATTTGCAGAAAGCCCGCAAGTCGCAACCTATGAAGCGACGGAGGGCGGGCATTTCAAGTGGCATTCTGACATTGGTGATGGGCCAGTTGCGCGCAAACGCAAGCTAACTTTGGTCGCCCAACTCAGCAAACCCGGAACCTATGACGGCGGCGACCTGGAAGTGATGCCCGGTGCGCACATCGTCGGGGCCAGTCGTGCACAGGGTTGCGTCACCATCTTTCCAAGCTTTCATTTGCATCAAGTGACGCCCGTGACCCAGGGAACTCGCCATTCATTGACTGTCTGGGCCCACGGTCCGGCATTTCGATAGTCACAAGAGGGGGCTTGGTAACTTAATCGACGTCAACCTACCGGTTAAAAAAGGTCCTTTGCGCCGTTGACACAAATGTTGGGTTTTGGCCGGAGTTATTTTGAAGCTAACAGCTCCAAACGTTCTTTGGGGCAATAACTCATTCTAAAGGAGTATAGGATGGATGAATTGGATGTGGATGCGCTTCGGATTTTGAAAGCTATTGCAGAGGAATATGGGAAAGTTTTGACCCTTCACGCTATTGATGAAATTGATGATTGGGCTATCGATGAGCTCGTGAGATACGGGTTAATCAGCGTCCGACAGCTTCACAACGCCGATGAATTGACGCTGACGAACGAGGGTGAATGGTATCTGGAGAACCTACTGGGTGAGTAAAAAAGTAAGTTTTCTGTCTGTCATATTCCTGTCTTTGCAGACGTGGTCGCGGATTTTGGACCAGTCGTTAAGGTGGATCGCATGACGAAAGAACTGATCCAGAATGAAAAACCAAAAGAACCATTCGCCTGCATTCAAAGCCTAGGTAGCGTTTGAAGCAAGTCGTGAGGAGATGACGTTTGCAGAACTGTCCAAGAAGTATGGAGTTCATCCAACGCAGACCCGGCAGTCGCCCCGCAGACCACGAATGGCCGCCGTTGAACAAAACCTACTGCCAAAATGCTGCCTCAGCAATGGCCGCACGTGCACAAGTCCGGTTTATCCCGCGACCTAATTGTTCGACCTCCCTGCAGCGAAAGGGTGGTTTGGGAATGCCCAATTTCGACCCTCTCAATGTCCTCGACGGTGAATTCGCTGCGTTGCAAAATGTGAGACTCTGCAGATGCGAAGAAATGCTGCGTCAGCAATAGCCGCATCTGCATGGGTCCGGTTTGTCCGCACAACGATCCTCCATCCAGACCGAAACGAAAGTTCAGTCTGGGGCTGAACTGCTTGACGTCTAGTCCATTAGTGTGCGACGCGGCCCCGACGATCGTGACCCTTCACGGGTAGATCAGCGTGACCTTGGACGGGCATGAGACAAAGGAAGGGATGTGCCATGGCAGTGGCACATCTGCGACTATTGGATCAGCCCGCCCAGGGCCGCGAAAAGCGACCCCGATAGGGATGACAGACAACATTTCCAACAAGGGACATGGGTAGGGATCGTGGAGGGTCGGGCCGTCACATTTTTGTTTTGCTCTTGCGGACACGTCGCCACGGTGGACCGGATAGACGGATTGCGCTCGGGGATATTGCCGCGAGCAAAGTGCTCAGCCTGCGGTAAGCGCGGTGCTGATGACATGAGGCATGGCTACCGGTGTGGTGAAACCGTTAGACGTGAGACTTCCAAGAAGGGAGATTCCACATGATTGCCGACAGCGAAATTGCATTCGACCGGCTGGGTGGAGAAACGATAGATAGTTTGCTAATCTTGATTGGTGGGGCAAAGAACGGCCTCACCAATTTTCATCATTCCGAAGGAGCGTCCAGTGAATAAAACAGCGGTTCTGCGCCTATTGTTTGCACTTGTTATCGGTTTGGTCGGAGGGTGGATTCTTGCTCAGATGTGAGCAAGCCTCTGCTTCTAGCGCTCTCTAATCGGGGTCCTTTGCGGAACGAGGCGTCTAGCGCGGGTCGGCCTGATCCGCGTCAGTTCTTGTTCGTAACCGGCGTCTGGTCGACAATGTGGACCAAGGTCGAAGCCGTCAGGGTCGCGGCACCGGACTCGATGGTGGTGTATGTGGTAGAGGACAAAGCAACGGCGGCTGCGGTCAGCGCGATCCAGTCAACTGTTGTATCACCCGCGTCACTGTCGCGGAAGCTCTTGAAAAATCTGACCATGACTTGCGCCTTTAAAAAGATCACTCGTTACTCGACAGTCGGCAAACACTGCTGGACCGCCTCTTGCCTCGCCCCAACCCACCGCTGTGTTGACCTGCATTAACCATAACGCGATGGCGGGAATTGGGCGGAATATTGGAATGCTGCGCCACAATCAGAAATGTGCAATCTGGTGGGCTCCTATTTCGCGAATTCTATCCCATTCATGCCCTGATCCTGCGGCTGTAGGTGGAAAACTCCTCAACCCGCATTCCCCAAGTAATCCGACGTTTTCGGACATCTGACAGGCAGTAATCTGTTATATTTCAGCATGTTAATTAGGCCGAAGGCGGTGGGTTATGGATCACCCGAAGGGTGCAAGCGAAACGGGTGATGCGCGGCTCGGTTTTGACCGTCGGGTGCGGCTGGATTCCCATGGATCCAAGATCAGCTCGGACGGCGGTCTGCTGCTGTCTCGGGAGTTGGATGAGGTGCTGGGCCTGCACGACATTGCGGGCGGATTTCTGAGAGACACGCGAACTGGCCATAACCGGCTGCATTCACTGGTCGGGCTGTTGCGGCAGTCGGTTTTCGGGCGGTTGGCTGGATATGATGATGTGAATGACGCAGGTCGTCTGGCGTTTGATCCGGTGTCCGAAGCGAGGCTCTTTCGCCGGACCTCTTCATCTCGGCCATCGAACAAGCAATGGACAGGTTTCCGAACAATAAAAACCTGTCGCAAAATGAACTGTTCGGCGCCATAGGGACTCTGAACAGCACGTTGGAAGCGATATCTCACTATTTCGACTGCAACTTAGCCCGATAGCGGTTGCCGACAGCAGATCACTCTGCTGTCGGCTCGGTCTACGGTCTTTGGTCAGCAATGAGATCTGGGAAATGGCTGGTGAGACCCGCCACCTCGTTCCGAAACGGTGATCGGTGCGAAGGTTGACGAGTAGTCCAGTATTTCGATGGTAACTGCGCCTCGTCCCTTCGCTGCGTGAGCCTCGATTATGTAACGGCCCGCTGGAAGATCGTCGAACAGAAATCTGCCGTCAGCACCAGTCAGGAGCGCTATGTCCGCAACCGGCTCGGGAGCGTTTGCGATCGCCACCGACGCTCCCTCAACTACCGAGCCGTCAAGTGTCAATACGGTTCCCGTGATTCGTGCATGTCCGACGTCAAGCCTGGGCATCGATCATTGCTCCGTCCAGGCTTTGATATTGCGGTAGACAGCCGGAGTGATGCGGGTCGCGATGTTGCCAGTCCGCGCGCCATAGTTGTGAATACCGACGATGTACCGGCGTCCGTTCCGCATCACGTAGGGGCCGGAACCGCTCTGTCCGCCGTAAGTGTCGTGTTGATAAAACAGCTGGCGGGACGAGACCCTCGACAGGCGACGCGCCATGCCCCAGAGCTGCGCGAAGGGTTTGTCGCCAGGATATCCAGCAAGGACGATACGACGGGCAAGAAGCTCCGAGTCCGGCAACGCCGCATAGCCGAAATGGCCAAGGCGTTTGCCCGCGAAGGCGTTGGATGGGAGCTTGATGCAGCCGTAGTCGTATTCGGCCTTACCTTGTGAGACCCATCCCTTGACGCTCCTGAACGATCTGGCTTTGACCGAACCGAATGGTCTGGTTTGGCCGTCGGAACCGGGAATGACCTCTATATCCTTCGCCCAGCGATTGCCATACTTGGAGCTACGCATATAGACGCAATGGCCGGCTGTCAGGATCGTATCCGGACTCACGATGGATCCGCTGCCCACGAAGAACCGGCCGCCCATGTTGATGCGCAGCGCAACTGTGCGCGGCCATGGCTGGCGTGTAGTGTTCGTAATACGGATCCGGTCGTCAGTTCCGATGATGACCTCGAGAACCCTGCCGAGCTCCTCAGCCGCAGCGTGTTCAGCGGGGCTTGCATCGCCGTAGGCCTCCGCGCCGCCGTCGTCAAATTCTGGAGCGTTCTCGATCCGGGCAAGAATTTGGGCCAAAAGCCGCATGAGTTGGCTCTTGCTCTGATTGCCACGACGAATGCCCTTCTTGCGTTTGCGGCGTGAAGTCTTACGTTTTATAAGAGACAACAGTTTCGGCGTGGCAGATGCAATCGTCGGGAGGACAGCACCGATCAGGCTTCCGATAAACTCCGGTTCTCCAAGTTCCGAAGCGTCCCCAACATTCGGGAGGAACTCCGCGTCGTCGCCCGCCTCTTCCCCGGATTCGGCACTGTCAGAACGCTGCGCACCAAACTCCGTTTCCCAACCTTCGGCATCCCCGATGATGTCTTCGAAATCGCGTGCCGCGTCTTCAGTAGCTTCAGGGAGTTCTTTGAGCGCAGTATCGCTCGCTTCGGGTAGGGTTTCGCCGCCGAGCACTTCGTGCGAGAGAGTATCGTCACCCACTTCTTCGTTGGAACCTGCTCCGGCTTCGGTGTCGAAGTTTTCGCCGGGCTCAGCCTCCGAGATCAAACTTTCCGTGTTGGTTCCCGCGTCTCCAGCGCCAGCATCGCCACTGTTTTCATCCGAGGGCGACATGATATCGTCCTCGAGGCTTTCGGACAAAAGATTTAGTTCCATCATTTTTCTCCATTTCTCTGAAAAGTGCTTCTTCTCGGCGAAATCCGCCTAAATGGGATTCCCGGTTCGAATGAGGGGAATCTCGTTGAATCCGCCGTAAGAAAAGTCCTATCGTGATCGGTGTAATGTGCGTGTTACTTGCCTAAAGCCCGTGAAATCTGATAGGTAACGGTTGAATAACGCCAAGGTGCTACCACACATTCAAGTGACGAATTTTCCAGAAAACTGACCCTGGACGTTGTTGGGACCAGTCTGGGACGGTTTTCCTAGGTATTAAATTTTGCAGTCTAATTGGGAGAGTTGAGCATGGCAGACAAATCCATTCCGGTGGCCGATGTTCCCAAGATCGTCGATCACCAAACCTTCGGTCGTTTCGTTATCGAGTGGGCCCTTATTGCGCCCGAGAAACGTCCTACAACCGTCGCAAAGATGCGGGAGAAATATCCGCGGGCCTTCGAGGCAATGGAGTTTCCTGCCCATGTCGGAGGGGACGTTCGCCTGAATATGGTGCAGGGTGAGATCAACGAGATCGTTGTCAACCTGCCTCCGTTGCACAAACTTCTACCGATGCTCAGATACCTAGAGGACAACCCGGAATCGTTCGCGAACCCCGGTGATTTTTCCTTTGATATCAATAATCCACCCCAGGTGCCTGAGGTGCCGGGAGCTGAACACTATCAGATTCCGAGATTTTTCGAAGAGTTTATCGATGACAGGCGGCAGAATGGCGACGATGCTGTAGACTACAAGCAATTCTTCCTTAAGCAGGTTGCCGACTACAGCATCAGGCATTGCCGGTAATCCGAGATCTTTCCGGAAGGGCACGCATTGGTGCACCGCATGCTGCAAGCCCTTTCATGAGCCGTTCGGTCACCGAGCGGTCTCGAATTGGATAGGAGGTCAATAGCCAATCAGTTATAGCCTCATCCGTCGCGGGCTGTGTTCCCCACCAGCGCCTCCGAATATCACTGAAATAGCGTGCGAGTTCCTGACGGCCATCGTCCTGTCGCCCGGAAAGCGCAAGCGCAGCGCTCTTCCAGCCGTCAATGTAGTTTGTCGCCCCAGCTCCGAGATGTGCAGTTCCTACGGCGGCTTCGTAATCCGAGGCAATGAATAACACACCCGAATAATAGGCCCAGTGCAGGCGCGATATTCCGAAGCTTAGTTCTGCCATCTGCTGACCAATGCGGACTGCACGATCGACCTCACCGACATAGGCAAAGCCGAGCGCGCTGGAGGCAAGCACCCACGCGTCGCGGTCATTGAGGTCGATCGCCACATCGAAGGTCGCCGCAGCATTGTCCCAAAGCCCGACAAGTGCAAACGACCACCCGAGTGTCAGTTGCGCCTTCGCATCGAGCGGATCCAGCCCAACGGCTCTGAGGGCCAAGCTCAGTGCCTCTTGATGAGCTGCAGCAGACCGCGCGATCCCTGGTCGGATGAGATGACGCGTGTTGAGTACCTGGGCGAGACCGGTGGAGGCCGGCGCAAAGTCCGGATGAACGCTCGCAAGCCGTCTGAACAGCGCTTCGGCCTTGTCCTCGCTTTCGGGACGCCAGTCTCGCAAGAGCGCCTGGGCAAGAAACCATGAGTCATCCGGAGTTCCGCCCTCATCGCCTGAGTCTTGGAAGAGTGCGAGGCGTGCCGAGGAGATATGAATATCGAATGCCATCGCAATCCTTCTTGTAATTCGGCGCTCAATCTTTCGAAGCGTTTCCGATTGCAGTTCGACTGTCTCGCTCCAGATGACCTGGCCCCAAACGTCACGGAATTGCACAGACAGCTCCGCATCGGAGTCGCGCGCAACGATCCGACCCGAGATCAGGAAGAGTGGTCCCTGCACCGTGGGCGGGGGCGGGTCGACCATCGATCCGTCGACGATCCGCCACTCGCGGAACCTGCAAAGCGTTGCGATCAAACTGTCGCGCAGTCCCTGCGCGCGAAGTGTGGTCTGTTCGGGCACACCGGCGTATCCGAACTGTTCTACCCAAACCACCGGAGGACGACGTCTGTTATCACCGACGCTCGTCTGAAGCGGATGAAGGACCGAACTGGTTTCTGCCTCCAACGTGGTCAGACCCGCCGCCTTGATCTCTGCGATCAGCGACTGCGTTGCCTCTGATGGCAGGCAATCGAACTCCTCGTCGAGATGCTGCCAGAGGTCATTGTAAAGTTGCAAGGCGTCGGCAATGTTGCCATTTGCATGATGCAAGCGGATGAGATATCGGCACGCCGCCTCATGCGTTGGTTCCATCCGGCTCAGTAGTCGCGCTACCGCCTCTCCTTCTAGGTGAGGCGGTTCTAATTCGTTAAGCCGTGCTGAAAGCGTTCCGACCGCATCGTCATGGGCGCGCTGGCGCTGAACGGCAAGCCAGCTGCTGTAACCGGAAGACACATCCTCAGTTCCCGTCGCCATTTCAAGGAAGAGGCTTGGCAGACGTTCGACAAGCTGAGGGAGCATTCCACCCCGCAGTTCGCCAAGAGCTGCCGTCACGTCGACAGTCGCAGCTTCGAGAGATACCGAATCAGGTGTTACATGGAGGATGTCGTTGGCGGCGCTTCCGAGCTCGCGCCGCAGTATGTAGAGGATTTGGCGCAGAGAATTGCGCGCACTTGCGGGATCTGCGTTCTCCCATAGATAGGCCATAAGTTTCTCGCGGCTGACTGGAAGAGGCGAACTGAGTGCCAAGAGTGTGATCATGGCGTGGATTTTCCGTCGTTTGACGGTGATCTCTACGCCGTCGCAGATCAGGCCGACGCCACCTGCAAGTCTGACCCCGTTCGCTGCGGGTACACTCATTTTGGCGCCATACCAATGGTTGATGTTCGGGTGTCGATCGATGCCTTAGCAGACGTACCAGGTGGCGGATCGTAGGGAGATAACCAACTTTTGCGGACGTCCATTGAAGTGTCGTATTGCGCCCTATCAGCTTCCTGCGAAGTGGTGCAGCAGCTTGGTTCCAACTGAGGAGACAGGCACTTGAATACCGGAATATCGAACTCCGCTCGAGTTAGATCAGCCGCAGCGATCAACACGCAAAATGTCTCAGCTCGATCGAGCAATCCAGCGACCAAATCCGATTTATCGCCGAGGGGAAGATCGGTTGATACGGCCGAGGGGTCTGCGAAAACCCCGGTGAGTCTGGAGGTGTCAACAACGGTTGTTTCCGGTGTGCGAGGCACCACTGTGCACTGCGGCCGAATATCGTGTGACAGAGATCTCAATTCACAGAGCGCCAACTCTCTTAAGGCGGCTGCGCCGGCTGCTGCCAGCGTAGGACGAGAAGCCGCGCCGAATGCGTAAGCGCTTCCGTCCAATGCAGTGGAAATAGCCGCGACTACGGGCGCTAGAGATTCCACACCGATATCTAAGACCGTAACTCTCCGCGTCGATCCGCCTCGGCGTTCAGCCAGACCGCGGCTCATAAAACGTGCTGGTTTCTCGCCGCGCCACCAGCGGGCGACGGCGTCGCGTTCAATGAGCTCACAAATCGCAGCAAGCAACGCAGCCTCGCGCGTCGAGCCCGCGGCACATCCTTCACTAGGGGCTGGCAATCTGCCCGTGGTTTCACCCCTCCGCCTCAAGATCCAATCGGCAGGGATGGCTATCCGGTCGCCCCTAGCGAGATCGGTGGCCTGAACCCACTCCTTCGACTGGGGTCGAACCGTCAGCCAAGAGTCGGACGGGACGGATAGAAGGGGGATAGTTCGATCGCTCTTGAGATCGCCAGCGCGTTCAAACTGCGACAGGGCCTCTGCGGCTTCGCCGGCTGCTGAAAGAGTGGCCTGATCCTGTGTCTCTCCGACACCTGCAACGTCACATTGCACCCCGTCAGGAAGTCTGATGGTAGCGAGGTGTACGCAATATCTGCGGTCAAATGGCACGCGCCCAATGAACTGTCGGACCACCTGTCGGTCGAGGAACCGGGCAGCGGCAGCGGTTGATTGCAATGGGTGCGGCGTCATCTCCTCTATCCCCGAGTTTTCTCCCGAAGTGTGCTTGAGTCGGGTGGACGACCGTCGAGTTTATATCCGATCCTACCCCGGACCGGCAGGCGCGTCGACCTAAAACAAAATTTTAGGCGGCTCTGTCGCTTGCACTACTTTGGCACTTTAGGTTTGGTGGATTCTGCAAGAAGCATTTCACAATGAGGGCAGCGTCTGGCTGGATGTCGCGCCAAGATATCAAGGATGGCATGCCTGATGGCTGGCATGTTGGTTGCGGCGGAGGCCCGGGGACGGTATTGCCAAGTTGTTTGAGGATGCATGAAAAGTGATATTGTTTTGCGCTCAGGCTGTCATTTCTGCTGCGTATTTCATACCAGAGTGTGAACGCATCAGTCCGTGAGTGGCGGTATGAGGTTGCGGTGAGTTGGCAGCGAGGAGGGCGAAAGATCAAGTTGATCTGGTCATGCGCAGACAGAAACCTCTGAGCCTGCCGGGGGAGTGGAATGAACCTTGGGGTCTGCCGATTGAATCTATGCTAGGTTCGCCATTTTTAGGGGGTGTCGGATGGACGATCGGATTACAGTTGAGACGGTGTTTGAAAATGGGGAAACGCGTAAGCATGAGTTGGGTATTTGGCCCAGGTCCTCTCGGCAGACAAGTGGTGAAGCCATCGGTCTATTACTCGAGGATGGCAGATCAATCCTCGCCAGACTGCAAAATGTCATTGTCCAAGATCAGCTTGAGGAAGTGGCGGGGACCTGTCGCAAATGTCCGGGGTGCAATCAGGTCCGGCGCATTCATGACTATCGAACACGTAAGCTAGATACGATGTTTGGGCGGCTCGACGTTCGGGCTCCGCGCATCAAACTGTGCGCTTGTCAGGTCGATGCGGCAGGCAGAATTGGTAGCTGTTCCATCCCGGACGATCACATTGACCCTCGGCGCTCTGGCCTTTTCATGGCAAGATCGATCTTGGGTGAGGTTCGGAACAGAGGACGAGAATGCTGATCCAACTTCATAATCAGGCGACGACGACGCCGAAGATCAGGGCTGCGATCCAGGCGAGCGACGAGCCTGCGTGGATGGTGGCGGAGCGCTACGGCATCTCTGAGCAGACGGTCTGGAAATGGCGCAAACGCGACAGCGTGTATGACCACAGCAAATCAACAGGCAGCTGTTCGGACGGAGCGAGAGGCGCGCCGTTTGCAGTTCCGGCGCGTTTTCGCCGTTTTGGAAGCATTGAACGAAAACACGT
Organism: Sedimentitalea todarodis; assembly: GCF_032595355.1. Classification (NCBI taxonomy): domain Bacteria; kingdom Pseudomonadati; phylum Pseudomonadota; class Alphaproteobacteria; order Rhodobacterales; family Paracoccaceae; genus Sedimentitalea; species Sedimentitalea todarodis. The sequence goes on along the minus strand of NZ_JASMWN010000008.1, from coordinate 27,188 downwards.
CTGTTGAGTGCAGAACTACGGTTATCGTACCATCGCGGTACACCCACAGCAAAGAGGAGCACATGGCATGTCCCGAAACTCACTCATCATCGCTGGGGTCGCGGTCTTTGTCCTGATCATACTATATGCCGTCTTCGGCGGAGGCGGAGACAAAGCCCCTGCCCCGATCCCAGAGACCGAAGCGTCAGAGCCAAAAGCAAACGATTAGAGCATATTTCACCGAACAGGTTTCATGTGTTCCTGGGGCATCGTGAGTCAGAACTTGTCTCGCAAAGCGCTGTTTCCCAAACAAGTTCCAGCGGGCGAAGAGCCTGTATGTCGCCCTGACAAACACCTGATTGAGTCGACGCCCGGAGGGCTTTCGTTTCCATCGCGTGTCCATTTTCTGTTCCATCTGGGTCTAGGGCGCGTTCCAAGTTGCCGCTGATCTGTGCAACAAGGCCTAGCTTAGGATATCTGCAACGACAAGTGAATCGGTTCGGTTGGTTTGAGGCTGCGGCGGTATGACTCAGGCAGGGACGATTCCCTGTCGTCGCGGCGGGTATTACGCATGGAGGTATGTTTGACCGGCACGGAATAGAGCAGCGGTGGGAGGCGGACGGCTCGAAGCGGGACGAGCGGGGCCGACGGGTGTTCGCCGCGAGCGAGGCGAGGGCAGCGGGTCGAGGCGGGCTGGCGGCGGTCTCGGCGATTACCGGGCTCGCCCGCTCGACGATCGGGCGCGGGCTGAAAGACCTTGACGCGCCGCCGCCGCACGGCCGGGTCCGGCGTGAAGGCGGCGGTCCGCGGCCGCTGACCGATCGCGATCCGACGCTGCTCAGTGATCTCGAGCGCTTGGTCGCGCCGGCGACGCGGGGCGATCCGGAGCGTCCGTTACTGTGGGTGTCAAAGAGCCTCGACAAGTTGGCCGCAGCGCTCACCGACATGGGCCACGCGATCAGCCCCAACAGCGTGCGCAAGCTGCTCGTCGGGCTCGGGTTCTCGCGCCAGTCCAACCGAAAGGCGGATGAAGGCTCCCGGCATCCCGACCGCGACGCCCAGTTCGAGCACATCAACAGGAAAGTCGTTGCCGCGCAGGCCACCGGCCAGCCCGTCATCTCCGTGGATACCAAGAAGAAGGAACTGATCGGCAACTTCAGGAATGGCGGAACCGATTACCGACCGAAGGGCGATCCGCGGCGCGTGAAGGTCCACGACTTCGAGGACAAGAGCCTCGGCAAGGTGGCCCCCTACGGGGTCTACGACCTGGCCGCCGACGAGGGCTGGGTCAGCGTCGGGATTACCGCCGACACGGCAGAATTTGCTGTGGCCGCCATCCGCACGTGGCTCGAGCGCATGGGGCGCGGGCGCTATCTCCAGGCGCGCGAACTGACGATCACGGCCGACTGTGGCGGCTCGAACGGGGTGCGTGTCAGGCTGTGGAAGCGCGAACTCCAGAGGTTCGCCGACGAGAGCGGGCTCATCCTCCACGTCCATCACTATCCGCCGGGCACGTCGAAGTGGAACAGGATCGAACACCGGCTGTTCTGCCACATCACGCAGAACTGGCGCGGCCGTCCATTGACCGACCGCCGCGCCGTGATCGAACTGATCGGCGCGACGACGACCAGCTCCGGGCTCAAAGTCGAGTGCGCGCTCGACACCCGCACCTACAAGAAGGGCGTCAAGGTCTCCAACGCCGAGATGGCCAGCCTCGACCTCACCGGCGATGCGTTCCATCCTGAATGGAACTACACGATCAAGCCGCGGCCGCCCAAAGCGTAGCAGTTATCAATGCGGATGTCCTTAGCCGAAAACCCCCAGCTTTTGCCCACTCCCTCGGTCAGATCCCGGGGCGGGCGGCCGACACGCTGGAAAAGGACCTGCTTCCCGGGCGCGGTGCAGGTAGGTCGCCACGGTCGTCTTGCTGAGCTTCAGGCGCAGACCAATGTCGCGCACCGAAAGCCCCTGTTCATGCGTCAGCCGCAATCTGGTTCGTATGTCTTGCACAGTCATGCGCCTCGCTTGCTTGCGTCGTGGCATGTCCCCTCCCGATCTTGTTCAAGACCGGCAGAATGCCGTGACGGAGCAGGCGATGACCAACCGTGTCCGGGTCCCCGGAGCTGTCCGGGAATTACCGAAATCCCTGTCCGGGATTTACCGAAACGCGTGTCCGGGAATTACTGAAATCCGTGTCCGGGAATTTGCGAAACCCGCACTGACCTTCTCACAGGCGTCATAGGGCACAAGTGGCAGGGCCAAGCGGAGTGAAGTTGTGCGTGCAAGGCATGCTGCGCCATCTTAGCGGTCACGTCTTGGCGGGCCAAGCGTGGTTCCTCATCGCCTGATGGCTTAGTCCCTAGTTGCAAATCCCGCTCAGGTTGCGCTAGCATGTCGTGGAGAACCTCCATCGTTCGAGGCAACCTATGGCTAGCCTAACCGCTGCGCAAAACACATTCATCGAAACGTTTATCGTCGGCAAGGGTGCCGCGCGCGTGTCTGACGCGGTTACCGTGAACGACCTGAAAAAGGAGATCGAAAACTGGAAAGACGGAAAAAGCCGGATCAGCACGCACGTCGCGACAATGCGAAAAATGGTCCTCGCCGAGAACGCCGAAACGCTTGGAAAGGACGTCGCGCGCAAACTCACGCGCCTGCACCTTGCCATCGCTAGGGACGTCGATAATGCGTTCGGCGATTGCATCAAGCAGTTGAAACAGGGGCCCGGGCGTCCGATGTCAACGTCACAGATCGATGCGGTGCGCACCAAACTAGGCGCGAACAAGTCGATCAACTTCCTGAAAACGAACCCTTTTGGTGTAGCGCTTGATATCCTAGCCGAAGTGACCCCGGTCCTCGACAGATTGCAATCGGTGATGGATGGACAAAACAAGATGGCTGTCTGAACACACCACCTCTCGTCACTCATCCATTGCCAGGAAATCACTCATCCAGGTTATCTTGGCTTTTTGAACAGTTTTGTCGCCTTTGGACCGCCGCAACTTGTCCGGGTTTTTGAGCGAGTCCGACATGATATCTTCATCGACCGATCTCTTGTGAACCTTGCCGCCAAAGTTCGATGACGACGACTGGAACGTGCCGCCGTGCTGCCCCCCCGAAGCAGTGGAAGACGAAAAATGAGTGCCGCTGCCAAAGGTCCCGCTTGATCCGCCGCCCAGCCCCGATGCACCGCCGGACGGTGGCGGATCCCGGTCATCCTTGTGTTTCTTGATCACAGGGCCATCAAGCTGCATGTCGTCGTCGTCTTCCTCCTCGTCGTCGTCGTCATCAAGATTATGTGCGGCGGATGACGTCAGATCTGACTTGCGTGACTTTGCCGGTCTGGTGTCTGTCGCAAACATGGGCGCCTTGCGCACGTTTGCGCTCAATGCAGAGGGTTGTGTCACCGGCTCATTTCCGATCCCGGCATCATCATCATCATCATCATCGACATCGTGTTGGTCAAACAGATCAATCTCATCTTCCTCTGAATACTGGCTCAGGCTGACGGATTGATCGTCTTCAATATCTTCTGCGTCCACGGCCTTCTGTATGACATCGCGAATCTCAGAGATGGACTTGTCCTGTTGCGTCAACTTCTTGAACGACTTTTCATTCCGCTCCATGCGCTTCAAACGCAGGTTTCGCGTCGCTGTCTCTTTGTTGTCGAGGGCGTTTGGATCGTCGATCTGTTCTTCGTCGCGCTCGTCGCGCCACATTACGTACACGCGGCGAATGACCTTGATGGCAGTGGCCTGCTGTTGAAAATATTTGGCGTCGAATGTGGTGACTTTGCCTTCTTTGCGCACGTTTTCTATGCGCTTCCAAATCATGTCAAAGGCGTCCCGCTGAGGCGTATCGGCCTTGTCATTATAGATCTCATTCAGTTGCTCGATAATCCTCTGGATCGCTCGAGATTTGTCTTCGAGGTTCCCACGGGCCTCGAAATATTCGTCGAGAACGGAATCGTCGAAATCAACAGACTTGGCATAGTTCGCCAGAACAAGGCCGACCGGATATGTCTTTTTGCCGATGGTCACATCGGTCTTTTTTTGCACGAACGCGTCCGGGTCATTCAGACAGTCGCGCAACTCGGCCAGATCGCTTTTCGACACGTCTTCGGGCAGGTCATCGTCACTGCCCAGGGCAAGCTCGCACAGCACGATAAGGTTCAGGTTATTCAGGTAACGAAAGACTTCCCGGCTCGGGTCTTTTCTTGCGTTGTCTACAGCTGCGCACAACGGCTTTGAACCGGGGTCATCCTTGAGCACGTCCAATGTCTTGTCGCTCGGCGGTGTCTCCCAATCGTGCATGCGGGATTTTGCCAGGTCGCTGATCCCGCTTTGCTTGAAAAATTCGGGTGGGATGATTTTCCAGTTGCCGCCCAATACACCCTTGATCAATTCCCTCGCTTTGGCGGGATCATAGTTCTCCACTTCCGTGCCAAGGCTCATCATCGCGTTGTCGATGGTGTTCTGCTCATCGTCCGTGAAGGTTTCCCAATCGTGACTGCCGTTACAGGTTGAACATTCGAACTGAAGGTTATTCAGATCGTTGTAGGCAATCTTCGCCATCCTGAGGCTGTCTACATCCCGGTTCTTGAGATATGATTTCCAGGGAACAATATGTCCGCGCTGCATCCCTGACGCCTCATTGAAGCCATTGCAGGACATGCAACAGTAATAGTTGACGTCATTGCCCTGCTTGACGAGTTGATTGTCTTTCCAGCGCCGAAAAAGCGCCTTGCCGGTTTCCGGAAACCACTCCATCTGGCTGCGCTTCAGCGCCTTAAGGTCAAAGTTGTCATCCTTGTCCGGATGCTTGACCTCCCTGGCGATGGCCATGCCTGAAAATTTCGACTCTTTGACTTCATCGGCGCCATGCTCGAACTTTTGGTTCGCAATCCTGAGAAAATCCTCGGGAGTCAGATCCTCAAGGAACTTCGTTACGTCACCCTCCTTGGCAAGGTTTTCCGCGATGAAGTCTTTGATAAGGGTGGCTCGCAGCAGGGCCTTTACCTTGTCTTTTGGGTCCACCATCTCGAACGGATTTCCGTCCTCAAAGATGTGGGTCGTGTTACAGGTCGCATGTTCCCAATGCAGGTTGTTAAGATCATTGAACCATGTGTCGAGTTGAGATTGCGAGATTTCATAAAGCTTGTCTGCCTGCATCTTGCCCAGCACATAGTCTTTCCAACGTTCCTTATGTCCTATCTGCATCATCGAAGCCTGGCCAGGCTGCTTGCAGGAGGCACAGGTTGCAAACAACAATGCGTGGCCATCAACGGTCTGACTGAATGGTTTGTCGAACCGCGCCTCCATGCTCATGCGCGTCTCTTCTGTAAACCTCGGTCGGGTTTCCAGGTCCTCAATTTCCTTTGTTGTCAGGTTTGGCACATGCAGGTCTCCAGCAATGTCTGCAGTATAGCTGAAGTTCTTCCGTCCTGGTAGTATGAAGCTGCGCCAGTACGATCTTCAAACCGGTTTCTCCCGATCAGTTTTGCTGTACTGAAATTCTCCGAAAAGCCTTGTTCCACGCGGTGGACGTCCGAATGTGAGTACTGCTAACTGTCGATTGATATCCGCTTCGTAGAACGGGAGCATTGTCGAAGTTGAGCTTGGTGCCGCTAACGGCAACCGAGTCAGCACTCCAGACCCTGCGCCGCTAAAAATATTGCGTTGCGCACGAAGGTCCGGGCCGGTTGCGCTCAAATAGCTTACTGTCTTTGGATAGGCCAACAGAGCGCATCAAGCCTGCGCAATCCAATGTCCTTGGTGCGTTCGAACGATGCCTTGTGCGTCCACCGAAAGGTGGGAAGTGGTGCCTGTTTCGGTCTTCAGGCATTCGTATTGGTCATTCGCGATGCGTCGATAAATGAGGTGGAGCGGTATCAGCCGTTCCATTTCATGATCCAAACTTGCCACCATAATCTCGGCTTCGTCGCCGACGTCGAGCTTGAGGCGGCGGAGCGGCAAAGTAACTGTTGCCGGCGTGAAGCCCAAATCAATATCCTTGGCACCATTGACTGCTGGAACCGGTGTACCATTCAGCGTCCATGTATCATCAGGCGCGCGTCGCACGAAGATGCGTGACTTTGCACCGATCCGGGCGCGTCGTGTTGTTCTATCGCGTCGGGCGCGAATACGGTAACGCAGGATACTCCGGTCTGCGCCCGTCGACGAACCGTCAATCAGGTACCCTCCCTCAGCGTCGGCAAAACGGCAGGCGTCATTTCCTGGCCCGTCCTGCTTGACCCACAAGACTGCATGTGCACCCGCGATCATGGCTTGCTCTCCTTGTTTCGGGAAATCCTAACACGTCGCGGTCATTGATGACTGTAATAATTCCGCGCCTTGCTTGCGTGTCGGGATTACGAAGGCTCCATATTGGCGCCGGTCAATCGAGAGAGTGGGCAAAACCTGGGGGTCACTGGACTGTGCTATCCTGAGTTCTTTTGTGGGAGAGCAGTGATGGATGTACAGATTTCGGTGGAAACGACCTTCGACGATGGCACGAAGCGAACGCACCGGCTTGGACGGGTGTCGCGCCCCTATCGGTTGGCGCAACCGGAGGCGCTCGGATTGTTGCTTGAGGACGCCAAGGTGATCCTGAGGCAGATTCAAAAAGCCGTGCTATCCGATCAGGTCGAGGAAGTTTGCGCTGTAAGCCGCGCTTGCCCAGACTGTGGGTCTGGGCGAGCTGTTCACGATTATCGTACCCGGGTTCTTGACACGGTATTCGGACGGTTTCGGCTTCGAGCGCCGCGTTTCCGCCAGTGCAAATGCGATGCTTTGGCGGAGAAAAACTGCGGACGGACATTGTCCCCGGTGACCCACTTCTTCCCCGACCGAACGACGCCGGAATTACGCCGACTTCAGGCCGAACTCGGGTCGCGCCACTCTTTTCGGGAAGCCGCGCGGATCATTGAAACGCTTTTGCCCTGCGCAAAGCAGATTAACACAACGGTGCGCAACCGCCTGGGCCGAGTCGCGCAGAACTTCATTGACCGTGAATCTGCGCAAATCGGTGTAGATGAAGATGCGCAATCGCCTCCGCTGACCGTGTTTCTAGACGGTGCCCATATCGGCAAGAGCTTCTCTTCGAGAAGAGCCTAGATGGCCTGACCGATGGTTGTATCGGCTGCTCAGTTGAAGACGGCAAAGTAATCATGGCCGAAATCCAGAAGGCCGTCGTGCAGCGGGAGCTTGATCTTTGGGTGTGCTACCGACGCGTCTGTCAATGCTGCGGCGGTCAGTTGCCGATCAAGGATTATCAGAAACGGAGCATTTTGACGGTTTTCGGCGCGGTTTCTGTGAAGTATCCGCGCCTTATGATCTGTCAGAGCTGCAACCCCTGGGCATGCTTTACCTTCTCTCCTGCAGCAGACCTCTGCCTCGATCGCGCCACGCCCGAATTGATGGAGTTGTCGGCGAAGCTCGGCGCTAGGATGTCCTATCGCGAGGCATCTGATATTCTGTCGACTTTCCTGCCAGGTCACCTGTCCCGCAAGTTCACCACCCTTCGACATCGCACGCTTTCCGTTGGAAAGCGCATCGAAGAGGCTGAACGCAGACGGGGTTGGCACGAGTTCCTGGATAAAGAAGAACGCACGCAGTTGGAGCTGCAGATGGAAAGCGATCCTGCGCGCGAATTCGCCTTCACCGTCGACACCGCACATATGCTGAACGGTGACCTCTCGGAGCGAACCCGCTATGTCCCACCCGAAACTGAGGGATCGCCTTATGTGGCAAGTCTGCTGAATCCAACGCCACCCCTCCTCAAAGCGGCATGACCCCAGGCTTTTGAACGGTCTCCCGTGTTTCATGCCTGTCGCAAGTGGAATCTACCAAAACCATAAACAGTATGGCCGCCAGCGCCACAATTGCTTGCCAAGGCTAGTGCCTCGCGCCAGTCCGGGTCAGGGACATAGAGCAGCAATTCGCTGGCCTCACCAACTAGGGTCATATGCCGCTTCGGATGCTGACGCGAGGCCTTGTACAACCGCGTAGCCGGCCCTTGTCGGCCTAGTCTCGGTCTCGTTCTGGATCGCGCCTCGGCCAGACCAGGCATAGAGACATTCAATAGCACCCGGTGCCATCTGGCCATCAGGGTGACGCGACTGAAGGCGGCCAATACAAAGCGCTCGGGTTCCCACCGCAAGTGTTCTTCTGCTCCAAAACAGAGCGCGCTTTTCGGGCAAACCCGCAGGTTGGGGCCGTCAGGAACCTCAGGCACACGCTGGTGCTGCATATAGTGAAAATCCAAAACCTCCCATGGGGACCTTTCAGAGCTGTTTTCACTTATCGACACTCCTCTGTTAAGCGCTGAGATCAATGCGGCCAGCAATTCATCACGCCACAGATCGGCAAAACCGAACAGCCGTGCCATTACTTTGATCCGACCGCCTTCAACCCCAACATCCAGCAAAAGCGGGCAAGGCACCTGGCGGCGATACAATTGCAGATGGCGGGTGTTGAACAATGCCTGATAGGCAGATGCGTGGTCAGCCCGAGGCAGACCACGCTGGAACAGAACGTCCCCCAACGCGCCGCGCAAGGCATAGACCATCCACGCCCCGGGCCGTAGTCCGGGCGGAGTCAGGCATTCCACCTCAATGTCACAAACGCGCCACTGCGCGCGCAGCGCGGCAAAACCGCCGACAATTGGCGGAAAGTTCAACTGGTCGCGTAGCCATTCGCTAGGCTGGTGATTGGGGTGATCTGCTCCGGACACCGCCACCTCAGACAATCCAGAAATCCGTTGCTGAAGGCTGCAGGCCGCGCCCATGCACAATGCAGCGCGTCAGTGACCGATTTACGATCGGGTAAATCCGGAGGCTGTCACCGGCTTCCAGATATATCCGCAATTGTTCTGCGAGAAGCTCCGCCGCACGCGGGGTCATGCGGGCTTCGAAAACCGATCCCTGAACTCGGGTCGCCCGGTCCTCAAGCCGTCGCGCCACGCGCCCGCGTGCCTTGTTGTCGGAAATGTCATAGGCGAAAACATGAAGGATCTTGCTACTGGCCATGAAAGAACTTCTCGGTTCAGAATATGCTACGCTAACATATTGATCTTTGGCGATAAACGAGAGTTTTTCTCTTGAAATAACTATCTGGATACGTTAACCTGATGAAAATCATAGATAATATTAAAATCCGAACACAACCTAAAGATCTTTATCCAGTATTTTGGTACCTATCTGGTTTTACGGCTTTTCTTGCAATTACTACAAATATATGCAAGATGACCCCCTCAAAGAGCCCCTTCTCTCTGGGTGCTCGCTAGACAGTGCACTTCCAGCACAATCCTTGCTTATGCTCAAAGAGCCCCTTCTCTCTGGGTGCTCGCTAGACCTTATATGTTCGTACTGCGGTGTGTCTCCAGCTCAAAGAGCCCCTTCTCTCTGGGTGCTCGCTAGACGCGACGCATGGCGTTCTCCTCATATAAACTCAAAGAGCCCCTTCTCTCTGGGTGCTCGCTGGCCGTAACGTTCATCAGACGAAGGATCAGTTAGGGCGTGTTGACGTTGGAGGATTCCCAATTGATGCGCTGACTGATTCAAGGTTGCCAACATATCGCTACACGCTGCTGCAAGACACCAGTTTCAGTGCTTTCAGTGCTCTCGCAGCAACCATCATCCGGCTAAGGTGAACGTCAACAGACCCTAGTAGCCGCGCAGGATCGGCACATATGTTGACTGACCCGATACTGTTTTGGAAAAGCTGCGTGCCTGATCGTGCATCAGCCCGCGCCAGCTTTTTCCCTGCTTGCCCTCGTTCCCACTGCCGCGGTTCCTGCGGGCGACGTGGTGCCTGTAAGCTGCGATTGTGGTGCGCCTCGCCTGCGGGGTCAGTCTGACCGCGCCAGTTTCGAGGTCCTTATGGAAATCCTCTGCTTCGAGGTCACGATTGTTCAGCAGCCTGCGCGCTAGCGCCTCGACCACAGGCGCGCGGAATTCTTCCATCAGATCGAACACCAGCGCATCGGCGTAGTCGCGTGTAGAATGATAAATTCCGATCCCAGGATGCAACCCGGCGCGGCGGATAGCCATTTCTACATCTCTCTGCAACAGCGACGTCAGATAATTCAGCACCGCGTTCCCAGCGTCCAATGCAGGACGGCGCGAACGGGCTCCAATGGAAACATGTAGCAGCGATCGCCGCCAGAACCGGTAGAAACGTGCAATTGCCGAGCCTTCCAGTCCCAATAACGACGCACGGTCGGTCGCAACACGGCACTTTTTCGAGGCAACCAACATCGGCTGAACGGCACTGTCAGCGTGTTCAAGAAGTGTGGCAGCGCGTTCACGGGTCGTTGATTTGCGGGCCTGGCGAGCCTTGCGTTTCAGATCTTGTCGCCAGCCCATCATCACCTGACGTGCAGAGAGGATGCGACCTTCGGCCAGTATGCGGGCCAACGCCAGACCTTCCACCGGGTCCAACGCCATACGGGCCTGATCCAGATGCAGCCCAGCGCGGTCGGCCAGTGGGGCCTGCGTGCGGCTGATGGTAATGCCGGCGTGGCTGACCCAGTAGATAGGTAAACCTTTGGACGCGGCCAGCCTGAGGGCTGCATCACTGACGACGACACCCGGTGCCACCTCGATGCGGTCCAGCCCGTTGGGCGCACGAGCCCAGTGTTCACGCCCTTCCGAGAGAACCGACAACACCCCGCCACGTGCCTGCAGTACCGCGCCCTCGCGCTGAATGAAAAGGGTCGCATCATCCACGAAGTCTGCCCACGTGTCTGCGGGAGCAGTTCCATCGGCAATAACAAGTGGGGCATCCGGCCCTTTGGGCGCCAGCATGTCGCTGGCGCGCAACGTGTTGAATTCCTTGTCGTAAAGACGACTTACCCGTGCTGGTTCAGGTCGAATACCTGCGGATTCAGCGCGCGCCTCGGCCTTGCCCCAGCGGGTCACAGCCGCGCGTTCCTCGGCATCCAGACCATCCGGGTCCTCGGTCAGGTGATCGCGCAAAAACCGGCGGCCAAGAAAGTCAAAGCCGTCGGAAAAACGGCTGATCCGGGTCTTTTCCGGGTTAAGAAACAAGCCAAGGCGGGCGAGTTCATTTGCTGCCAGCGTCATTCCGCGACGCGCACTCTCATAAGAGCGTGCCAGCAGAAGGAAGTCATCCGCATACCGTACCAGACGAAAGCCGGCGTCTTGCAGGCGTTCATCCATTTCATCAAGGTAAAGGTTCGCAAGATATGGTGCCATGGGGCCGCCCTGAGGCAGGCCGATCCCGGCCCCGGGATTGCCGCTGGCCGTGGGATCCTGTCCGCCTGCGGCCAGCCATCTTTCTACCAGACCCAATACCCGGCCCTCGGGAACGAGGCTTGATAAAATGTCGAGCAGCGGTGCGTGAGGCACATTGTCAAAATAGGCGCGGATGTCAGCCTCGACGACCCATTCATGGCCCTCCTGCCATAAAGCAGTCACTGCGCGCGCTGCCATATCGACAGAACGTCCGGGCCGGTAGGCATAGGAACAATCCTCGAATTCCGCTTCGAACAAGGGGCGCAAAACCCGCGCCAGCGCACCCTGGGCCACCCGGTCCACAACCGAGGGAATTGACAGGATGCGGGTACCGCCGCGCTTTTTCGGGATCGCCTTTCGCTCATGGGATCGGGGCTGATAGGTGCCGCCGCGAATCTCGGTTACCAATCGGTCCAGGTTATCCTCCAGCGACGCGGCGAACATGCCAATCGTCACCCCATCGCCCCCTGCACAACCGCCATTTTTGCGATTTTTTTCCCAAGCTGCACGCATATTTTCCGGGGCCAGCATGGCCTCGAACACATTGGGCAGTGGGTACGCGTCGGCAATTGGGTCTTGCATATACCTATCTGGATTTGTTAATATACTGGTAAATAACAATTATTAATGGCCTTGGTGAAAAGTCAATGAAAAAATGGCTCCCAAATACTAACCTATCTGGAAAATGAGATTTTCTTGCAGTTCTATCAGATACATGCAAACTACCAGTCGAAGAGCCCCATCTCTCTGGGTGCTCGCTAGACGCTCTATAATGAGCTTGTACATGTCGTGGTCGAAGAGCCCCATCTCTCTGGGTGCTCGCTAGACTGGTCCAGTTGTAGACAGTTTCTTCATCTGGTCGAAGAGCCCCATCTCTCTGGGTGCTCGCTAGACTCCAGAACCCTGGAATCAAGAAACTGAAAGCCGAAGTCGAAGAGCCCCATCTCTCTGGGTGCTCGCTAGACGACAGTAGCCTTCTATAAAATCATCAGGTCGAAGAGCCCCATCTCTCTGGGTGCTCGCTAGACCAGCTGACGCCGGGATTTGCTGCACAGGTCGAAGAGCCCCATCTCTCTGGGTGCTCGCTAGACGAGTGCCTTGCACGTAGCGCCATTGTTCAGGTCGAAGAGCCCCATCTCTCTGGGTGCTCGCTAGACCACCGAGATGGACTGTGCGAATGCTCCGCGTCGAAGAGCCCCATGTATGGATGCCGCCGTTAGTGCAAGGGTTTTTCTGAACCTATGAGTGTGTGATCAGGTGCGGTCATGTATAAGGCCTCTTCATTGCGACGCTGTTCATGGCCGCGGGCCGGTATGGTGATGCGCGAACGGGGTCCAAATCATATCCAAGAGCTAAAAGCTCAATGCCACATAGATGGTTTTCCCAGCCCGGATCTGGCCGATCAATCTCCCATAAACTTCAGTGACCTCCTCACACGTCTCTTACACCGGGGCGGTAGTTGCGCGTATCGCTGTTACGCCACCGCCTCGGGATTCCGATAATCCTCGTTCTTCGTCATCATCGCCCAGATCGCACGGGCCATTCTATTGGCCAAGGTGATCGCCGCCACGAGTTTTGGTTTTCGTGCGAGAAGGCGTTCAAGCCAGGAACCCTTTTTGACACCGAAACGGCTGGCTGCTGTGATGACAGACATGGCACCACGTATCAAATGGCTGCGGATGTCCACTTGTCCCATTTTCGAGACTTTCCCAAGACGGCTTTTGCCGCCCGTGGAATTTTGTCTGGGCACCAGCCCCAGCCAAGCCGAGAAATCTCGGCCACGGGTGAAACACGTCAGATCCGGCGCGAAGGTTTCTATGGCCATGGCGGTCTGTAGCCCAACCCCCGGCACGGTTTGCAATCGTTTCATAACCGTTGACGTCTTTGCCACTGTCTTCATCGCCTCGGTCATCTCGGCGATTTGCGCCGTCAGCCCCTGAATGTGATCGACATAGACACGGGCAATCCCCCTGACTTTGTCCGGCATGCTCTCCGTCTCATCTTCGATCATTGCAGACAGCTTTTTCAAACCGCTCTTGTTCGTCGCGGCAATCACACCGTGCTCGGCCAGGTGCGAGCGTAAAGCGTTGATCGATTGGGTGCGCTGACCGATGAACATCTGCCGGGTCCGATATGCCATGGCACTGGCCTGTTGATCCTCTGACTTGACCTCGACGAACCTCATGGTCGGCCGTGATGCCGCCTCAGCAATTGCTTCAGCGTCAGCCATATCGTTTTTCTGCCGTTTAACGTAAGGCTTCACGTATTGCGGCGGGATGAGCCGCGAACTGTGACCGAGCCTGCCAATCTCCCGCGCCCAGCCATGTGCGGTCGCACATGCTTCCATCGCAATAATACACCTCGGTTGTTCTGAGAGAAACGGAAGAACCTGATTGCGGGTCAGCTTCTTACGGAAAACGACCATGCCGGTCTCAGTTGCGCCGTGAGCCTGGAAAACGTTTTTTGCCAGATCAAGGCCGATGATGGTAACTTGTGCCATATTGATGCGTCCTTTCGAGCACTATGCTGTGACGTCACCATGACGATACATTGCGACGCCACCAAGGTGGCGGCATCCACACCATCATATCCCTTTCTCGGCAGAGAATTGACGGCGTCTGAACACCGCCATGATATGCCGCCCCTCAGGGCATCACCAACTTTCGCGCGTTTCTCTCTGGGTGCTCGCTAGACACTCTGAAGCCTCTGCTGTTGGCGTCAAAGTCGAAGAGCCCCATCTCTCTGGGTGCTCGCTAGACCTTGCCCTTGGCCGTATCGTGCCTGTTTTGTCGAAGAGCCCCATCTCTCTGGGTGCCGTCAGGCATTTTCACCAAGGGTGTTGTTGAGGATTATCTCTCAGAAACGCTTCGCTTTTGAAACACGCGCGGGAGCTGGAGCGCCAATGTGGATTATCGATGCTGCGCCGGTCGAAACACTTTTTCCCAGCACAAGGCAAGTGCCCAAGACAACGCAAAAGCAATAATGGTAAAAACCAGAATCGCGAAGAATAGGATAGTGACGTTCATTACCTCAGGCCCGCCTTCGGTTGGGGTAGTGAACCAGGACTTGAACCATGTCAGTGGGAAGTATATTGTCCTTTCATTCCCCAAAACCTGCAGCATCCCAAGTGCGGAAGTGGCCAGCCCGATCAGGAAGGCGAACGCCAAGCGTTGTTTTTCAACTCGAGTCGCGCGCGCTTCTTCGTTGACTCGGATATCCTGGGCCTCGACCCGGTCCATAGCTTCAAAATCGGCTGACAGCTTGTCAATACGTTCGCGAATTGCAAAGCGCTCAGTGATAAGGGCAAACAATTCCTGCCCTTGCACCTGTGAAGATACGGTTTCACGCCAGGCTCGATGCACGAATGTGGCGAACTTCTGGTGCAAAATGCGGACTTCACCCCGGTTGTTTTTGATGCTTGAATAGCTGTCCAGCGTTTTCTCGAAGAGGTTCAATCGGGCCCGGATCAGTAGGGCATAGATCACCATGCGCCGGTAATGTCCGGGCATGTGTATTTCGTGGATATAGTCCAGGGCAAAGGAGTCATAACCATCCTTGTCCCCCGCCCATTTGTCGGCAAAACCGAGAAACGAGAAGGAGTGATCGGTGCACATGAGTGCCGACCCGTGCTGGGCAAAGCGGGGATAGGCCGAGGCGGCAAATTCTCCGCGCGAAAATTCTTCGGCATAAAAGCGCGACGGGCCCCAACCGTCCACAGTATTGTAACGCTCCAATGCTATTTGCAGATGGTCCGCGGCAAGGGTGCCGGGTGTCGGTGCCGGGCCTTCCAATATCGCAGATTGAAATACAAAGGCGCGGTCATCCCCCAGATATTCATACCGCATATCCAACCCTGAATGTTTGCGCAGGATTGCCAGCACATCGTCATCCCCATTCAGGCTCGAGGTGACAAATTTATCCTGACCATCCGGGTCAGGGGCTTTGGTGTCAAAAACCCGGCTGACTTGGCGGGCGCTAGCCGTGAAATCCAGAAGCTCAGCCAGAGTGAAATTCTCTGCCATTTCACCTTCAGTAAGCGTGATTTCCGCTTCCAGCAGCACGACCGAAGGTGTCAGGCAATGAACCCTTGTAGCGCTGACGGATCGGTTCAGGCGAGGTTCTTTGTCGCCGTAGCCCGGATACGAGGGATGGTTGACTCTGAATTTGAGCCTTGTTTCTGTATTTCCACATCGCTGAAGGACGGGGTCATTTGAACTCGGTTGCGCTTCTTTTAGCGGCATGCCGAACAACGGTTCCAGATGTTGCTGGAAGTAATTCTCAACTCCATCGTACGGGTCGGCGCTGTCGCGTGCATTGGGAAGGCCGACATCTTCCTTGGCCTCGAAGGGCAGGAACAGGCTGACGGTTGCGCTGCGGGCCTTGCGTGCTGCGACCGGGGCATTGCGCTTGAAGAAATTTATCAGGCGCCTTACGTCTGCGTCGTTTCCCGTGGCTTCGCCAGTGACAATAATCCGACCGCAGCTTGTGCTGCATTCAGATTCACCATTCTGGAGTTTGGCAATTTCCTCCATGGCCTTGGTGGCGAGCGCGTTTTCCGCCATGGGTAAAGCAGCGGTCAAATTCAATTTTTCGCCAGCAGTCTCAGTTGCCAGCACCATACCTTGATCGGGAAGTTCACCATAGATCGGCTCTTTCAACCCCCGTTTTAAATGCTGTTCGACTGCCGCGATGTTCAGTTCGTCATTGGCCTTTTTCCCAGCGGTAATGGCGTACGAGATCAGTGCGAGATTTGCGGCATGCTTCTCATGGCCACAAAACAACGCTGCCAAGTTCTTCGCCGTCGGGTCCAGACGGCCCGAGACCATCAGTGACTTTTCCATCGGCCACTGGAGGGAAAAGTCTTTAGCGGGCCAGCCCTCCTCCGCCTCAGCCGACAGAGACTCGGAAAAGAGTTTCAGAGCCGCTTTCAACTCATAACCATCAATGCGGGCCTCTGAGAGAGCATCCGCCTGTGCGACAGATTTTCTCAACGCCTCATCGGGATTAAAACCGTACAGAGCAAGGTGCTCGAGGATGTCGCGCCCACTTCCCTTCCCACGTCGTACCCCACGCACATGGCGCAAATTGTCTTGAGGCATCATGGCGCGTTCAGACAATGTGAGGGGGCGGCCGGCAAGAAAAACCGTTTTGGCGCTCCTAAGATCCTCGATATCGTACCTGCAGCCGCGTGTTGTTTCCACTTGCCGCTTGTTCGTGAAAACCAAAAAGACCTCAAAAGTCGGGTTGTCAGAAGAAAATCCGCGTTCCAGCGCTTCCAAAATTCGCTTTTCGGACAAATTCTTAGTGTTCAGAAAAATAATGCCGCGCGGCAAAGCTTGTGTATTCCCCATTACGAATTCGATCCTTGACCGTTCAGCTTATTGACTAGTAGCCTCGGGTTATACACATAGAAAGTAAAGCGATATGCCGCGCAATTGGGTGTTTTTTGAGGGAGTAAACTACGAAGAAACCGTCTATAATAGTGATGAATTGCCAGCTATTCGTGGGGCTTCGTACGCGCTTTTGATGGCACCTGAAGTTTTCGCGACCAGGCTCAAAACGATACGACAGTTGGAATTCAGCTCTTCGCTTTTGTGTGAGGTCGAAGCCACCGAGGAAGATATCAAAGAGGTGTTCTTCGATTTCTGTGCAAATCCGGACACCAACGATGAGGATTTGGACGAGACGCTGAAGTCCTTGTGTTTCAGCTACGGGATCGTGGGTTGTTCGGGCGATGAAGAAAAGTTTGCCGCAGAGTATGTCGCCGTGCGAAATGCTTCGCAAAGAAACCGGTTCCGCCTGAATGGCGCCCGCCGCCCGTCCGAGAAAAAACGAAAATCGCTGGGTAGTGTCAACAACAGAGGCAAGTACTACAAAACGCTTGGGATCAATTTTTCGGGCTCTTCGCCTGAATTTCCTCAGAATTTCAAAAACATCTTGGAAACCAAACCTGACTGGGTACCTGAAAAATTCCGACACAAGATGGCGGTGCTCGAGTTTGACGCCGACCGCCTGGGAGGCAAGCTGCCGCTGGACAATTTCGAAATCTTTTCCGCAGCGTCCGAGAGGCAACATGTCCATATGCAGGTACTTCTTCAAGAGCTTTTCGATTTGCTGAACACCGGAGAACGGCTGGAACTGGAAACACTATTGTATGCTGGTGATGAAGGCATCTTGATTTTCCCAGTCTGGAGGCTGCAGGATGTCATGAATGTTGTTGCAGATCATTTGACCGGGAAGGACGCGATGAGCAGCTACAGCGTCGGTTTGGTAATATGCGGCGTCAAAGCCCCTATCTTGGGCATTCGCCGCTTGACGCAAAAACTGCTGAACAATTGCAAGAAGTTTCATGAAAATGACTATTCAGATACCTACAACGGAATCTCATTCCTGCAATACTTGGTAACCGGTGGTATGGACGTCCCCGGCGGATCCATTGAAAATTACAGAACCAGGATACTTGAGGTGGTCTCGTTCGATCAGCCCGTAGTGTTCTCTCTCCAGCTTAGCAAGTTGAATGCCGCGTTTGATCTGATCCGCGAAAAAAAGACCAGGCGCGCCGGTGAAGCAGCAATTTCACGCTCCAGGATAAAGGAAGCGATAAATGTATTCCGAAAGCTTGGGGTGCTCACCAAATCATGGAGTGACTGGAGCGATTTTACAGACTGGGTGAAGAAGAATAATCACGAGGGAAATTCGCTAGATGGCGTAGTTGCGGTTGCATTAGAATTGGCGGGTACGGAAACGGACCCTTCGCCATTGGTTCCCACAACCGCGTCTGGTTTGTCTCCAATCATCCTCGCCCCATTGTTACATTCCGAGGCGTTGATGGCATTCCTGCCGGATGCAGCAGTTGGGGTATCGGAGGGGCCAGATGCAACAGTGGGGCGCGTGGATGTCTAGAATCCGCGTAACCTTCACCTATCATGGCCGGATCAAGGCACCGTTTCTCCAGACTGGGCAGGAAATTGCGGAATACGGATTTGACCGTTCTGCCCTGCGCAATCACAAGGATCAACTAATCCTGTCAGGCTACCAGATCCTGGGCAATCTGAAGCATGTCCTTCGTGGTCTTTTTGGCATCACAGAGAAAGAAAGCGCAGTTGGCCTGGATCTCTTGATTTCCGGCACCAAGCAAGATTGCAAACTTTCCGGTGAGGAGTTCATTGAATTTTTCGGGCAAGAGGAAGAAAACGCTTTGCCGGCCGGCGTAAAACTGTTCGATGCGCTGCTGTCGCGCGACACCGATCCACCACAAACGATCACTGGAATCGGTGCGCCTGAAACGCGCTCGGCGCAGGATCCCGAAACTGGCGCGGTCAAGGACGGGTTTTTGGTTACCAGCGAAACGCATTTTGCGCCGGAAGAGGTCGTACGCTTTGACGGCTCGGGCTATTGCTTAGTCTCGACAATGGACGATGCAAAGCGGTTGTTCCGGGTTCTGAATTGGGTAGCGGGCCAAATTGTTCTTTTAGGCGCTGACAAGACCGCCGGATATGGGCGCGCTTTGGAGTTCGTTTTCGATACCCCCACCGAAAAACCGCTTTGGGCGCTGACAAATGTTGCGGCTGCTCGCAGATACAAATTTGATGTGACAAGCGACCGGCCGCTTGTTCTTTCTCCACGCAAACGGAGCGGCAACGTTTTGGAAAGCTTGGATTACATACCCGGTGACGTCATGTTCGGAGCCGTTGCCGACTGGCTAAAACTGTCTGGAAAATACGATTATTTTAAAGGTGTACTTGCTGAAATACGCCTGCTGCATTGTTATCCCACGAAGGAGGGGACCAATGATCGCCCTGTGCCGGTTTCATGGGCCACGACCCAGAATGAGTTGGTACCTGCTGGTCTGGTGCTCCATCGGGATTCCTTTCGTAACGATCCTGTGTCCTCGGATGGTTTTAGCTTTGTTCCCGAACGGGTCTTTCGTACTCGCACAGCCGTTACTGAAGGCGACCTGACGCCAAAGGACGAGCAATTGTACACCACCTCGGCCCTTTCGCCGGAGGGTGTAAAATGGATTGGCGGATTGGAATGGGTGGGGAAGGATTCGCCGCCGGACAAATTCGTGGAGTTTGCCAAGGCGCTTGGCGCGGGCCTCCCTCGATTGGGAAGAACCGCTGCGCCAGTGAGTATTACCCTTCATGCCATGGGCGAAGTAAGTATTGCGGCGGAAACAAACGTCTCGATACAACTTTTGTCTGACGCCTGGATGACCAACTTGCAGGGCGCGCAAGACATGCACCAGATTTACGAGAGTTATTTCAGATGTCTTTTAAGTGAGGCGGTGAGGCTGAAGGATTTCGCTGCGATTCAGGCAAACCGCACTACGCCTAAATTCCGGAACGACGTCTGGCCGCTGACGTTGACTGGCTCGGAATTCGCCCTGATCATTAACGACGAGGCGCGCGACAAGCTCAACCGTCTTGCGCAAACCGGATTGCCCCCCTTCGACGCACAGGCTCACTTCGAGACTTGCCCCTTCATACGCGCCAATGGTTATGGTGATTTTCTAGTGAGGACCTGATCGATGGCGTTTTTCTTTGCAAAACGATGGAGTTTTACCCTGTCTCTGGACGCACTGACAGATGTTCACGTCGGCTCTGGTCGGCTGGTATTTGTCGAAAGTGACGGGAATTCTCGCCAAGTGCTGGAGCAAGCGAAGGATGTGAACGGCAAAGCCTATATCCCGTCAACCGCATTCAAGGGCGCATCGCGCGATACCGGCCGCGGCGCAGGCCATGATATAGATACCCTGTTCGGAAAGGCGTGCGTAAATGCGCCATCCTCACGGGCCGGACGCCTGGTATTTTTTGGGGCAACCCTTAAAGAGCATGGCGCAGCATTGGACATGCCAAAGTTCAACCCACAAAGCGGAACCTATATTCGACCGCAGCATGCGCGCGATCGCGACACACGGACGGTGAAGCCGAAATACCTTTACCACGCCGAAAATATACCGCGCGGCACGCACTTTACGCTAGAAGCTATGTTTTTTGATCACGATGGCGCTGCGGATGGGCTAAAAGAACTCGTTATGCCCTTGCTGGACCGGATGGCTGCAGATGACGGGTTTTCTGTGGGAGCAAATAAGACCACGTTGGGGCAAATGCGCCTTGCAGACACAGAGGTTTCCTTTGCTTGCGATAAAATCACTCGCAAAGAAAAAAACGATCATGGGCGCACATGCATAACTGTTGGGGCGAAAAAAACTGTTCGGGTAATTCCGATCAAACCAACGAGTCCGGCGCAGAGAATGCTGAACATTAACTGTCCCGGCCCTCTTCTGATCGCCGATCCTGAGCGTGGCGAAGCAGCAGCAGCCCTGACTCCTGACCGTAAAAAGGTCATCTCTGAAATGCGCTTTGCAAAGGGGCAGCCATCGGGATGGGAACGCGCGTTGCGCCAGAGCCTTCGCAGTCTGGCAGGGTATCTCGAGGCAACTCTGGATGAAAATTCGTCCGATCGCATAGATGACCCCTTTTTGTCCTATAAAAGTTTCAACTTGCTTTGCTCCACGCAGCGTCTGTTCGGGGTTGAGGGGTTTCGTGGGCTGTTATCGCTGCATGTTTACGAAGCTGAAAACCAAGACCACGGGTCATTCCCGGGGCTTGAGCTTGATGTGTTGACCCAAGGGGCATTGGAGCCTGCGGCTTTTTTAATCAACTGCCCGGTTGGGGGTAGGCTAAAAATTGCCCTCCGCATTGATAAGGCGAGGTATGATTGCCTCCTTAGCAGGCTAGATGACGCTGAGGCGATTAGGAAGGGCGATGCGGCCCTTGTTGACCGCCTGAACGAATATGTAGCCACCCAAGGCATTCAGGCTGGAGCAAAGGTGACACGGGGCTATGGCTGGTTCGCCCCGTTCGATATGGCTTTGAGCCTGGGGGAACCGTAAAATGCCTGATATGTTGAGAAACAGCAGCGCGCGGATCAATTATGCCTTTGTTCCGGCAACGCTGCCAGTCCCGCCCGCGATTGTCGGCCCAGGCAAAGTCCTGCTGCTCAGCCACATCCAACCCATTCCTAGCGGAATAAATGCAACCTTGCGCATTCGATGGCGTGCGACCTCGCCCATACTATGTGGTAACGAGGGGGAGACGTCAGAATATTCCTATACAGATAATAATGGGCGTCGGCAAAAAACCAAGGTCAAATTGACCATACCCTTAAAAAACGGCGCAGAGGGGCGCGAAACGCTTAGCGGCACAGCGCTGGCCGGAATGATCCGTAACGTGCTGAAAGCGGTGACAGGGTCATATTATGGGCCAATCAATAAAAAATATATCAATCGTTTTGGTAGTAGACTTGCGCGAGGAGAACACCCGATCACCTCCGCGGATATAAACGAAGAGAATAGTGAAATTGGCAAAGCATTGCGGATACTTCAAAACAGACAAGCAAGCGGTGAAGAAAAGCGAACGGCGAAAGAAACCATAGCGACGGAACGCACCAAGACGCTCAACGGCATGAGAACAGACAATAGCGACTGGAGTACGATCGCCGATGTCGCAGACCGGACTTATTGTCCGGATGCTACCAATAACGTCCTAGACTGGACTAATGCCATGATGGGCTTTGTGCTGGGTGAAAATGAAAATGCCGAGCGGAGCAATGACCAATGGCGCCCCGAATGGCCTGCGGGCCTGGGTGATGCCTTTCCGCAAGGGATCCAAAGCCGTATTTCCTTTAGCTTTGCTGATTGTCTAACCGTTGCACCCGGACTGTGGCCGAACCGGGTAGAAACGGTCCTGAAGGTTCCCGGTGCCAGCCCCAAGGTAAGCTTTAACCCGTCATACTTAGCAGAAGGGGCCTGGAACACGGGCGACTCACGCTTGGCCGGGCTGAAAATATATCCAGTACATGACCCGGACTTGGGAGCATTCAGCGAGAATGCGGCTTTCTTTGAGAATTATACCAGTTATGACAGAGACAGTACAACAAACCCGCCCGTGGCCTCCGATACGCTTCTTCGTTTCATCATGGCGAGTGATGAGGCACCCATCGAATTCGAGGGCACCATCGCTTGCCACAATCTTGCACCCGCCGAGTTTGGAGCTTTAATCTGGGCGCTGTTTGTGGGTGAGCCAGTCAGCGTAACGGCGCATGATGATCTCCGGCACAATATTGGACATTTGCGCGGTTTCGGAATGGGGCAATTGGCACCGATGCTAGTGGATGCGAACCTTAGCATCAATCCCAATCCAGAAGCGGGTAAACGGCGTCAAGAGCTTTCGGGTGAGCTCGCATACAAAAAGATGGATGACCTGCGTCAGGACTTCGAGAAAACAGATACCGGTAAGTTGACCGCCCCTGCACGCGAGCGCCTCAAGTTGTTTAGGTCACGGAGGTTCGGAAATAGGTTGAAGGACCACGGGAGAATAAAATCATACGTCGCGTCCACGGGGCGGGACGCACTGAAATTCACGGAACTGAAAGGCAGAGATTTTAGCATATCCAAGGAAGACGATGCTATCATCGAATCTCTGGAGTAGTGAATTCCTTTTATCTCGACATGAGCAGTGTTGTCAGAACAAATCGGCTTGAGACAGGCAAGGCGGTTTTGTAGCTCCTGCTGATGACTAAACCAGACCCTTTCAACCGACATTCCCCAAGTAGAACGCCGTTCTTGTGATGTTGACGCCTGATTACATAGCAATCAAGCCTCTTTGGCGCGCCATAGCAGTTTCTGGGCATCTGGAACGCAAGTCGAGCGCGATTTCTGGTCACGGAGGTGCGGTCTGCACAGATTTCGGTTTGATCAGCACATGTTTGGTTTGGACAGCGCTATCGAGCCGCTCTTCCTCAGATTTTGGTGCTGACGTCTTCATGTTGGAACCGGCGGTGCGCGCAGCCGCTGGATGGCTGCCAGAATACGGTTGAACAAATCGCCGCTGACCGCAACTTCAGCAAGTTGGAAGGTAAGCCGAGCCATTCCTCGAAATCGAGACCCATCGGCCGGGCGAAGACCGGCAGTCCAAGGCGACGCATCGACAGTTCGCTTTCATCGATCTTGAAATCGTGGTTGCGGTCCAGAATGGCAAGCGACTCTGTGGCGCCTGCAATCTCTTCCGCCGAAAGCCGGATATCACCGTCACGATCCAGAAGGTTTGTGATCCGGTGCCAACGGATTAGCGGAAGAACCTCTTCATAGGCACCCATTTCAACGCCATTGAGCTTCCCATCGCCGTTGTCATCAAGCGTCAGCAGTCGCTCCCCGGCGCGCAAGATTTCATCTCCAGAGAGGACACCGTCGCCGTCGGCATCAACGGCCATGGGCACGCGCAAAAGCTGCTCGATCATGTCCGGGAAAGGCTTGCCGTCCCCGCTGTTGTTTTCGAGCATTGAGTGACGCGCGTCTGAAAGTACCGTGGTCGGTACTGCGGTCAGTGCCGTCACCGCAACGGCAGATACGTAAAGCATCCCGTAACGAAGTCTCATTCATTCTCCTCCTTGGTGATAGGATTTTTCACATCGGGTCTTTCCAAGGCTACGCGAGAGCCACGCGGGTCGGTGCTCGCTGGCGCACGGCATTGGCCCATCCCTTTGTTGGTAACGAGGTATCGCGATAATTTGCAGCCGCGATTATTCAATCGCGATTACAAAAAAAAATCGCTGTCGAGCAACGAACCAGCCATCTTGAATTAGAAAGCCTCGATCGATCTGAATATTGCGTATTCCGGGGTGATGTGCCCACCGATACCGATTTGATGCGCCCACCCGTTCCGATTTCATCCGCCCACCGATTCCGGGGTATTCGCCCACCCCTGTGACGTGCTGCTGCGAGGCAATCTGTAACCGGCTACCTTCCGCCCTTTTGGCACGAAGGAAGTCCGATGAAGAGATTGCCGATGCGGAAGATACGAGATGTTTTGCGGCTCTCAGCCGAGGGGTTGTCGACGCGCCAGATTGCGGCAAGCCTGGCGATCGGGCGCACCACTCTTCGGGGCTACCTTGATCGCGCCGACGAGTTGGGCCTGAGCTGGCCGCTGCCGCCAGATCTTTCTGACACTGACCTTGAACGGAAAATCTATCCCCGGAAGGCGCGTGATGTGTCAAACCGCGCGACCCAACCTGACTGGGCGCATAAGTGACATGCCGAAATTCGTGCCCGGGAATTAGCGAGAACCGGATCTATGCCTGTCCGAACGCCGCCTGATGGGCGGTCAATCACCCAGATCACGAAATACGCGCTGTCACGGGCAGCTCACGCCGTCAGCCAAAAGCGCCAATGCCGCGGAGCAGCTTAGTCCTCCCGCCCTTCCAACGTCTTTCCGACGGTAAAGCCTAACTCAACTCCACTGGTGTCCACAGCGAACTGAGCGGCAAAGCAAAGTTTCCGTCACCAAAAGTGAGCTTTTCCTGCCCCAGATAGAACACAAGACCGGTGGTGTTGCGCCCTTTGCCTGGCCCATCCGTTGCAAACCACTTCAGATGTTTGAAATCGTCAACCGCAACCGTGGCCGCTGACTTGACTTCGACCGCCACCAGCCGGTGACCTCCGTCGATCAGAATGTCGATCTCTCGCCGGTCCGCGCTGCGCCAGTGATAGAGTCGGTAGTCCTCGTCTTGCATCGGCAAGGCACGCTGCAACTCGCCAACCACGAAGCTTTCCAATAAGCCGCCCAGTGCTTCCGGGCTGTTGCCGATCTCGAACGATCTGTCATTCAGCCGGCGAAGGGCTGCGGCAATGCCAGTATCGACAAAGTGGAATTTCGGCTGCTTGATATCTCGCTTGCTCTCGCCCGGCATCCAGGCACTCAGCTTGCTCACCATCGAAAGCCGCATGAGAATGTCGAGGTATTGATCGACAGTCTCGCGCTTGAGCTTTGCGAGTTTTGCCAGTTCGGATGTGTTGATCTCCTGCGCAGTCCGCACGGCCATTTGGTCAATCAAGATGCGCAACGCATCAGGCTTGCGAATGGGCATGACGTCGGCCACGTCCCGATCCACCACCGCATCAACATAGTCGCGATACTGCCGCTGCCTCGGTCGCAGAGGAAGTATGCGCGTTTCAGGGAAACCGCCCGCAAGTATGAGGTCAATGTAGCCTTTGCGGCCGAGAGGCGCAGGATCGGAGATCTGTGCCAGCGATGGTGCATCCTGCATCGCCCAGTCGATCAATCGGCTCACGGGCGACCGGTTGATTTCGGACGTGGTCAAAGGCCAGAGCTTGAGTGTCCTCATCCTGCCGGCAAGCGAGTCTGCGACCTCTGCAGTGGTAAAGACGTTCGAAGACCCCGTCAGAACAAACTGACCTTTTCGGCGATTGCGATCGACAATCGTTTTGATGGCGAGCGCGAGCTTTGCAGACCTTTGTGCCTCGTCGATGATAACCGGCATATCGCCCTGATCATCTGCAAGGCTTGTCAACTGCCCCTCGGGGTCCGCATTCATGGCTGCCAATACCGCCGCATCATCCAGCGTGACGAAACGACCCTTGTCAAACAGGTCTCGAACAAGCGTCGTTTTGCCGACCTGCCTTGGCCCAACAAGGTTTACAACCCGCGCTGATGCCAAGGCATCACGCAGCTCGGGCGTAAGATGGCGCGGCAGATATTCGTCTATCTCGGTCATTTCACAAGATGCTTAGTAGAGACTTCACCATATGTCCACTACAAGCTACACCATTTGACCGGTATGAGCCTCACCAAACAACCATCTCTGTCACCCAACTAAGCTGTCCCCAGCCCCGCATCCGCGAGCTGTTCCCGGTCTGGGAGGTCGCGCAGGGTCTCCAGCCCGAAGGCCGCGAGAAACTGTTCGGTGGTCACATAGGTATAGGGCTCGCCACGCCGTGGGGATCGCGGCCCGGTCCCGATCAGCCCTTGCGCGTGCAGCCGTCCGATCAGGTCGCGGCTGATCTCCTTGCCAAAGATGTCCTTCAGCCCGTCACGTGTGATGGGCTGATGATAGGCAATGGCGGCCAGGACGGCAAAGTCGAACTCCCTCAGATCGAGGCTCTGCGCGCCGATATCCGCCGCGGCCCGGATCGCCGGCGCATAGGCGGGTCGCGTCCGGAACATCCATCCACCCGACACACTGGCCAACTCAAAGGACCGGCCTTCCAGATCAGCAGCAAGATCTTCGACCAACAGATCGACCGAAGCCCCCTGCCCCACCACCTTTTCAAGGTCTTCACGCGACACCGGTGAAGCGGAGGCAAACAGCACGGCCTCGACGCGTTTCATCCATTCCCGCCAGCGCAACTCGGGCGGCAGGTCTTCAAGCTCGCGGTCCAGGTCCGGCTCAGGTCGATCCTTTGCCATCCCTACACTCCGTAAAGCCGGAAGAAGTCGCGCCCGGTCAACTCGCGCGCAACACCCAGATCGACCAGCCGATCGCAGAACCGCCGCGCGGCGCGGTCCGAGTTGAGAGATGCCAAGGCGGCCGGTGCCACCGCATCGCGGGTCAGAAACATCTCGACCGCCGCGCCTGCCCCCTTGGCGCGCAGTTTCGGCGCCACCGCTTTCAATCGATCCGTCCGCCGCGACAAATCCGAGGCCTGACGCGCGAGTTCCGCGGCCGACCTGGTCACCGCGCGATGGCACGCCAACCGCAACTCTTCCCCGCGCTGGCGCAGAGCGCCCCGCCGCAGGCTCGTTGCCAGCAATGGCAGCGCATATCTCCACCCAAGCGCCTGCGCCAATGCAACATCGGCAAGGATCAACGCGACAGCTTCCTCCTGCGGGTGATCGGACAAGACAGTTTCCAGAACCAAAGCCGCCCGTGTGACCGGTGCCCCCGTCCCGGTATCCAGCCAGGTCGCGATCCTGGCCGGTTCGACCCCGGGCAAAGCACGGTGCAGCGCCTTGATCGAAAGCGGCCGCTCACCCGAACCACCTGATGCCACGTCCACCGTGCAAACCAGTCCGATTACCCTGCGCTCCCATGTGGCAAGCTCAGGAACGCACGACTGCAATCTGATCACACGAACCCCGGACCGTTTGTT